>NZ_JBFAQT010000014.1:0-182118 GCF_040678895.1 Kitasatospora sp. NPDC049258
CCCGAGATCTACACCCTGGTACAGACACTCTTTCCCTCCCCGCCGCTCTTCCGATCTGCCGGCGGCCGGCCACCGGAGCGCGGGCCCGGGCCGGGTGCGGCCCGGGCCCCGGGGTCAGAGGTTGATCGCGTACGCCTTGCGCAGGGTCTCGTGCACCGTCCAGGTGGTGCGGTCGCCCTCGCGCAGGACGGCCAGGTCACCCGGGCCGACCTCCAGGGTCGGGCCGCCCTCGAACTCGATCGTGGCCCGGCCGCTGACCACGACGAACAGCTCGTCCGCCTCGGTGTCGGTCACCACGCCGGGGGTGATCTGCCAGATCCCGCGGACCTGGCGGCCGTCCGGGGACTCCCAGAGCACCTTGCCCGAGACCTCGGGGGTGCCGGAGACGATCTGGGCCGGGTCGAGCGGGTCGGGTTCGAGCTCGGCGTCGGGGATGTGCACGGCGAAAGGGTTGGTCATGATCCCGACGCTAGCCGGACCGGTGCGCGGGTGGCGACGGCAGAGTGTGTCGGGGCGGCCGGGCACAATGACACCTCGTAAGCGGAGGTGACCGATGGCTGGGCTGAGTGAGCGCGATCTCGCCGTGCTGGCGCTGGAGGCGCGGGCCTGGCGGACGTCCGGTGCCAAGGAGCGGGCGATCCGGGAGGAGCTGGGGATCTCCGGCACCCGGTACTACCAGCTGCTCAACGCACTGCTGGACCGGCCGGAGGCGCTGGCGCACGCGCCGGTGCTGGTGAACCGCCTGCGCCGGGTCCGGCAGGCCCGGCGCGACGCGCGGTAGTCCGCCGGCGCGCTCGGCGCTCCGCGCAGGCATCGGTGCGGGCGGCCTGGGTACGGTCGTGGGCATGGGAAGCCTTGAATTCGTGACGCCCCGGACGGCCGCGGGCCGGGAGGGCCTGGCGGCGCTGCTGGCCGCCCCCGGGGAGAGCGTGGTGGGGCTGGACTTCGACGGGACGCTGGCGCCGATCGTGGCCGACCCCGAGCAGGCCCGGGCACATCCCGGGGTGGTGCCGGCGCTCTCCGCGCTGGCGCCGCTGGTCGGCGCGGTGGTGGTGGTCACCGGGCGGCCGGCCGCCACCGCGGTGTCCCACGGCGGCTTCGCCGGGGTGCCGGGGCTGGAGCACCTCACCGTGCTCGGCCACTACGGCGCCGAGCGCTGGGAGGCCCGGACCAAAGAGGTCACCGCGGCCGAGCCGCCCGCCGGGGTGGCCGCCGTCCGGGCCGCGCTGCCCGGGGTGCTGGCGCGGGCGGGTGCCCGGCCGGGCACCTGGACCGAGGACAAGGGGCGGGCGCTGGCCGTGCACACCCGCCGGGCCGACCGGCCGCAGGAGGCCCTGGAGCTGCTGCGCGCCCCGCTCGCCGAGCTCGCCGCCGGGCACGGCCTGATGGTCGAGCCCGGCCGGATGGTGCTGGAGCTGCGGCCGCCCGGGGTGGACAAGGGCGCCGCCCTGGACGGCTTCCTGGCCGGGCGGCCGCTGCGCACGGTGCTCTACGTCGGCGACGACCTCGGCGACCTGCCCGCGTACGAGGCGGTCGAGCGCCGCCGGGCGGCCGGTCTGCCCGGCCTGCTGGTCTGCAGCGCGGCCGTCGGCGGCGAGGCGCCGGTGAGCGCCCTCGCCGACCGGGCGGACCTGGTGGTGCCCGGCCCGGCCGGCGTGGTCGAGCTGCTGGCGGCGCTCGCGGGGGCGATCGGCCCGGGGCGCTGAGCTCCGGGGCCGAGCCGAACTCCGGCGGCCGAGCGGGGGCCGACCGGCCGCCGCTGCTCAGCCGAGGGCGTCGAGCTGGTCCAGGAACCACTGCTGCGGCGGCAGCGCGGTGGCCGCGGCGGCCAGCCGCTTGGTGCGGTCGGCGCGCTCGCCGGGGGCCATGGTGAGGGCCTGGTGGAGTGCCTCGGCGGTGGCGATCACGTCGTACGGGTTGACGATGATCGCGTCCTCGGCGAGCTCGGCGAAGGCGCCCGCCTCGCGCGAGAGGACCAGCGCGCAGCCGTCGTCGGAGACCACCGGGATCTCCTTGGCGACCAGGTTCATCCCGTCCCGGATCGGGTTGACCAGGGCGACGTCGGCCAGCCGGTAGGCGGCCAGCGAGCGTGGGAAGTCGTCGTTGACGTGCAGGATCAGCGGCTGCCAGGCGGGGGTGCCGAACTCGTCGTTGATCTCGTGCGCGGTGCGCTGCACCGCCGCCGTGTACTCGCGGTACTCCGGCAGGTCGTGCCGGGAGGGGTAGGCGAAGGCGATGTGGACGACCCGGCCCTGCCACTCGGGCCTGGACCGCAGCAGGTGCCGGTAGGCGAGCAGGCCGCGGACGATGTTCTTGCTGAGCTCGGTGCGGTCCACCCGGACGATGGTCCGCCGATCGCCGACCGCCTCCCGCAGGGCGGCCAGCCGGGCGTCCACGTCCGGGCGGTGCGCCCGCTCGCGCAGGAAGTCGGCGTCGGCGCCGAGACCGTGCACGCCGAGCCGGGTGGTGCGGCCCTGGTACGTGACCGCGAGCTGCTCGCGGTCCACGGCGGCGCCCAGCAGATCGGCGCAGCAGTCGGCGAAGGCCAGCGCCCAGCGGCGGGTCAGGAAGCCGGCCCGGTCCGAGCCCAGGATCCCGGCGAGCACGGCCGCGCCGACGTCGTCCGGCAGCATCCGGTAGTACTCCGGCGGGGCCCAGGGGGTGTGCGAGAAGTGCCCGATCCGCAGGTCCGGGCGCAGCGCCCGGAGCAGGGCCGGGGCGAGCGAGAGGTGGTAGTCCTGGATCAGGACGGCGGCGCCCGGGGCGGCCTCGGTGGCCAGCGCCTCGGCGAAGGCGGTGTTGTAGGTGGTGTAGGACTCCCACTCGCGGCGGAAGCGCTCGTCGAAGTTGGGCGAGACCGGGGTGTCGTAGAGCAGGTGGTGGACGAACCAGAGGGTCGAGTTGGCCACGCCGTTGTAGGCGCGGGTGAAGGTGCCGGGATCGATGTCCAGCATCCGGACGGCCTGGCCGCCGACCTCGAAGCCGGCGAGGTCCAGCCGCCCGTCCGGGGACTGCCGGGCGGCCGTCCGGTCGGCCTCGCCGAGGGCGGCGCACACCCAGACGGCGCTCGGGTCGTCGATCGCGGAGAGGCCGGAGACCAGGCCGCCACCTCCTCTGCGCAGGGTCAGCGAACCGTCGTCCTCGCTGGTGAAGGACACCGGGCCGCGGTTGGAGGCCACCAGGATCGGGGCGGCGCCGGGCTGATTCGAACGTGCGGACGCGTGATCGGCCATACTGCCAAGCTTGCCGCGACATCGGGTGTGCAAACCACTCAGCGCGCGGCGCGCCCGAGAACCCGCTACCGGTCCCGGTACTCCGGGACGGTCCGCATCGGCGGGCGTTCGACGGCGTGCACCGGGTGGGTGTGGGCGGTGAAGCCGCGGGTGGCGGGGTCGCGGGAGAACTGGGTGAGCAGCGGGTGCAGCAGGCCGTCCTCGGCCTTCAGCCGGTGGGTGCGGTCCAGGCGCTCCAGCGCGGTGCGGTAGATGGTCGCGGCCATCCGGCCGAGGGCCTGGCCGTCCTGGTGGCGGTGGTGCCGCACGCCGACGTCGACCTGGGCCAGCGCGTCCAGCCCGACCGTGTCCAGCGCGTCCACCAGCAGGCCGAGCTCGACCCCGTAGCCGGTCGGGAAGGGCAGCCGCTCCAGCAGCGTCCGGCGGGCCGCGTACTCGCCGCCGAGCGGCTGGACGAAGCCGGCCAGCTGCGGCCAGTGCAGGTTGAGCAGCGGGCGGGCGACCAGCTCGGTGACCCGGCCGCCGCCGGCCGGGACGACCGCGCCCGCGGTCTCCAGCGGCCGGTCGTACATCGCCTTGACCAGCTGGATGCCCGGATCGGTGAGCAGCGGGCCGATGATCCCGGTGACGAAGGCGGGGTCGAACTCGCGCAGGTCGGCGTCGATGAAGCAGACGATCTCGCCGCGGGTGACCAGCAGCGAGCGCCAGAGCACCTCGCCCTTGCCGGGCTCGGCGGGCAGCCGGGGGAGGATGTCGTCCCGGTGCACCACCCGGGCGCCGGCCGCCGCGGCCCGCTCGGCGGTGCGGTCCACCGAGCCGGAGTCGACCACCACCAGCTCGTCCACCAGCGGCAGCCGTTCCATCAGTTCCACGCGGATCGCGGTCACGATCTCGCCGACGGTCGGCTCCTCGTCCAGGGCGGGCAGCACCACGCTCACGGAAGCGGCCGGGCCCGCCGCGCGCTTGGCGGCCAGCAGCGTCTCCACCGGGCGGTCGGCGGCCGCCCACGAGCGGCGGCGCAGCCAGGACGCCACCTGGGGCAGGACGTCGGGCCGGGGCTGGTCGGGCAAGATCTCGCTCCTCGGATGGGCGGCGCCGTCTCGGGTGTCGGACGCTATGAGGTGGTACCGGGGCCTTCGGATACAGTCTTGGTAATGCGATCCGACCTTCGCACGTCGGGGTGGGTCGCTGTGCACGACCACAAACGCGCTGTCGGCTGTAACGCCGCTCGCCACATTGCTCATCCAGAGGGACTGAGGGAACGGCCCGTTGAAGTCCCGGCAACCTTCCCGTCCGGCTAACTGACCGTCAGGTCGAGGCCCCGGCGGGACAGGTGCCAATTCCGTCCTGTGGCGCGCCCGCGTCACGGGGAAGATGAGGAGAGAGGCCTCCGCCATCATGGCTACCGCTACCCCTGTCGCAGCTCCTGCCGTCGACCTCGGCCCCGCCGCCGCGCTGTCCTGTCGCGAGTGCGGCGCCCGCACCCCGCTCGGCCCGAGCTTCGCCTGCGTCGAGTGCTTCGGCCCGCTGGAGATCGCCTACGACTTCGGCTCGTACGAGACCGAGGAACTGCGCAAGCGGATCGAGGCCGGCCCGGCCTCGATCTGGCGCTACGCCCCGCTGCTGCCGGTGCCGGCCGACGTGGCGTCCAAGCCGAACCTGAACCCCGGCTGGACCCCGCTGGTCAAGGCCGACAACCTCGGCCGCGAGCTGGGCTTCACCGCGCAGCTGCACGTCAAGGACGACTCCGGGAACCCGACCCACTCCTTCAAGGACCGGGTGGTCGCCTGCGCCATCGAGGCGGCGCGCGCGTTCGACTTCACCACCCTGTCCTGCTCCTCCACCGGCAACCTGGCCGGCGCGGTCGGTGCGGCGGCGGCCCGGGCCGGCTTCAAGTCCTGCGTCTTCATCCCGCACGACCTGGAGCAGGGCAAGGTCGTGATGGCCGGGGTCTACGGCGGCGAGCTGGTCGGCATCGAGGGCAACTACGACGATGTGAACCGCTTCTGCTCCGAGCTGATCGGCGACCCGGCCGGCGAGGGCTGGGGCTTCGTCAACGTCAACCTGCGCCCGTACTACGGCGAGGGCTCCAAGACGCTGGCGTACGAGATCTGCGAGCAGCTCGGCTGGCGGCTGCCGGAGCAGATCGTCATCCCGATCGCCTCGGGCTCGCAGCTCACGAAGATCGACAAGGGGCTGCAGGAGCTGATCAAGCTCGGCCTGGTGGAGGACCGCCCGTACCGGATCTTCGGTGCCCAGGCGGCCGGTTGCTCGCCGGTGTCGGCCGCGTACAAGGCCGGCCACGACGTGATCCGCCCGGTGAAGCCCGACACCATCGCCAAGTCGCTGGCGATCGGCAACCCGGCCGACGGCCCGTACGTGCTGGACATCGCCCGGCGGACCGGCGGCGCGGTCGAGGACGTCACCGACGCCGAGGTGGTCGACGCGATCAGGCTGCTGGCCCGCACCGAGGGCATCTTCGCGGAGACCGCGGGCGGCGTGACCGTCGGCGTGCTCAAGAAGCTGGTCGAGACCGGACAGCTGGACCCGGCGAAGGAGACCGTGGCGATCAACACCGGCGACGGCCTGAAGACCCTGGACGCCGTCTCCGACGCCGGGCTGACCGCCACCATCCGGCCGACCCTGGAGTCCTTCCGGGCCGCCGGCCTGGCCTGAGCCGAAGCCCCGCCCCCGACCCCCTCACCACCCCGCAGCAAGGAGTAGACGTCCATGAGCGCCACCGTCCGCATCCCCACCATCCTGCGCACCTACACCGGCGGCTCGGCCGAGGTGGCCGCCGAGGGCACCACCCTGGCCGAGGTGATCAAGGATCTGGAGCAGAACCACCCGGGCATCTCGGCCCGGATCCTGGACGACGCCGGGCAGCTGCGCCGCTTCGTCAACGTCTACGTCGACGACGACGACGTGCGTTTCGCCGAGGGCCTGCAGACCGGGATCAAGGACGGCGCGGCCGTCTCGATCATCCCGGCGGTGGCCGGCGGCTGCTGACCTCGGCCGACGCTCGTAGCAGCCTTGAGTCGCCGTCAGGACCGGAATGCCGAAATTCCGTTCCCGACGGCGGCTCTCGGCGTTCCGGTCGGACATTTGCCCACGTGGCTGGGTATAGAGTGCGTGTCGCAGGGGTATTCGAGGCCGATTCGAGGTGGCCCGCCCCGCACACCGGTCGGGTACGCAGCGGCTGTCCGCTCGCTGAGACCGGCGATCCGGGGCACGGAGCCGAACTGTCAGGCCGCCGTCAGAATTATTCCGGCGATATGTGACGTTGGTCCGCGATGTCCGGCGTCAATTGCTCACAAGTGCCGCTTTCATCCCGTCATATCCCCCGGGGCTCATAGCAATTGCCCAAAAGTTGGGCCTGTTGCAGAGGGCGCATGTCCGGATACATTCAGCCGCGGTCGACGCATTCACCCGCGTTCCGGTGGCCCTTTCGGGCCCCGGTGCGGTGGCTGCGGCGTGCACGGCTGCGCCCAGGGGGGGTTCCCCGGGCCGGCCTTCCAGACCTCTGGACCCGCACCCTGCGGGTCCGTGAAGGGCCAGCACAGCACAAGGGGAGTTCGGAATGGCTCAGGGCACCGTCAAGTGGTTCAACGCCGAGAAGGGCTACGGCTTCATCGCGGTCGACGGTGGTGCGGACGTGTTCGTCCACTACAGCGCGATCCAGATGGACGGCTACCGCACCCTCGAAGAGGGCCAGCGGGTCGAGTTCGAGATCTCCCAGGGGCAGAAGGGTCCGCAGGCGGACATGGTCCGCGCGCTGGTTGCGTGACCTCTTCGACCTGCGGAGCCTCGGTTCGGTCAACGAGCTGGCGGCCACAGATCATCGGCAGCAGGCCCGTACGGGAACCCCGTGCGGGCCTGCCGCCATGTTCGGGACACCCCGCGATCGGGCTTGCACTCGCCACCCGAGAGTGCTAATCATTGGCGTTAGCACTCTCGGTACGAGAGTGACAAACGGATCGGGTCGGTGAGGCCTCCCGGGAGCGGTTGGGGACAGGACCCCCGCTCGCAGGGCCGTCCGTCGCGGGCACCCTTCGGTCCGATGCAGTCGATCGCGTCCCGGAGGACCACTTCACATGGCAAAGATCATCGCGTTTGACGAGGAAGCTCGCCGCGGCCTTGAGCGCGGGATGAACCAGCTTGCCGACGCCGTCAAGGTGACGCTTGGCCCCAAGGGCCGCAACGTCGTCCTTGAGAAGAAGTGGGGCGCCCCCACGATCACCAACGACGGTGTCTCCATCGCCAAGGAGATCGAGCTCGAGGACCCCTACGAGAAGATCGGCGCGGAGCTCGTCAAGGAGGTCGCCAAGAAGACCGACGACGTCGCGGGTGACGGCACCACCACCGCCACCGTGCTCGCCCAGGCCCTGGTCAAGGAAGGCCTGCGCAACGTCGCCGCCGGCGCCAACCCGATGGCCCTGAAGCGCGGCATCGAGAAGGCCGTCGCGGCCGTCTCCGACCAGCTGCTCGCCCAGGCCAAGGACGTGGAGACCAAGGAGCAGATCGCCTCCACCGCCTCCATCTCCGCCGCCGACACCCAGATCGGCGAGCTCATCGCCGAGGCGATGGACAAGGTCGGCAAGGAAGGCGTCATCACCGTCGAGGAGAGCAACACCTTCGGTCTGGAGCTCGAGCTCACCGAGGGCATGCGCTTCGACAAGGGCTACATCTCGGCCTACTTCGCCACCGACCTGGAGCGGATGGAGGCGTCCTTCGAGGACCCGTACATCCTGATCGCCAACTCCAAGATCTCCTCGGTCAAGGACCTGCTCCCGCTGCTGGAGAAGGTCATGCAGAGCGGCAAGCCGCTCGTCATCATCGCCGAGGACGTCGAGGGCGAGGCCCTGTCGACCCTGGTCGTGAACAAGATCCGTGGCACCTTCAAGTCGGTCGCCGTCAAGGCCCCCGGCTTCGGTGACCGCCGCAAGGCCATGCTCGGCGACATCGCCATCCTCACCGGTGGCACCGTCATCTCCGAGGAGGTCGGCCTCAAGCTGGAGAACGCCGGCGTCGACCTGCTGGGCACCGCCCGCAAGGTGGTCATCACCAAGGACGAGACCACCATCGTCGACGGTGGCGGCGACAGCGACCAGGTCGCCGGTCGGGTCAACCAGATCCGTGCCGAGATCGAGAACAGCGACTCGGACTACGACCGCGAGAAGCTCCAGGAGCGCCTCGCCAAGCTGGCCGGCGGCGTGGCCGTCATCAAGGCCGGCGCGGCCACCGAGGTGGAGCTCAAGGAGCGCAAGCACCGCATCGAGGACGCCGTCCGCAACGCGAAGGCCGCCGTCGAGGAGGGCATCGTCGCCGGTGGTGGCGTCGCGCTGCTGCAGGCCGGTGTCGCGTTCGACAAGCTGGAGCTGGAGGGCGACGAGGCCACCGGTGCCAACATCGTCCGCGTGGCGCTGGAGGCCCCGATCAAGCAGATCGCGACCAACGCCGGCCTCGAGGGTGGTGTCGTGGTGGAGAAGGTGCGCAACCTCCCCGCCGGCCACGGCCTGAACGCCGCCACCAACGAGTACGTCGACCTGATCGCCGCGGGCATCATCGACCCGGCCAAGGTCACCCGCTCCGCGCTGCAGAACGCCGCCTCCATCGCGGCGCTCTTCCTCACCACCGAGGCCGTCATCGCCGACAAGCCCGAGAAGGCCGGCGCGCCGGCCGGCGGCGGCATGCCGGGCGGTGACATGGACTTCTGATCCTCCTTCGAGGATCGGCGAGTTCTGATCGTCCCGCGAGGGCGGTCTCCCCACCGGGAGGCCGCCCTCGCGGCGTTCCACCCGGCAGGGCGGCCGGGGTGCCGGGTGCGGGACAATGGGGGGATGCCCGCTGACATCGAAGCCGCACTGCACAGCGCCCGGGCGCTGATCCTCGCCGACCTGACCGCCCGGGACGTGGCGGACGCCGCCGTGGTCTCGCTGGTGGAGGACGCCGTGACGCACCGGCGGTGGTGGCTGGAGCAGTGGCCGGACGGCACCGAGTACGTGCTCGGGCTGGTCGCCCAGGACGTCCAGGACGCGCTGCTGGAGGCGTACGGGCGCTGGCCGCTGTGCACCGCCTGCGCCGAGGACGGCGACCCGCACGCGCTGGGCGTGGAGCCCGAGCTGGGGCCCGATCCGCACTGGGTGTGCGGCAAGGAGGGCCTGGTCGTCGCGCCGGTCGGGAAGCTCGCGTGAGCCCTAGGGCTCCAGCGTCCTGAGCTCGGCGGCCAGGTTGGCCCGGGCGGCGGCGTCGAATCGGGTGCGGGCGGCCTCGGTGCGGTAGAGCGCCGGCAGGGCGAGCAGCTGGCGCAGGATCGCCGCGCGCCCCGCCCGGAAGGCGTCCTCGGGGACGAAGCCGTACTCCTCGCGGACGGCCGCCGCGTACGCCGCGTACTGGTCCGGCGAGCCACCCAGGACGGCCAGGTCGGCGTCGCAGAGCAGCTCGCCGCCCCGGTCCCCGGGTGCCGGGTCGTGGGAGACGGTCAGCCGGACCAGCCGGGCGACCTCCTCGACCAGCGGCTCGGCCAGCCCGGCCGCGCGCAGCGCGCGGACCGCCAGCACCGCGCTGCGCTCCTCGTTCTCCGAGCGGTCGGGCCGGTAGACCGCGTCGTGGAACCAGGCCGCCAGCCGCACGGCGTCGGCGCCGTCGGCCGGCCCGGCCAGCGCGTCCACCTGGTCGAGCACCGCCCGCAGGTGGTCGGTGGTGTGGTAGCGGCGCTGCGGCTCGGCCCAGCGCTTGAGCAACTCCTCGCCGTACGGCTGCGGGTCGGCGGTCGCGCCGCAGCGGCGCAGCAGGTCCATCCAGCGGTCGAGCAGGTCGGCGGTCATGGCGCCCATTGTGGCCCGGTGCGGCGACGGACCGTCAGGGTGGGCCCGGGTTCCCGGATTCGCCTGACGGTATATACCGATGACCGGTATATCTAGATGGCATGACAGAACGTTCGATGCAGGAGCCCACGCTGCTCCTGCTCACCGCTCTCGCCGATGCCCCGCGGCACGGCTACGCCCTCATCCAGGAGATCGCCGCGATCTCCGACGGCCGGGTCCGGATGCGGGCCGGCACCCTGTACGGCGCGCTCGACCGGCTGCTCGGCCAGGGGCTGATCCGGGTCGAGAGCGACGAGGTGGTCGACGGCCGGGCCCGCCGCACCTACGCGCTCAGCGACACCGGCCGGGGCGCGCTCGCCGTCGAGGCCGAGCGGCTGCGCGCCGTCGCGGCCGAGGCCGAGCGGCGCCTGACGGCCTTCCGCCCCCGAGCGAACGGAGCCTTCGCGTGAGCGAGCCGATGCTGGACGCCGTGCTGCGGCTGTACCCGAAGGCGTACCGGGCCGACCGGGGAGCGGAGCTCGCCGAGGTGTACGCCTCGCTGGCCGGCGACACCGGGCGGCTCGGCCGGGCCCGCGAACTGCTCGGCCTCGCCGGGCACGGGCTGCGGCTACGGGCCGGGCTGACCTCCGCCGGGACGCCCGGGCGGCTGCTCGCCGCCGCGCTGCCGTTCGTGCTCGGGGCCGGCTTCGGGCGGCAGGCCGCGCAGCTCTGGCGGGCCTGGTCGTACGAGTTCGTGCGGGCCGACGGCTACGGCTGGTGGGGGAGCGGGCTCCTGGCGCTGTGGGCCGTCGCCCTGGCGGCGGTGCTGTGCGGGCGCTGGGGTGCGGCCCGGTGGGCCGGTGCGGCGGCGCTGCTCGCGGGCGTCGCGGTGGCCGGCGCCCTGATCGTCGCCGATTCCCCCGCCGGGCCCGTACCGCTCCTGGCCCACGCCCTCGATCTGGTGGCGTACGGCGTGACGCCGGGGGCCTGGCTCCTGCTGGTGCTGCTGGCGCCCGCCGACCTGCTGGGCGGGCGGGTGCGGCAGGCGGCGGCGTCGGTGCTCGCGGGCGCCGTGGTGGCGGCGCTCGTGACGGTCGGGCCGAGCACGTTCGGCACGCCGCTGTTCTGGGACTCCTCCTGGTACCCGTACCGGATCGTGCTGGCGGCCCTGCCGCTGCTCGCGCTGGCCCGCGGGCGGCTGCGGGCGGCCGCGCCGGCCCTCGCGGTACTGCCGCTGGTGGTGGGCGACGCCTTCTGGCCGATCCTCATCGACGCGGGCGGCCCGTGGCGCCTGCTGGCCTTCACGGGATTCCTGGCGGTGGCGCTGCTGCTGGCCGCGGTGTTCCGGCACCGCTCACCCCTGCCCGGGCGGCAGCGCCCGCCGGCCGCGGGCTGACCGGCGGGGGCCGGGAGGGCCGCGCCCGGCGTCCGGGCGGGCAGGGGGCTCGCCCGGGCGGCAGGGGATGTGGCAAGGTACGGATATGTCTAGACCAATCTTCGAAGTCATCGCGCTGACCGCGCAGGATGCCCAGGCCGCCGAAGCCGGTGGCGCCGACCGGCTCGAACTGGTCACGGACATGGCCGCCGACGGGCTCACCCCCGCGGTGGCGGACTTCGCCGCGATCCGGGCCGCCGTGGACCTCCCGCTGCGGGTGATGCTGCGGATCCGGGACGGCTTCGCCCCCGGCGACCTGGACGGGCTGCTCGCCCGCACCGCCGCGCTGCGCGCCGAGGGGGCCGAGGAGTTCGTGCTCGGCTTCCTCGACCCCGACGGCGGCCTCGACCTGCCCGCCACCCTGGCGGTGGCCGAGGCGGTGGCCGGCTGCCGGTGGACCTTCCACCGGGCCGTCGACCACAGCGCCGACCGCGCCGCACTGCGGGCGGCCCTGGACGGTCTGCCCGGCCTGGACACCTACCTCACCGCGGGCGACCCGGCGGGGGTCGGGGCCGGCCGGCAGACCCTGGAGGGCGAGCTCGCCAAGGCCGGCGAACCCGGCTACCGGCAGCGGATCCTGGTCGGCGGCGGCATCCGCGCCGAGCACGTGCCCGGCCTGCGGGCGGCCGGGTTCGACGCGTTCCACATCGGCGGAGCGGTCCGGGCCGATGGGTGGCACACCCCGGTGGACCCCGCCAAGGTCGCCGACTGGCGGACCCTGATCGACGGCTGAGCCCCGCCCGCCGTACCGCCCCGCCCGCCGTACCGCCTCGCCCGCCGTGCCGCCCCGCCGGACCGGCCCGGGCCGCCGGCCTCAGCCGCGCAGCTGCTCCGGGAGCGGCTCGGTGTGCAGCACGGTGAGCCCGGAGACCGCCCGGGTCAGCGCCACGTACAGCCGGCGCAGGCCGGTCCGCTCGTCCGGCTCCCCGGCGACCACGGCGGCGGGCTCGTCCAGCACCACGTAGTCGTACTCCAGGCCCTTGGCCAGCGAGGCCGGGACGAGGGTGAGCCGGGCCTCGGCGGAGGTCTCGGTGCCCGGCTCCAGATACGGCAGGCCGGCCGAGGTCAGCGCCTCGGCCAGCAGCGGGATCCGCGCGTCGGCCGCGATCAGGCCGGTGGAGCCCTCGAAGGTGAGTGCCTCCCGGCAGGCCGCCACCACGGAGTCGGCCAGCGCCTGCGGGACGTGCCGTACGGTCAGCGAGTCCGGCAGCTCACGGACCGAGGTCGCCGGGGCCAGCCCCGGGGCGATCGCCGGCAGCAGCCGGGAGGCGTAGACGATCACCTCCTCCGGCACCCGGAAGCCCTGGGTCAGCTCCTCGACGTGCGCGCCGGCCTTGCCCAGGTGGTGCAGCGCCTCCGGCCAGCTGCCGGTCGCCCACGGCGTGGTGCCCTGGGCCAGGTCGCCCAGCACGGTGGCCGAGCCGGTCGAGCAGCGCCGGCCGACCGCGCGGTACTGCATGGGGGAGAGGTCCTGCGCCTCGTCCAGCACCACGTGGCCGAGCGAGGGGGTGCGCCGGACCAGGTCCGAGGCCTCGTCCACCAGCACCGCGTCGGCCGCCGACCAGCGGGTCGACTTCACCGAGCGGGGCGGCTTCGTCCAGCGGATCAGCTCCTGCTCCTCGGCGGTGAGCACGCCCTCGGCGCACTCGGCGAGGAAGGCGGCGTCGGTGAGCAGCCGGTGCACCAGCTTGACCGGGTCGACGGCCGGCCAGCAGGCCCGGACCACCGCCTTCACCTCGGCGTTGCGGGCCACCGCGTCCTGCACCCGGTCGTCCGGGGCCTCGCCGCCGTGCTCCATCTTCACCAGCACGGCGTGCGCGATCCGCTGCGGCAGGGCCTCCCCGGCGGCTCCGTAGCGGATCTCGCGGGACTTCAACTCCTCGATGATCTCGATGAGTTCGTAGGCCGGGACGCGCCAGCGGCGGGAGCCGCGGACCACCACGCAGGGCTCGGTCGGCAGGCTGATCCCGGCCCGCACCGCCCGCCGGAGCACCTCGGCCATCCGGGCGTCGCCCTTGACGGTGGCCGCGGCGGCCGAGTCCTCGCCGCGCACCTCGACCTGGCCGACCAGCTCCTGCACGGTGGCCTGCGCGACGTCCACCTCGCCGAGGGCCGGCAGCACCTGCTCGATGTAGTGCAGGAACGAGCGGTTCGGGCCGATCACCAGGGTGCCGGTGCGGGCCAGGCGCTCCCGGTGGGCGTACAGCAGGTAGGCCACCCGGTGCAGGCCGACCGCGGTCTTCCCGGTGCCGGGGGCGCCCTGGACGCAGACCGTGCCGGTCACGTCGGCGCGGACGATCTCGTCCTGCTCCGGCTGGATGGTCGCCACGATGTCGCGCATCGGGCCGACGCGGGGCTTCTCGATCTCGGCGGCCAGCAGGGCCGAGCGGGTGTCGGTCTCGGCCGGGTCGGTCAGGTGCTCGTCCTCGTACGCGGTCAGCTCGCCGCCGGTGTAGCCGAACCGGCGGCGCCGCTCGACGTCCAGCGGGTCCTTGCGGCTGGCCCGGTAGAAGGGCTGCGAGACCGGTGCGCGCCAGTCGATCACCATCGGGTCGCCGTCGGCGTCGTGCACATGGCGGCGGCCGATGTAGAACCGCTCACCGGTGGCGCCCTCGGCCTGCGCCGCCTGCTGGCCCGCCGCCGGCGAGGAGGGGCCCACGCCGACCGCGTGCAGGTAGTCGAGCCGGCCGAAGAACAGCGGGGTGTGCGCCAGGTCGGCCAGCGCGGCGATCCGCAGCTCGACCTGGTTGCGCAGGACTGCGGCGGACACCCAGGTGCCGGTGACGTCCCGCAGGTCAAGCGATTCGACGTCCTCGCGCATCGCGCGCAGCGCCGCCCGGGAGGCGGCCAGGTGGTCCCGCTCGCGGCGCAGCGGATCGTCGGTGGGGGTGGGAGATGGCACAGCGAACCTTCCCGGCTGCCGGAACGGGGCACGGCAGCGGACTCGTCGTAGCTCACGGTGAAAGGGGTACCGCCGGTTACCGACCGGTCGGGACCTCCCACGGCTGCCGACGGGCACCACGGTTCGGGAGGGGGCAGACCGGCGATCATAGACCCGCGCACCCGGCGGCGCGAATCCTTTTCGGCGCGCCCGAGGCTCGGCCCCTGAGCCGCACTCCAGAGCCGCACCCCTGGGGTCACGCCCCTGAGCCGCGCCCCTGAGGGGCCCCGGGATCCCCGTACGCCGGAAGGACGACCCCGGGCCGGGGGAGTGGGGCCTTTCGACCGATGCCGTTCAGATGTCCGGAAACCTACTGTTGAAGGCATGAGCACCGTACACATCACGGCGCCCCGGGCTGCGGCCTCACCCCCCCGGGCGCGTTCTCCCAAGCCCTCGATCCCCGCGCCCCGCATCGCGGCCGGCGCCACCTCGGCGACCGGCCCCCGCCACCGCGGCCCGCTGGTCACCGCGGTCCGCAACGTCGGTATCGCGCTCGACACCGCCGCCCGGGTGGTCTTCCTCGGCCGGGACGGCGTCCGGCTCTGAGCCGGCCGCCTCCCGCTCCGAGCGGCGCCCGCTAGACGTCGTCGGCGTCGATGATCCGGTAGGCGTAGCCCTGCTCGGCCAGGAAGCGCTGGCGGTGCGCCGCGAAGTCCTGGTCGACGGTGTCGCGGGCGACCACCGAGTAGAAGTGCGCCGAGTGCCCGTCCGCCTTGGGGCGCAGCACCCGGCCCAGGCGCTGGGCCTCCTCCTGGCGCGAGCCGAAGGTCCCGGACACCTGGATGGCCACGGTGGCCTCCGGCAGGTCGATCGAGAAGTTGGCGACCTTGGAGACCACCAGCACGCTGATCTCCTTGGTGCGGAAGGCCTCGAACAGCTTCTCCCGCTGGGCGTTGCTGGTCTCGCCCTTGATCACCGGGGCGTTCAGCGTCTCGCCCAGCTCGTCCAGCTGGTCGATGTACTGCCCGATGACCAGCGTCTGGTCGCCGGCGTGCTTGCGCACCAGCGCCTCCACCACCCGGCGCTTGGTCGCCGTGGTCGAGCAGTAGCGGTACTTCTCCTCCGGCTCGGCGGTCGCGTAGGTCAGCCGCTCCGAGTCGGAGAGGGTCACCCGCACCTCGCAGCAGTCGGCCGGCGCGATGTAGCCCTGCGCCTCGATCTCCTTCCACGGGGCGTCGAAGCGCTTGGGGCCGATCAGCGAGAAGACGTCGCCCTCCCGACCGTCCTCGCGGACCAGCGTGGCGGTCAGCCCGAGCCGGCGGCGGGCCTGCAGGTCGGCGGTGAACTTGAAGACCGGCGCGGGCAGCAGGTGCACCTCGTCGTAGACCACCAGGCCCCAGTTGCGGGCGTCGAACAGCTCCAGGTGCGCGTACACGCCCTTCCGCTTGGTCGTCATCACCTGGTACGTGGCGATGGTGACCGGGCGGATCTCCTTGCGGGTGCCGCTGTACTCGCCGATCTCGTCCTCGGTCAGCGAGGTGCGCTTGACCAGCTCGTGCTTCCACTGCCGGGCCGAGACGGTGTTGGTGACCAGGATCAGCGTGGTGGACTTGGCCTCCGCCATCGCCGCCGCACCGACCAGGGTCTTGCCCGCGCCGCAGGGCAGCACCACCACGCCGCTGCCGCCGTGCCAGAAGCCCTCGACGGCCTGCTGCTGGTACGGGCGCAGGTGCCAGCCGTTCTGGTCCAGCTCGATCGGGTGCGCCTCGCCGTCCACGTACCCGGCGTGGTCCTCGGCCGGCCAGCCGAGCTTCAGCAGCACCTGCTTGATCTGGCCGCGCTCGGAGGGGTGCACCACCACGGTGTCGGGGTCGAGCCGGGCGCCGACCAGCGGGGTGATCTTCTTGGAGCGCAGCACCTCCTCCAGCACCGGCCGGTCGGTGCTGGACAGCACCAGCCCGTGCACCGGGTGCTTCTGGAGCTGCAGCCGCCCGTAGCGGGCCATGGTGTCGGCCACGTCGACCAGCAGCGCGTGCGGCACCGGGTAGCGGGAGTACTTCACCAGCGCGTCCACCACCTGCTCGGCGTCGTGGCCGGCCGCGCGGGCGTTCCACAGCCCGAGCGGGGTCACCCGGTAGGTGTGGATGTGCTCGGGAGCCCGCTCCAGCTCGGCGAACGGCGCGATGGCGCGGCGGCAGTCGGCGGCCTGGGGGTGGTCGATCTCCAACAGCAGCGTCTTGTCGCTCTGGACGATGAGCGGTCCGTCGTTCACGCGGGGGCCCTCCGGTGGTGGTGTCGCAGACCCTCCAGTGTCCCGCACTCGGGTGGAACCGGGTGACCGGACGGCTTCGGGCTCGTTGAGCAGCCCATGAACAAGCGCAACCGCTTCCTGGCCGGCCTCGCCCTCTCGGGCGCCGCCGTGGCCACCGCCGTCGGCGCGACCCCGGCGCAGGCCGCCCCGACCCCCGGCCTCGACCAGGTCGCGGACATCGGGCAGCCCGGTGGGCTGTTCGGCACCGCGGCCTTCACCGTGACCGGCCTGCTGACCGGGGTCGAGCCCAAGATGCCCGACCCGCAGTCGATCGTCGACGAGGCGAAGAAGCAGAAGCAGGAGCAGGACGCCCAGCAGAGCCAGCAGCACTGAGGCACCGGGCCGGGCGGCGTGCTCAGTCGGTGAGCCAGACGTAGGCCGCGAAGCGGCCGGTGGTCTGCTCGCGGCGGTGCGAGAAGAAGTCCCGGTCCTCCATGGTGCACCGGTCGTCGTGCCGGATTCCGGTCACCCCGGCGCGGGTGAGCTGGGCGGTGATCCCCGCCCGGACGTCCAGCGCCGGGGTGTTGCGGCGGGTGGTGGAGTGCAGTTCGGGCAGGTCGGCGCAGGCCTCCTCGCGCATCGCCGCCGGCACCTCGTAGCACCGGCCGCAGGCCAGCGGGCCGATCAGGGCGACCAGGTCGGCCGGGTCGCTGCCGCCCGCGACCATGGCCGCGACCAGGGCGGGCACCACTCCCGAGACGGTCCCCACCCGGCCGGAGTGGGCCGCGCCGACCCGCCGGCCGACCGGATCGGCCACCAGCACCGGCGCGCAGTCGGCCGCCAGCGCGGCCAGGGCCAGCCCGGGCCGGTCCGTCCACACGCCGTCCAGCGGCGGCGCGTCCGCCCCGAAGGGCTCGGTGACGTGGCGCACCTCGGCGCTGTGCACCTGGCGCATGAACACCACCCGGGCCGGGTCCAGGCCGAGTTCACGGGCCGTCAGTTCACGGTTGCGCCGCACGGCGGCCGGGTCGTCGGCGGTGGTCCCGCCCAGGTTGCGGCTGTCGAACGGCGCCGCGCTGACCCCGCCGTGGCGGTCGGCGACGGCGTAGCGGATGCCGGCTGCGAGTTCCATCTGGTCTCCCCCTTGTGGGTGGGTGGTCCGGCCGGAGCGGCGGTCAGCCTTCGTCGACCTCGGCGACGCCGGTGATCCGGTGCAGGGCGAAGGTGCGCACCTCGTCCGAGAGGTGGTCGTACGCGGTGACGAAGCCGCCCTCGACCTTGACCGGGTCGACCACCCGCTGCGAGGACAGCCCCTCGGCGTTGATGTACCCGATCCACATCCGCTCACCGAGCAGCACCGCGGTCTGCAGCGCGGCCAGGGTGTCGGCGGCGGCCGTCCGGGGCAGCCGGTGCGGGTCGGCCTGGGCCGGTCCGGTGCGGGGCACGGCCGCCGCCGGCCCGGTCACCGTCTCCCGGCGCACCGCGGTGGCGGCCCGGTCGCCCGCCCGGATCGCCTTGAGCGCGGCGGCCAGCAGCGCCGCGTCCGGGCGCGGCGGGCCGTCCGGTACGGGGGTGGGCGCGGTCCGCGGCTGGGTGCGGTGGCTGTCCGGGCGGGTGATCACCACATCGCCCTCGGCGGACTCGGCGACCGGTGCGTAGCCCATCTGCCGGACCACGCCGAGCAGGGTCTCCGGGCCCACCTGGGCGGCCAGCACGGTGGGGGCCAGCAGCCGCAGCCGCAGCTCGGCCGCCCGCCGGTCGGCCAGCACCTCGGCGAGCAGCGCCGGGTCGTCGCAGCGCAGGTAGGAGGAGGCGGCGCCGACCCGCAGCACGCCGTGCCGGCGGGCCACGTCGTCGATCAGGTAGCTGAGCGGCTGCGGCACCGGGGTGCGGGAGTGCTGGGCCAGGAAGGCGTGCAGGTCCGAGGCGCTGCGCCCGGCGTCCAGGGCCCGGCGCACCGACTCGGGGGTGAAGCGGTAGACGGTGGCGCCGCCCTTGGACTCGACGTCCGCGCACAGGGCCAGTGCCTGGGCCAGCGGGGTGAGCAGCGGGCCCGGCGCGATGGCGGTCAGGTCCGGCTGCAGGATCACGTGGTCGAGCGGCCGCGGCAGCAGCGGGTCGAGCAGCGGGACGGGGTCGGCGCCGGCCAGCAGGGCGCGGGCCGGGCCGGCCAGCGCGCCGCGGCCGGTGATGCCCAGCAGTTCGGCCTCCGCCAAGGTCCACCCGGCGAGCTGCTCGCGCAGGTCGCGCCCGTCCGGCCCGGTGGGGCCGCCGCGCAGCGGCCGCTGCCAGCGCAGCACGGGCAGCAGCGCCTCGGTGCCGGCGACCGAGCCGGGCGGCAGCTCGGCCAGCAGGCCGAGCGCGGCGCGCCGGACCACCGGGGCCAGCGTGCGGTCCAGCTCGGGGCCGAGCACGGCCCGGGTCCGGCCCTTGCCGTCGGGGCTGCCGGCCAGGCCGGCGACCCGGGTGGCGGCGAGCCAGCTCCCGGCGAGCGCGGCCCAGCGCTCCGCGGTGGGCCGCTGCAGCCAGCCGTCGTAGCCGGGGGTGGGCGCCCAGCGCTCGTCCGCCTCACCGTCGGGGGCCAGCAGGCCCGCGGTGTAGGCGAGTTCCAGCCAGAACGCGGCCACCTGCTCGGAGCACTCCAGGATCAGGGCGGCCCGCTTGAGGTCGCGGACCCCGAGGCCGCCGGCCCGCAGGGTGGCGGGCGGCACCAGGCCCCAGGCGTCCAGCAGCTCCTCGACGGTGCGGACGGCGGTGTGGGCCTGGCCGGCCGCGGCGCCGTCCACAGCCTGTGGATCGCGCACCGCGGTGGCGGCGAGGGCGGGCGGGGCGGGTTCGACCGTGCGGTGGCTGCGGCCGCCGCGCAGGTACAGGGCCAGCTCGCGCGGCAGCACCACCGATCCGGCGCTGGAGGGCAGCAGCAGTCCGCGGGCCAGCAGCCACTCGACCGGGCTGCGCACCTCCTCGGCGGTGACCGGGCGGGCCGCGTCGGGGACGGTGCCGGTGGGCGGGCCCCAGACCAGCCGCTCCAGCAGGGCCAGCGCGGGTTCGGGCGCCTCGGCGAGCAGCGCGGCGCACCGCTTGCGGTCCGCGAGCAGCCCGCCGAGGGCCGCCACGGCGGTCACCGGGTCGGGGGTCGGCGGCAGTCCGGCGCCGGCCAGCAGCTGCTGGAGCCGGGCGGGGGACATGCCGACGGTCGCCTCGGCGAGGGTCGGGCCCAGGCCGGTGCGGCCGGGGTTGGCGGCGCTCGGCGCCAGCGCCTCGCGGACCGCGATCACCAGGCGCAGGGC
This sequence comes from Kitasatospora sp. NPDC049258, assembly GCF_040678895.1. Taxonomy (NCBI): domain Bacteria; kingdom Bacillati; phylum Actinomycetota; class Actinomycetes; order Kitasatosporales; family Streptomycetaceae; genus Kitasatospora; species Kitasatospora sp. NPDC049258. The sequence goes on from NZ_JBFAQT010000014.1 coordinate 19,897, forward strand.
GGAGTCCGGGCCCCAGAGCAGGGCCTGCTCGCGCAGCTCGGCGAGCGCGCCGGGCAGTGCGGCGGCGACCGCCTCGCGGTCCACCGGGTCGGCGCCGGGGTGCGGTCTGACCCGGGCCGGGCCGGTCAGCAGCTGGCGGACGGCGGTGTCCGGGCCGCCGTCCGGCAGCGCGGCGAGCGCCTCGGCGACCTGCAGGGTGAACCGGTCCAGCCGCTCGAGCGCCCGCAGCGCGGAGGCACGGCTGGAGAGCCGGGCCGCCAGCTGGGTCAGGTCGCCGGGGACGGGGTTGAGCAGATCGGGCCGCGCGCGGAGCAGGCCGGTGAGCGCCTGGTCGCTCCGGGCGCGGAGCTCCTCGGCGAGCGTGCGGGGGGCGGCGGCCCGGCCGGGGCGCGACCCGCTCTGCGTCGTGGTCATCCGACCCAGGTTAGTCGGCCCGGGCCAAGAGAAGGTAAGGGCCGGGAGGCGGGCACCCGGGCGGCCGCCCGCGCGCGGCCGCCGCTCCGCGCCCCGCGTAAGGGTGGGCGGGGGCGAACCGCTCGCTTCGGCCCCGCACCAGTGGGTACCGTCAGCGCAGGTGGGCCGGCGGGTGCGATGGGGTGGCGGGGCGATGGCGGACAGTCCTACGGGCGGCGAGTGGTGGCGGGTCGGCGGGCGGGTGCTCGGCGCCGGCCGGGCGGGCGGGGCGGCGGGTGCCGGCGGCGCGGGTGAGGGTGCGGCGCAGCCCGAGGAGAGCGTGTACACGGCCGAGGTGCCGGCCCCGGCGCAGTGGACGAAGCGCCCTGCCGCGGCGGAGCCGGAGCGGCCGGCCGAGCGCCCGGTCGAGCATCCGGCGCCCCGGCCGCAGCCGGGCGGGGAGGACGTCAGCGCGCGGTTCCCGGGCTGGGACACCGTCAGGTTCTACCCGTTCGAGGAGCCCGCGCCGGCCGCCGTCCCGGAGCCGCGCGAGGCCGCCGAGCCGGTGGGCGGCTCGGCGGCGGGCCAGGCGGAGCCGGCCGCGGGCGCCCCGGAGCCGACCGCGGGCGGCCCCGGGCTGCTGGCCGGGCGGCGGCCCGCCCCGCTGCTGCTGGTGGCCTCCGCGGCGCTGCTGGCCGGCGCGTACACCGGGGTGCTGCTGGCGATGCTGGGCGGCTGGGGCGCCGCGTACCTGTCCCGGGGGCTCGGGGACTTCACCAAGAAGTTCGCGGTGCTCGGCATCCCGCTGATCTGCATGACCGGGGCGTCGGTCTGGTTCTGGGGGCGGGCGCAGGGGCGGTGGGGCACCCCGGACACCTCGGGGACGCCGATGGGCGAGGTCACCTGGGCCGCGGCGCCCGGGGTGCTGCGGGTGGCCGCGGTGCTGACGGCGCTGTTCCTGCTGGCCCTGACGCTGCGGCGGCGCCGGGAGCCGTAGGGCCGGTCTTCGGGCCCTTGGCCTGCCCTCGGGCCGGGCGGGTGGCCAGCGTGTAGCGGATCGCGGTGCGCCGGGTCAGGCCGTCGGGTCCGGCCAGCGGGGCGAGTGCGGCGAACGCGGCCCGGCGGGCCTGCGGCAGCCGTTCGGCCGGGATGGCCTCCAGCACCGACCGGCGCCCGCTCGCCCACAGCGCGTCCCACCAGGCCTGCGGGTCGCGGTAGTGCGAGACGGCCTCGTGCTCGGTGCTGCGCACCTCGGTGAAGCCGGCCTCGGCGAGCAGATCGGCGGCGGCCGCCGGGTCGCCGGCCAGGCGGTTGAGGGCGGCCGCCCGCAGGCGCCCGCGGGCCCGCTCGGGCCCGGCCGCGAAGGCGGCGAGCCGGGCCGTGGGCTCGGCCCAGCGCTCGTCCCGGTCGGGGCCGAAGGCGGTGTAGCCGAACCGCCCGCCCGGGGCCAGCAGCCGGTGCGCGGCGGCGACCGCGGCGGCCGGGTCGGGGGTGTGGATCACGGCGAACGAGGACAGCACCAGGTCGAAGGAGCCGTCCGGGAACGCCGGCCGCTCGGCGTCGCCGAGCGCCACCCGGATCTGCGGCAGGCCGCGGGCGGCGGCGTCCGCCGCGGTGCGCCGGACCATTCCCGGCGCCAGGTCGATGCCGACCGCCGCCCCGCCCGGGCCGACCGCCTCGGCGGCGGGGAACAGCACCGCACCGCGTCCGCAGCCGAGATCGAGCACCCGCTGCCCGGGGGCCGGTCGGGCCAGGGTCACCAGCCGCGCGCCGACCGGGTTGAAGAACCCGCCGTTGCGGGCGTCGTACTCCTCGGCGACGAGCGAGAAGGTGTGGGCGAGGGCGGCCTTGCGCTGCTGGGCGTCCGACATGCCGTCATTCTCCGGGCCGCGGGCCGGTTCAGCCGCCGAGGGAGCGTTGGATCTCGGCGATGACCAGGTTGGCGCCGGTGTAGCCGATGCCCTCGAACCAGAGCTGGTCCTCGACCGGGAAGGCCCGGTGGGCCTTGACCGCGCCGAGCGCCTGCCACGCGGGGCCGGCCAGGACCGCGGTGGCGCCGGACCGGTCGGGGTCGCCGTAGGTGGAGTGGAAGAGGAAGTCGCCGTCGGCCTGGGCGAGCTGGTCGAGCGTCACCTCGACCTCCGCGCGGTCGACGTTCTGCGCGTCCGGGCGGCCGAGCTGCAGGTCGGCGAGCACGGTGCCGATGAAGCTCCCGCGGCCGTACAGCCGGATGCCGGGGGAGCCCTCGACGAAGCGCACGACGCTGATCCGCCGGCCGCCCGAGCCCGCGGCGCCGATCGCCTGCACCGCCTGGGCGACGTGCCGGCCGTACGCGCCGACCACGGCCGCCGCCTGTTCGTGGCGGTCCAGGGCGGCCGCGTGCAGCTGGAAGGCGTCCTTCCAGGGGGCGCCGGCGCCCTGGCCGAGGACGGTCGGAGCGATCCGGGTCAGCGCGTCGTAGCGGGCGCCGTCCCGGGTCTGGTTGCCGAGGATCAGCTGCGGGTCCAGGGCGGCGATCCGGTCGAGGTCGGCCGCGCCGACGTCGCCCACCGGCGCGACCTGGGCCAGCCGGGAGACGGGCCAGTAGCTCGGCAGCCCGCCGTCCAGCGGGGCCTTGGCCGCGCCGACCGGGGTGATGCCCAGGGTCATCGCCGAGTCCAGCTCGGCGGTGTCGAGGGCGACCACCCGGACCGGGCGGACCGGGACCACCACCGGCCCGTTGGCCGCCGTCACGGTGGCGCTGGGGGTGGGCAGCGGGGCCGGACTGCCGGTGCCGGTGGCGGGGGGCATCAGGTGCGGCCGGCCGGTGCCCGGGATGGTGCAGCCGGTCAGCAGCGCGGCGCCCAGCCCGGCCAGGACGGCGCGGCGGGGAAGCTGGTGCGGCACGCTCGGGCCTTTCGGTGCACGGTCGGTTGACAGTGATTATGTCTGATATGACCGGCTGGGGACGTGGTTGCCGGCGGCCCGGAGCGGCTCGGTGAGGCCTGGGGTGGCCTGGGGCGGCCCGGGGCGGCCCGTCGGGCACCGCTTAGGCTGGCGGCATGGCGTTCACCGTTGGTTTCGACCTCGACATGACCCTGCTCGACACCCGCCCCGGCATCAAGGCCACCTACGACGTGCTCGCCGCCGAGACCGGCGTGCGGATCGACAGCGACCTCGCGGTCAGCCGGCTGGGTCCGCCGCTGCTCCGGGAGATCGCCGAGTGGTTCCCGCCCGAGCGGGTCGCGGCCGCCGCCGACCGCTACCGGGAGCTGTACCCGGTGCACGCGGTGCCCCGCGCCGTCGTCCTGCCGGGCGCCCTGGAGGCCGTCCGGGCGGTCCGCGCGCAGGGCGGCCGGGTGGCGGTGATCACCGGCAAGTACGAGCCCAACGCCCGGCTGCATCTGGCGGAGGCCGAGTTGTCGGTGGACGTCCTGGTGGGCGACCTGTGGGCGGAGACCAAGGGCGCCGCGCTGCGCGAGCACGGGGCGAGCGTGTACGTCGGGGACCACCTGGGCGACATCGTGGGCGCCCGGGCCGCCGGTGCGGTCGCGGTCGGTGTGGCCACCGGCCCGTACAGCGCGCCGGAGCTGGCCGAGGCCGGGGCGGACGTGGTGCTGGCGGACCTGACCGCCTTCCCCGCCTGGCTGGCCACGTACTGCGGCTGAACCGGGGCCCGCGCGGCCCCGCCGGGGCCCGCGGCGCTACGCCCCGGCCGGCCCCGCGGTGGCGCGGGCGCGCTGGGCCCGGGCCGAGAGCAGCAGCCCGGTGAGCGACAGCAGGAAGCCCAGCGGCATCAGCATGCACAGCCAGTAGGCGAGGCTGGGGAAGCGCGGGAGGTCGAAGAAGAGCGGCACGAAGGTCACCAGGGTGGCCACCGCGCCGCTGCCGAAGACGATCGCCCCGGCCCGGACCAGAAGCTCTCCCCGGTCTGCGCTCTGCCTGCTCACAACTGACTCCTCCACGGCTCGTGACTCCTTCACGGCTCGGCCGCCAGTCTGACAGAACCTCCCCACCCCCGCCGATCGGCGGGGTCGGACTCCGTCTGCGCGCTCAGGTTTCTCAGCGAACTCTCAGGCACTCTGGAGATTGTCATACTGCGGCCACTGTGGGGGGATTCCCGGGGGGCCGGCCCGTCGGGGATTACAGGGGCTTCACACGCATGGGTCTGACCAGTCACAAGGTGCTGGCGCTGTCCGCGCTGGTCTCGCTGCTGCTGGTGGGGGGAACGGTCTGGCTCTGGCCGAGGCTGGCCCGCAGCGGCTGGGTGGCGGTCTGCGGCCGGATCGGCACCATCGTCGCCACCCAGCTGGCGGTGATGTGCACGCTGGGCCTGCTGGCCAACAACTCCTTCGCCTTCTACAGCAGTTGGGACGACCTGCTGGGCACCGCCGACAACGGCCCGGTGACCATCGAGAACCAGTTCGCCGACGGCCGCCGGACGGCCGGCATCGAGCAGATCGCCCACGAGAACGTGCGCGGCACCAACAGCGTCGGCCGGGACCCTTCGCTGGTCGGCAAGTTGGAGCGGATCCGGATCCCCGGCGCGAGCACCGGCCTGTCCACCGAGGGCTACGTCTACCTGCCCCCGCAGTACTTCCAACCCGGCTACCAGGACAAGAAGTTCCCGGCCGTGATCGCCATCACCGGCTTCCCCGGCGACGCCAAGAACCTGGTCAGCAAGCTCAACTACCCCGCCACCGAGCTGCAGCAGCTGCGCGAGGGGAAGATGAAGCCCACCGTGCTGGTGCTGATGCGGCCCTCGCCGGCGATGCCGCGGGACACCGAGTGCGAGAACGTGCCCGGCGGCCCGCAGGCCGAGACGTACTTCGCCCAGGACGTGCCGGCCGCGATCCGCGGCTCCTACCGGGTCACCGACGCGCCCGGCGGCTGGGGCCTGGTGGGCAACTCCACCGGTGGCTACTGCGCGCTCAAGCTGGCGATGAAGCACCCCGACGTGTACTCCGCGGCCGTGGCGCTCTCCGGCTACTACCGGGCGGCCGAGGACCCGACCACCGGTGACCTGTTCGGCGGCCAGCAGCAGCGGCGCAACGAGGCCGACCTGTCCTGGCGGCTGGCCAACCTGCCGCACCCGAAGGTCGCCCTGCTGGTCGGCGGCAGCCGGGAGGGGGACGGCGACTACTTCGCGAACACCGAGCAGTTCATCGCCGCCGCCAAGGGCGGACCGACCAAGGTCTCCTCGATCACCCTGGAGACCGGCGGCCACAACTTCAACACCTGGAACCGGATGCTCCCGGCCTCGCTGGGCTGGCTCACCGGCCACCTCACCGACCCCGCCTGACGCAGCGTCCTCCACCGCCCCGTGTGACCTGGCATCGGTCACTGCATGGAGTTTCCTGGCAGCGGGGAGTTTCGACCTCGCCCCGGCCGGGGTATGCAGCCATCGCGCGGGGTCCAGCGGACGCCCCGCCCGACCGAGCGGGGGTGTGAGCCAGTGGACAGCGCCATGCCGCACCCTGGCCCGGCCAGGCCCCGGTACGCCTCTCCTGCCGCGCATGAGTGAGCAGCTGAGAGATCATTGATCCGCTGATCGGGCCGGCCCGCCGTCGCGTGGCCGGTCCGGCGTCCACCCGGCGGGCCCCGGGCCGTTACCCGGGCCGCCCCCACACCCACACCGAGGACTTTTCGAGATGCCCACCGGCCAGGTCAAGTGGTTCAACGAGACGAAGGGCTACGGCTTCCTGTCGCGCGACGACGGCGGTGAGGTCTTCGTCCACACCAAGGCGCTGCCCACCGGCGTCACCGCGCTGCGGCCGGGGCAGCGGGTCGAGTTCGGCGTCGTCGCCGGTCACCGCGGTGAGCAGGCGATGAGTGTCACGCTGCTGGACGCGCTGCCCTCGGTGGCCGCCGCCCAGCGCAAGAGCGCCGACGACATGGCGCCGATCGTGCAGGATCTGATCTCCATGCTCGACGCGGTGCTGCCCGGCCTGCAGCGCGGCAGGTACCCGGCGAAGCCGACCGGCCAGCAGCTGGCCGTGGTGCTGCGGGCCGTCGCCGAGCAGTTCGACGTCTGACGGCGCGCACCGCGCCGGCCGCGCTCAGAACGCGAGCGCGCCCGGGTCGACCGCGGGGGCCAACCCCTCCGCGGCGGCCCGGGTGAGCAGCGCGCGGACCGCGGCGTAGCCCTCCTCGCCCAGCGCGGCGGTGAACTCGTTGACGTACAGGCCGATGTGCCGGTCCGCCACCTCCGGGTCCATCTCCTGGGCGTGCGCCAGCACGTAGTCGCGGGAGGCGGCCGGATCGTCCCAGGCCAGCACCACCGAGCTGCGGATGGTCGCGGCCAGCTCGCGCAGCCGCTCGGTGCCCAGCGAGCGCCGGGCCACGATCGCGCCGAGCGGGATCGGCAGGCCGGTCTCCAGCTCCCAGGCCTCGCCCATGTCGGCCAGGCTGTGCAGCCCGTACCGCTGGTAGGTGAACCGGGCCTCGTGGATCACCAGGCCGGCGTCCACCCGGCCGTCCCGCACGGCCGGCATGATCTCGTGGAACGGCAGCACCACGATCTTCCCGAAGCCCCCCGGTACGGCCTTCGCCGCCCAGAGCCGGAACAGCAGGTACGCGGTGGAGCGCTCGCTGGGCACCGCCACCGTCCGACCGGCCAGCGCGGCCGGGTCGCGCTCCCCGGCGGTCAGCACCAGCGGCCCGCAGCCCCGCCCGAGCGCGCCGCCGCAGGGCAGCAGCGCGTAGTCCCGCAGCACCCAGGGCAGCTGGCCGTAGGAGATCTTGAGCAGGTCCAGCTCGCCGCGCTCGGCCATCCCGTTGGTGAGGTCGATGTCGGCGAAGGTCACCTCCGGCGCGTCCGCGCCCGGCACCAGGCCGTGGGCCCAGGCGTGGAAGACGAAGGTGTCGTTGGGGCAGGGCGAGTAGGCGACCTTGAGCGGCTCAGCCACGGGGGACCTCCTGGAGCAGGGCTCGGTACGGCAGCGCGAGGAAGGCCCGCTCCAGTGCCCTCAGCGCCTCGCCGATCCGCCAGGCGGCGCGGTCGCGCGGCCCGACGGCGTTGGACACGGCCCGGATCTCCAAGGCGGGCACCCCGAACCGGGCGGCCGCCTCGGCCACCCCGAAGCCCTCCATCGCCTCCGCCAGCGCGTCCGGGTGGCGCGCGGCCAGGGCGGCGGCCCGCTCGGCGCTGCCCGTGACGGTGGAGACCGTCAGGACCTCGCCCGTGGCGGCGCCCAGCGCCTCGGCGGCCAGCCGCACGGCGGCCGGCGGCGGGGTGTGCCGGACGGTGCCGAAGCCCAGCTCGGTGACGTCCTGGAAGCCGTCCGGGGTCTCGGCGCCCAGATCGGCCGCCACCAGCCGCCCGGCCACCACCAGCGCGCCGATCGGCGCCCGGGGCGCGAAGCCGCCGGCGATCCCGGCCGACACCACCAGCGCGTACCGGTGGCCGGCCAGCGCCGCCGCCGTGGCGGCCGCCGCCGCGGCCGGTCCGACCCCGCCGGCCAGCACGTCCACCGGCACGCCGTCCCGCTCGCCGCGCCGCAGCAGGCCGCCGCCGGGCACCTCCACCGGGCGGGCGCCCCCGGGCAGGGCCCGCAGCACCGCCTCGGCCTCCGCCTCGACCGCGACCACGACGAGCAGCCCGGCCTGCGGGAGGCCGGGCTGCTCGTCGGTGGTCCGCACGCTCATCGCGGGGGGTGCGGTCAGCTCTTGGTGTGCAGCTGGAAGTACCAGACGCCGTAGATGTCGTTGGTCTTCTGGTCGGCCTCGACCACGGTGACCGTGGTGGTGCCGGTGGTGTTCAGCAGCGTGGAGGCGAGCACCGAGCCGGAGTACGTCGAGCCCTTGACCTCCTGCGCGATCGGCGCCTGGCCCTGCTGGCCGCCGTCGGTGAAGGCGAACCAGCCGCGCTCGCCGGTGTCCTTGTCCACCCCGATGCCGATCCGGTCGCTGGACTCCACGTCGGAGGACTCCAGCTTGTTCTCCTGGCCGGCCTTCTTGGCATCCAGCTGGCACTTCTCGATCTGCGCCTGGTCCAGCGGCTTGCCGTCGTTGTAGCAGAGCGGCGCGGTCCGGACCGAGGTGGTGCCGACGACCAGCGTCGCCTGACGCTCGGCGGGCTTGCCCTGGCTGCTGGCGTAGGCGATCGAACCGCCCACCGTGCCGGCGCCGATCACGACGACGGCGCCGATGGCGGCGATTGCACGGGTGCTGAGGCTCATGGGCAAGAGGCTACCGGGCTTTCGCGATCACGGTGCGCCGGGGTGGCCGAGTCGCCCCGGGCATCCGCACGGGCGGCCCAGCCCGCCGCCGCTCAGGCCACCCTGGGGTGGGCCGCCGAGCGGCGCGGCCCGATCCGGAACAGCGACCACAGGGCCCACAGCAGCGACACCGCCATCATCGCGGCCGCCAGCGAGAGCCCCAGCACCGCGTTGAGCGGCAGCGAGATGCCGACCACGCCACCGGCCACCCAGGCCAGCTGGAGCAGCGTCTCCGAGCGGGCGAACGCCGAGGTCCGGACCGCCTCCGGGACGTCCCGCTGGATCAGCGCGTCCAGCGCCAGCTTGCCCAGCGAGGCCGACATCCCGGCGGTCGCCGCGACCAGCGCCACCGTCAGCAGCCCGTACCAGAGCGCCGCCGCGGTGGCGGCCAGGGTGGCCAGCAGCAGCACCGTCGTCACGATCACCTCCGAGCCCCTGGTCCGCAGCCAGGAGCCGAACACCGAGCCGAGCGCGTTGCCCACGCCCGCCGAGGCCGCGAGCACGCCCAGGGCCGCCGTCTCGGGCAGCCCGCCGATCGGGTCGTTGCGGATCAGGAAGGCCAGGAACATCACCAGGAAGCCCACCAGGCAGCGCAGCGAGGCCACTCCGCGCAGGGCCAGGATCACCGACGGCCCGACCGCCCGCAGCACCCCCTTGGCGGGCGACACCCCGTGCTCCTCGGAGTGCAGCACCGCCCGCTGCTCGCCCTTGGCCGAGTCCACCTTGTGCGGCAGGTGGAACGCCATCAGGGTGCCGATCACGAAGACCAGGAACGCCCCGCGCAGCGGCCACCCCGCGCCGATCAGGTGCAGCACCCCGCCCACCCCGGCCGCCACCATGGTGGCCAGCAGACCCGCCAGGGTGACCCGGGAGTTGGCCTTCACCAGCGACAGCTGCGGCGGCAGCAGCCGCGGCACCACCACGCTGCGCACCACGCCGTACGCCTTGGAGGCGACCAGCACCCCGAGCGCCTCCGGATAGAGCGCCAGCCCGCCGGTGCTGATCGTGCCGGCCATCGTCCACGCCAGCACCGCCCGGGCCAGCATCGACATCGCCATCGCCGAGCGGCGGCCGTGCGGCAGCCGGTCCAGCAGCGGGCCGATCACGGGGGCGAGCAGCGCGAACGGCGCCATCGTGATCAGCAGGTAGAGCGCGACCCGGCCGCGGGCCTCACCGGTCGGCACCGAGAAGAAGATGGTGGAGGCCAGCGCGATGGTGATCAGCATGTCGCCGAAGGAGTTCAGCGCGTGCAACTCGATCAGCTTCGCCAGACCGGACTCGCCGGCGCCCTCGGCCGCCGTCGCGCGGCGGATCCGCCGGCCGGTGCCGTGCACCACCTTGCCGGTCCGGGCCCCCGCGGCGGACGCGCCGCGGGTCAGGACGTTGCGGGACTTCGCGGGCTGCGCCCAACCGTCCTCCGGCGGCTGCCCAGCGCCGTCCGGGGGGACCGTCGGCTGCCGCGGCACAGCGTCCGCCTCCGCGTGGTCCTCGCCCTGCGGGGAGTGCGGTCCGTGCGGCGACGGGGTCTCGTCCGTCACACCGTCATCCTGCCCGAGAATGGCGCGGCCTACGACTGATTGGGGCTTGCGTACGGATGGCGAGTCGCGGTCGCGGCGGTGTCGCGAGCACCCGGCGTGGGCCCCGGGCTGTGCTCCCCGGCCGACTGGCGGGTAGCCTGCACTACGGCGTGTGCCGGGACGTACAGGGGAGGGGCCAGGGCGGCGCGGCCCGTCCCGGAGGTCTCCCCGGTTCGAGCAGAATGGAACCGTACCCGGCGGGCCTACGCCCGTCGGCAGCACTGCGGACCCGCTCCGGCGGGCGGTGGGCCGGATATCGACCGCAGGAACGACAGGACTGGGAGAGAATCGACGCCGTGAGCGCTGCGATGCGAAGCCGTACCCCGGACCGGCTCTGTGCCGAGGCCGTCGAAATCGCCCGCCAGGCAGCCGAGGAGGCGGTCGGCCCCGAGAGCGTCGGCGCCCACCTCGGGGTGGAGGCGGACGGCGACCGTGTCGTCACCCACACCTTCGAGTGCCTGGACGCCGCCTACCGCGGCTGGCACTGGGCGGTCACCGTGGCGCGGGCGCCGCGGGCGAAGAACGTCACCCTCGACGAGGTCGTGCTGCTGCCCGGACAGGACGCGGTGCTCGCCCCCCAGTGGGTGCCGTGGAGCGAGCGGCTGCGGCCCGGTGACCTCGGCCCCGGTGACCTGCTGCCGACCGGCGCCGACGACCTGCGCCTGGAGCCCGGCTGGACGGGCGAGGACGAGCCGGCCCCCAACTCCGCCCTGGCGCTGGCCGCCGCGGAGGAGGTCGTGGTCAGCGACGACGTCCAGCCCGCCCCGGCCCGCGCCCGGATCGGTGCCATCGCCGAGGAGCTCGGCCTCGGCCGTCCCCGGGTGCTGTCCCGGCTCGGCCTGCACCTGGCCGCCGACCGCTGGGAGTCCACGTTCGGACCGCAGACGCCGATGGCCCAGGCGGCCCCGGCCTCCTGCACCACCTGCGGCTTCCTGGTGCCGATCGGCGGCTCGCTCGGCCAGGCGTTCGGCGTCTGCGGCAACGAGTTCGGCCCGGCCGACGGCCAGGTCGTCTCGCTCGGCTACGGCTGCGGCGCGCACTCCGAGGCCGCCGTGCTGCCCGCCCCGCCCGTCCCGTCCGAGCTGATCCTGGACGAGACCGTGGTCGAGCCGCTCCAGCTGCGCCCCGACCGCACCGGCGGCTCGGTCGAGCCGGACGCCCCGGCCGAGGAGCTCGGCCACTCCTGACGGCCCGTCGGCAGGCCCCGCCGCCCGGCGGGGTCAGCCGCCGAACAGGCCGCGGCGGGCCTGCCGGTACACCAGCTCGCCCAGGCGCACCTGGAAGTGGTAGCGCCCGACCGCGACCAGCCAACTGTCGCCGGCCATCCGGTACACCGAGCGCTCGCCCCGCCACCTGCCCCAGGTCCGGGTGACCTCCTCGACCGCCGCCAGCGCCTCCTCGCGGGTGCGGCCCGCCGGGCGGGCCTCGGCCAGCTCCCAGCCCTCGGCGAGCTCGCGCTCGATCAGCAGGTGCCAGAGCGGCTCCTCGCCGTGCCCCACCGGATCCGTCACGGCCCCTCCTCCCGGCGCCCGCGCCCTCGGCGGGCCCCACACCGGAGCCAACCCCCGGTGCGGGCGGGTGGTTCCCGCCCCGACCGCCGCCGACCGCCGACGCCCGGCCCCGACCGCCCGTGCCCTCCCTCGGCGCGCCCCGACCGGGGCCGCGCCGCACCCGTGGTCGGCGATGACGGTCCGGCAGGGAAGAATGCCCCCGTACGCACGACAGCTCGGCGGAAGGCGGCAGGTCGCGGTGGAGCCTCGGATCATCGGCAGTGGCACGGACGGAGAGGCCGCGGACGTCTTCGACACGGCCGGCCTGCGGCGGCGGGTGCTGGACGCCTGGACGGCCGCCCCCGCACGGTTCCGCGAGGACGCCAACGCGGAGGAGGAGCTGGCCCTCGGCGGCTACCGGGACCGGCTGGTGGTCGAACTCGCCCAGAACGCCGCCGACGCCGCCGCCCGGGCCGGCGCCGGCCCCGGCCGGTTCCGGCTCACCCTGCGCGACGGCGTGCTCGCCGCCGCCAATACCGGCGCCCCGCTGGACGCCACCGCCGTCGAATCGCTCTCCACCCTGCGCGCCTCCGCCAAGCGCGCCGACGGCGACGGCGCCGTCGGCCGGTTCGGCGTGGGCTTCTCCGCGGTGCTCGCCGTCAGCGACGAGCCGGCCGTGCTCGGCGCCCACGGCGGCGTCCGCTGGTCGCTCGCCGAGGCGCACGCGCTGGTGGCGGACCGCCCCGAACTGGGCGAGGAACTGCGCCGCCGGGAGGGCCACGTCCCGCTGCTGCGGCTGCCGCTGCCCGCCGAGGGCGCCGCCCCCGAGGGCTACGACACCGTCGTGGTGCTGCCCCTGCGCGACTCGGCGGCCGAGGACCTCACCCGGCGGCTGCTCGCCGAGATCGACGACGCCCTGCTGCTCACCCTGCCCGGCCTCGCCGAGGTCACCGTGGAGACCCCGGACGGCGTGCGCACCCTGACCCGCTCCGCCGAGCTCCGGCAGCCCGACGGGCTGACCCAGGTCACCATCGGCGACGGCGACCGGCAGGCCAGCTGGCAGACCGTCAGCCGCTCCGGCGCGGTGGCCCCCGAGCTGCTCGCCGACCGCACCACCGAGGAGCGCGCCCGCCCGTACTGGTCGGTGACCTGGGCCGTCCCGGTCACCGCCGACGGCACCCCGCAGCCGCCCCGCACCACCCCCGTGGTGCACGCCCCGACCCCCAGCGACGAGCCGCTCGGCGTGCCCGCGCTGCTGATCGCCGGATACCCGCTGGACTCCACCCGCCGGCACGTCGCACCCGGCCCGCTCACCGACTTCCTCACCGAGCAGGCCGCCGAGGCCTACACCGACCTGCTCCGCAGCCGCGGCGCCGACCTCGGCTCGCTCGGCCTGGTGCCGGCCCCGCTCGGCTCCGGCGCCCTGGACAACGCGCTGCGCTCGGCCATCCTGGACCGGCTGCCCGCCACCCCCTTCCTGCCGCACCCCGGCACGGTCGAGGAGGGCACCCCGGCGCTGCGCCCGCGCGACGCCACCCTGCTGGAGGGCGCCGACCAGCTGGTCGTCGAGGCGCTCGCCCCGATCTTCCCCGGCCTGCTGCCGGCCGGCCTGGAGCGCCGCAGCGAGCTGCGCGCACTCGCGGTGCGCCGGGTGCCGCTGGCCGAGGTGGTCGACCAGCTCGGCGGCCTGGACCGCGAGCCGGCCTGGTGGCGCAACCTCTACGCCGCGCTCGGCGGCGCCGACCCGGAGTCGCTCGGCGCGCTCCCGGTGCCGCTGGCCGACGGCCGTACCGTCACCGGCCCGCGCCGGGTGCTGCTGCCCTCCGACGCCGCCGAGTGGGCGGGCTACGAGGGCTACCCCGAGGCGCTCGCCGAGGCGCTCGAACTGCTCGACCTGCGCCTGGCCCACCCGGAGGCCGCCCACCCGCTGCTGGCCAAGCTCGGCGCCGCCACCGCCACCCCGGCGGGGGTGCTCGACACGCCCGAGGTGCGGGCCGCGGTGGCCCGCTCGCTGGAGGTCGGCGAGGACGACTTCGACGCCGCCGTGGACCTGGCCGACGCGGTGCTCGCCCTGGTCAAGGCGGCCGGCGCGACCGCCGGGGCGCACCCCTGGCTGGCCCGCCTGGCGCTGCCCGACGACGAGGGCGAGCTGGCCCGGGCCGGCGAGCTGATCCTGCCGGACAGCCCGCTGGCCGCCCTCGCCCGCGAGGACGACGCCGGCTACGTGGACGAGGACCTGCTGGAGCGCTGGGGCCCCGAGGTCCTCTCCGCCAGCGGGGTACTGGCCACCTTCGCGCTGGTCCGCGCCGAGGACGTGGTGCTCGACCCGGACGACCTGGAGCGGCTGGACCCGACCGCTCCGGCGGACCGCGCGGCCGGCGGCCGCCCCACCGGCCTGCTGGACGAGGCCCCCGACGGCCTGGCCGACTGGTGCGAGGACGTGCTGGAGGCCCTGCACGCCGACGACGCGGACCTCGGCGTCCCGCCGGTCGCCGCCGAACTGCTCGCCGTCCGCGACCTCGACCTGGTCGACGACGCGGCCTGGCCCGAGGCACTCGCGCTGCTCGCCCGCCCGCCGTACCGCGACGCCGTGGTCGCCCCGGTGCGCACCCTGCTGCCCGACGGCAGCTACACCGACCTCCCCCCGTACACCGCCTGGTGGCTGCGCGACCACCCGGTGCTGGACGGCCGCGAGCCGGCCGGCCTGCGCGCCGCCGGCGCCGACCCGCTGCTGCGCGGCCTCTACGACGAGGCCCGCACCACCCTGGACGAGCAGTTCCTGCACGCCCTCGGGGTGCGCACCACGCTGGCGGCGCTGCTCGCCGAGCCGCACGGCCCCGAGGAGCTGCTGGACCGGCTCACCGACCCCGACAGCGAGGTGACCCACCGCCAGCTGCACGGCATCTACACCGCCCTGGCCCAGCTGCCGGCCGAGCGGGTGGAGGCCCTCGACGTGGTCCGCTCGCTCACCGCGCTGGACGAGGCCACCGGCCGCCGCGGCGAGCGCACGGTGATCGTGGACGCGGCGCAGGCGGTCGTCGCCGACGCCCCCGACCTGGTCGAGCTGCTGCACGGCCACCCCGTGCTGCCGGTCGCGCCCGCGTTCGCGGTCGACCTGGCCGAGCGCCTGCACGTCTCGCTCGCCAGCGAGGTGGCCGGCGGCCGGGTGCTCTCCGAGGGCGCCCTGCACCGGGTGCCCGCCGTCGTCCGCGAGCTGCTGCCCGGCTGCCCCGCCGCGTACGAGGAGCACGAGGAGCTGCTGGTGGTCGGCCCGGACGGCGAGGAGGCCGCCGTGCACTGGCGCTGGGACACCGCGGCGCCCGCCCCCGAGCTGCCGTACGACCCCGAGGAGGCCGAAACGGCCGACGAGGACGACGAGTTCGAGGTGACCCCGGTGGCCGGCCTGCTGCACGCCGCCACCCCCGAGGGCCTCGCGGCCGGGCTCGCCTGGTCGGTCGGCCAGTGGCACCGCCGGTTCGAGATCCTGGCCGCGCTCGCCGAGCCCGACCGGGCCTACGAGCTGCTGGCCGCCCGCGACTTCGAGTCCTGACGGTCCTTGAGGTCACGCAGCACGGCCAGCTCCTGAGCCTGCCGAGCCGCCTCCGGGGCCCGGAGCGCGCGGTACACCAGTACCGCGCATCCGGCCCCGGCGGCCGCCAGCGCCAGCAGCACCCCGCCGCGCGGTGCGCCGTACCCGGTCAGCCGGACCAGGGCGCGGACCGCCAGCCGGCCCAGCAGGGCCATCGCCCCGCCGGCCGCGTAGGCGATGAACGCCTCCAACTCCCCACCCCTGCGCGCCATCACGGCCCCCCGTCACGCGTCCCCGCGGCGGACGATCACCCGCCAGACCACCTCCAGCGCCAGACCCGCCACCAGTGCGATACCCACTCCCACCCAGGGATCACGTGTCCCGGCCAGCGACAGCTGGAAGAAGTCCGAGAGCCACGGCACCACCAGCACCAGCGCGAACGCCCCGCCCATCGTCGCGATCAGCAGCAGCCGCCACCAGGTGTACGGCCGGGCCACGATCGCCAGCACCCACATCGCGACCAGGAACAGCGTCAGCGTCGCCACGCTGGTGTCGGCCTCCAGGTCGGTCACGTCGTCGGCCCGGGCCAGCATGTACGAGGTGAAGGTCGCCGTCCCCGCGATCACCCCGCCCGGCACCGCCAGCCGCAGCACCCGGCGCACGAAGCCGGTCCTGGCCCGCTCGCTGTTCGGCGCCAGCGCCAGGAAGAAGGCCGGCACCCCGATGGTCAGCGTGGACAGCACGGTCGAGTGCCGCGGCAGGAACGGGTACGGCACCTGGGTGATGACCACCAGCAGCGCCAGCAGCACCGAGTAGACCGTCTTCACCAGGAAGAGATTGGCCACCCGCTCGATGTTGCCGATCACCCGGCGGCCCTCGGCCACCACCGAGGGCAGCGTGGCGAAGCGGTCGTCCAGCAGCACGATCTGCGCCACCGCCCGGGTCGCGTCGCTGCCGGTGCCCATCGCCACCCCGATGTCGGCGTCCTTCAGCGCCAGCACGTCGTTGACGCCGTCCCCCGTCATCGCCACGGTGTGCCCGCGGGCCTGGAGCGCGGCCACCAGCTCCCGCTTCTGCTGCGGCGTGACCCGCCCGAACACCGAGGTCCGGTCGGCCACCTCGGCCAGCTCCTCGCCGCCCTCGGGCAGCGTCCGGGCGTCCACCGGCTGCTCACCCCCGGGCAGCCCCAGGTGCGAGGCCACCGCGCCGACCGAGATCGCGCTGTCGCCCGAGATCACCTTCGCCCGGACCTGCTGGCCCTCGAAGTAGCGCAGGGTGTCCGCGGCGTCCGCGCGCAACCGCTGCTGCAGCACCAGCAGCGCCAGCGGCTCCAGCCGGGCGGTCGCCTCCGGGGAGTCCAGCGCCACCGGGGTGCGGCCCAGCAGCAGCACCCGCAGGCCCTTGGCCCCCAGCTCGTCCACCTCGGCCAGCGCCGGGTCGCCCGCCGGCAGCAGCACGTCCGGCGCGCCCAGCAGCCAGCCCGCCTCGCTGCCCTGCGGCTCCAGCAACTGCACCCCGCTCCACTTGCGGGCGGAGGAGAACGGCATCGCCTCCAGCACCCGCCAGCGGCCGTCCTCGGGTGCGCCGAAGGCGTCGATCACCGCCTGCATGCTCGGATTGGGCCGGGAGTCGGCGCCGCCCATCGCCGCCAGCGCCTGCTCCAGCGCGGCCCGGTCCGGGTGGCTGCCGTCCGGATCCGGGGGGTCCGGGTGGGTCCCGTCCGGGTGGGCGCGGTCCGGGTGGGCGCGGTCCGGACGAGTGCGGTCCGCGCTGGCCGGCCCGGCGCCGCCCCGGCGCAGCGGCCGCAGCTCGATCAGGTCCATCCCGCCCTCGGTCAGCGTGCCGGTCTTGTCCAGGCACACCGTGTCCACCCGGGCCAGCCCCTCGATCGCCGGCAGCTCCTGCACCAGGCACTGCTTGCGGCCGAGCCGGATCACCCCGATCGCGAACGCCACCGAGGTCAGCAGCACCAGCCCCTCCGGCACCATCGGCACGATCCCCGCCACCATCCGGCGCACCGCCTCCCGCCAGTCGCTGCCCTCGACCGCCAGCTGGCTGATGATCAGACCGATCGCGGTCGGGATCAGCAGGTAGGTGATGAAGCGCAGGATCTGGTCGATGCCGGTGCGCAGCTCCGAGCGGACCAGGGTGAACCGGCTCGCCTCCTCGGCCAGCTGCGCCGCGTACGCCTGGCGGCCGACCCTGGTGGCGGTGAAGGCGCCGGCGCCGGCCACCACGAAACTGCCGGACATCACCTCGGCGCCGGGGTGCTTGAGCACCGGATCCGGCTCGCCGGTGAGCAGCGACTCGTCGATCTCCAGCCCGTCCGCCTCGGTCACCAGGCCGTCGACCACCACCTTGTCGCCGATCCCCAGCAGCACGGTGTCGTCCAGCACGATCTGCCCGGTGGGCACCGTCTGCGCGGAGCCGTCGCGGCGTACCTGCGGCTTGGCCTCGCCGATCAGCGCCAGACTGTCCAGGGTCTTCTTGGCGCGCAGCTCCTGGACGATCCCGATCGCCGTGTTGGCCACGATGACCAGCCCGAAGAGCCCGTCCTGGATCGGCCCGACGACCAGGATGATGCCGAACATGACGCCGATGATCGCGTTGAACCGGGTGAAGACGTTGGCCCGGACGATCTCCCGGGCGGACCGGCTGGAACGCACCGGCACGTCGTTCACCTGGCCGCGGGCGACCCGCTCGGCCACCTCCGCCGAGCTCAGCCCGACGGCGCGGGCCGGGCGCGGGCCGGTGGCGTGGGCGCCGGGTGCGGCCATCGCCGCCGACGAGGCGTGGGGGTGTGCGCTCCCGACCTCGGAGGGCTCTTCCGCGGGGTGCGTCATGGCACGACTCTATGGGGGTGATTTGTCCGGTGCGCCCCACTGTGCACCGATTCGGGCCAACCGGGTGGGCCCGAGGCCTCAGCCGTGGTTGTTCTCGGGCTCCGCGTCGTTCGTCGAGGTCGTCGCCCCGCCGTTCGCCGCCCCGCCGTCGGTCGCCCCGCCGTCGGTGGCGGCCTGCTCGGCCGCCTCCCGGCCGCGCCGGATCGCGGACCGGCGGGAGACGCAGTACCAGAGCCCGATCAGCCCGAGCAGGCCGCCGGACAGGCAGATCCACGGCCAGGTGCCGTGGCCGTGCTCGGACAGCGAGCTCTGGAACGGCACCAGCGCCACGAAGGCGAGGAACCACAGCACCGTGCCACCGCCGACGATCGCGACGTCGTTGGCCTCCAGGGGCGGCGGAGAGGGGTGCGGCGGGGTCTTCGGCATGCGCCCTAGCGTACGGGGGAGGCGGGGGGGCTCGGCAGTGGTGGGGGTGCCGGGGTGATCGGGAGTGACCGTAAGGGGTTGCTTCTACGCGCGAAGATGGCGCGTGCACGACCCAGGAACTCATACTTGGGATTCCGGATCGGCTCCGGCATGTCGGCTCTCCCCCCGGAGCCCGAGCGCCACGCCGCCGGCGGACCCGGCCAGCGTCGCTCGGGTGCCCTTCTCCTCCTCCGCCCCCACCCGACGAGGACACCCGAATGTCTCCGCTGGCCAACTCGACCGACGCGTCGGACGCCATGCCCACCCCGAAGGCACCGCACCCCGCGACCGGCGCCCTCGACCGGTTCTTCCGGATCTCCGAGCGCGACTCCACCCTGTCGCGCGAGATCCGCGGTGGCATCGCCACCTTCTTCACCATGGCCTACATCCTGGTGCTGAACCCGATCATCCTGGCCAACGCCGTGGACATGAACGGGACCCACCTCGACAGCGCCCAGCTGGTCACCGCCACCGCCCTCACCGCCGGGCTCACCACCCTGCTGATGGGCGTCATCGGCAACGTCCCGATCGGGCTGGCCGCCGGGCTCGGCGTCAACACCATCGTGGCGCTCCAGCTGGCGCCCCGGATGACCTGGCCGGACGCCATGGGCATGGTGGTGCTGGCCGGTTTCGCGATCATGATCCTGGTCGCCACCGGCCTGCGCGAACGGGTGATGAACGCGGTACCGCTCGGCCTGCGCAAGGCGATCGCGATCGGCATCGGCCTGTTCATCTGCCTGGTCGGCCTCGTCGACGCCGGCTTCGTCAGCCGCATCCCGGACGCCGCCCACACCACCGTCCCGCTCCAGCTCGGCACCAACGGCCACCTGCTGGGCTGGCCGGTCCTGGTCTTCGTGCTCGGCCTGCTGCTCACCCTGGTCCTGCTGATCCGCAAGGTGCCCGGCGCGATCCTGATCAGCATCGTCGTGATGACCGGGATCGCGGTGCTCATCCAGCAGCTCGCGGACCTCCCCGGCACGGCCTGGGGCCTGACCGTCCCGGCCTGGCCCGGCAACCCGGTGGCCGCCCCCGACTTCGGGCTGGTCGGCCAGGTCGACCTGTTCGGCGGCTTCTCCCAGGTGGGGGCGCTGACCGGGGTGCTGTTCGTCTTCACGGTGCTGATGTCGTGCTTCTTCGACGCGATGGGGACCATCCTCGGCGTCGCCGACGAGGCCCACCTGCTGGACGCGAAGGGCGACCTGCCCGGCATCAACCGGATCCTGATGGTGGACGGCATCGCGACCGCGGCCGGCGGGGCCACCTCCTCCTCCGCCAACACCTGCTTCGTCGAGTCCACGGCCGGCGTCGGCGAGGGCGCCCGCACCGGCTTCGCCTCGATCGTCACCGGCGCGCTCTTCCTGGTGGCGCTCTTCCTCACCCCGCTCGCCACCATGGTCCCGGCCCAGGCGGCCACCCCGGCACTGGTCACGGTCGGCTTCCTGATCCTGGCGAACTCCATCACGGAGATCGACTGGACCGACTACACCATCGCCGTACCGGCCTTCCTGACCATGGTGATGATGCCGTTCTCGTACTCCATCACCAACGGCATCGGCATCGGCTTCATCACCTTCTGCATCCTGCGGGTGGCCGCCGGCCGCTGGCGCAGCGTCCCGGTCGCGATGTACGTCGTCGCGGCGGTGTTCGCCTTCTACTACATGCTCCCGGCCCTGGGCCTGGACTGACCGCTCGGCCCCCCCAGCCGCTCGGCACGAGCCCGCTCCCGACCACCGGGGGCGGGCTCGATGCGTTGACCGGGTGTGGTTCGATCAGCGCGGGCCGAGCACGTCGAGGTGGGCTGCTGCTGACCGGGTGAGGCTGTCGAGGATGGCCTTGCCCTTGACGGCGGTGCCCAGGGACGGGCTGCCGATGATGCCGTTCTCGGTGTAGCCGGCCATGCCCAGGGTGAGCAGGTGCGGGCGGGTGGGGGCCGAGTGGTCGTCCCCCTCGATCCCGTCCAGTACGAGGTGTGGGGCGCCATGGAGCAGGAGCGAGACCTCCAGCTCGCCACCGTGCATGTCCTCGGCTCCGGTGCTCTCCAAGCCGGCCTCGTCGCGGGCCCGGTGCCAGTCGTCCCGGACCGGGAAGAGTGCGAGGTTGGGCCCGGTGGTGTTGGCCTCCTGGACCACGTTGGAGAGCACGTAGTTGCCGCCGTGGCCGTTGACGATGATCAGGCCGGGGACACCGGATGCCTGGAGCGACTTCCAGATGTCGTTGACCATCGCGTAGAGGGTGGCAGCGCTGATGCTCACGGTGCCCGGCATGGCCGCGTGCTCGTGGGAG
Organism: Kitasatospora sp. NPDC049258; assembly: GCF_040678895.1. NCBI lineage: Bacteria > Bacillati > Actinomycetota > Actinomycetes > Kitasatosporales > Streptomycetaceae > Kitasatospora > Kitasatospora sp. NPDC049258. Next base: position 40,675 of record NZ_JBFAQT010000014.1, read on the forward strand.
CAGGACACGGTGATCGGCGGGAGCAGGAACAAGTCGTGGTCGGTGGCGATGCGCTGAGCGATCAGGCTGGCGATCACGGTGTCCGTGGTGAGCGGCAGGTGCGCGCCGTGCTGTTCGAAGCTGCCGACTGGCAGGACAGCGATCCGGGAACCTCGGCGGAGCTCGTCGGCGGAAGTGGCCTGTGTGATCAGTGCGGTGTCCATGATCTCAGCTTCTCCCATCAACTCAGGCTCGGGCGAGGGGCGATCACCCTGCGGGCGAGGGCCAGCCGGGCGGAGAACTCGGCTACCACCGGAACGTCGTGCCAGGTCATCAGTGCCTTCCCGGCTGTTGCCAACTCACCGAGCGCTCGCACGGATTCGGTCTCCAGCGCGATGGACAACGCGCGGTCTGCGGCCTGGGCGCTCTGCTCCGGCTCGCCCGCGGTCGCGTAGGCCCGTGCGAGCCGCGAGAGGTAGACGCCCTGGTCGGTCCGGTAGACCTGCGGAAGGGCTGCCAACTCCGCCTCGAAGACGCGGGCAGCGCGTTCCGGATCGCCGAGCTCGATCCAGCAGTTCGCCCGCTGCATCTCCACGTATGTCGGCGTGCAGTACGCGGTGTCCAGTGCGGCGTCCTCCGCCGGCTCGTCGGGGGCTGCGGCCAGCTCGGCGGCCTCGCCGAACTTTGCCTGGGCGAAGCTGGTGTTGCCCATGAGGGCGTGCCCTTGGGCTTCCTGCTGGGCGGCCAGCGCACGGATCCGCGGTGTCACCCCGGGCGCGCGCTGCGCCGCCCTGGCGAGGCTGACGGCCTGCTGAGGGCGTCGTCGGGCGGTTGCCTGGTTGCTCTTGCGGAAGAGCACGTAGGCGGCCATGAGGTCGTCGCCGGTCTCCTGGGACCACTCCATCGCTTGGTCGGACCACTGCGAGGCCTGGGAGAAGTCGCCCAGGTCTTGGTAGAGCCAGCCCAGGAACTCCGCCATGCGTGCTCCCAGGGTCAGCAGATCGTCTCTGACCGCGCCGCCGGCATGGAGTTGCAGCCTGTCGATCGAGCGGAGGTGCCGCTCGACCGGATCGAGCGCGTGCTTCGGACCGAACAGGTTGGCCGCTCGGTAGTGGCTGGGCATGATGGTTCGCAGCTGGGCGGCGAAGAACTCAGGCTCGATCAGTGGCTTCTCCGGCGCGGTGGTCTCTTCCTCCGGAGCGGAACTCCTGCGCGCAGGGACGGGCGAGCTTGCCCGGTACGGCTCCTCCCAGTGGCGATCGGCCAGGCCGAGCAGGCGTCCCGGGATGTGGAGCCCGTCGGCGATCCGCTCCACCAGGTCGATCTTCTCGATCCTCCGCCTGCCGGCGACCACCTCGCCCACTCGGCTCGGGGTGAGGTCGCAGGAGCGAGCGATGAGTGAGGGGTAGATCCCGGCGCGCTTGAGCAGGCGGAAGACAGCTGAGAAGTCCCGGATTCGGCAGGCTTCGATCATCTCGGGATCGGCGAGCAGCGCACGGGGTAGCCGCTGCGAGGATCTCGCCTCAACCATGTGCGGCCCCCACTGTCTGCGTGATCTTCCTTGGCCTGAGCGCAAGTTGATTGCCTGTGAGTTTACCCACGTTGGGTAATCACGCTGGGTGTGTGGCGTGACTTCTGCACCGCAATTCTGACATCAGGTGCCCGGATCTCCGGGTGCTCCGTGGGCTGGCCTCGGAGGGCGGTGCAGCAATGATCGAGCTGACGGATATCCCCGGCGGCGCGGTGGCGCCTGATCGGCAGGTTGTCTCCGCCACGCGGAGCTGCTGGTTGCCGTCCACCGTGAGGTCGGCCGGCCGGGCCAGGGCCTTGCTCCGTGACCTGCTGTCCGAGGCCGATACGTCTCAGGAGCTTTTCGAGGCGGCTGAGTTGATCGTGTCCGAGCTGGTTGCCAACGCGGTGACGCACGCGCGCACGCCCGGTCGATTGATCGCGGTGGTGCTGGCGATTTCGGCGGGGCGGTTGCGCATCGAAGTGCATGACGCGAGCGATCGACCGGCGGAGCTACCGCTCGGCGCGGGGATCGACTCCGAATCGGGGCGCGGGCTCCTTCTGGTCGATGCGTTGGCGGTGGTGTGGGGGTGCAGTCCGCGGCCGGGTGGTGTCGGGAAGTTCGTGTGGGCCGTGGTCGGTCCGGTGGAAGGGGAGTCATGCGTTGGGTGAAGCGGCCTGCCCGGGTTGGGGCGGCGTTGGATCGGTGTCACCACTGCGGTGCTGGGGTGCGGCGGGGTGTGGGGCGGCTGATCGTGGTCGGCGGTGTGGTGGTGGCTGTTCATCGGCGGCACCCGCGGCGGCAGGGTGAGGTGTCGGTGTGACGGGCGCTTCCGCGGCTGCTGCGCGGCCGGGCGAACCTCTGCCGGCCGTTCCCGTGCTCGGTGAGTTCCTGGTGACGGCGGGGATCGTGGGTGTGATGCGGCCCAAGCCCTTCGGGGGCGTGCCGGGGGCGGTGCAGGCGCTGGTGGGAGCCCTGCGTCCACTGCCCCTGTCTGCTGAGCACCGTTACTACCTCGAAGGGCGTCTGGTCGGTCGCGGGGCGCTTGAGCTCATCACCCACCGGCTGCAGCGAGCAGGCCGGTTCGAGCTGACCTTCCGCGTGGTGCACAGGGACGCCGGCGCGGCCGAGTTGGTGGAGCACGTCCTCACGATCACGGCCGGGAAGTCGGGGGCGAGGCGGTGAGCGGGAGGCTTCGGGCCCGGTGGCTGCGGTTGTGCATGTGGTGGCACCTGGAAGGCCAGTTCTCCGGCCGGTTTTGCTGGTCAGCCGGCTTTTGGAGCGTCACTTCCGCGCTCGGCGGTGGATCCCCAGGTAGTACGAGATGGCGGTGAGCGAAGGGCCGTCGGTGATCTCCCCGGCGGCGGCGAGCTCGATCACGTCCTCGGTGGAGATCCACTCGACGCGGCTTGCCTCGCTGCGGTCGGTGGGCGGGCCGAGGTACCGGCACTCGGTGGCGTGGAAGCTGCTGAACCGCATGGTCGACAGGCCGCTCAGCGCGTTGTAGCCGGTCAGTGGCTCGACCTTGCCCGGCCGCCAGCCGGTCTCCTCCTCTACCTCGCGCCGGATCGCGTCCGCAGGCTCCTCTCCGGGGTCGGTCCAGCCGGCCGGGACCTCCCAGCCCCAGGAGTCGGTGATGAACCGGTGCCGCCAGAGCAGAAGCATGCGGTCGTTGTCGTCGGTGACCACCGCGGTGGTGGAGGCTCGGGGCATGGTCAGGACGTGGTGGTCGACCCGACCAATGCCGGGGATGTCGACGTCGTCGAGCCAGACGTTCACGTAGTCGCTACCGTAGACGAGCCGTCGGCCGTGGCTGTTCCAGCGCAACTGCCGCACCTCTCGGTTGGTTTGCGGGGCGGACTACCGGACGGCCGGGCCTGATCCCGAGCGCCAGTCGTCGATCCGCTTGCGGATACTGGGCACCATGGGGAGGTCGTCGACCGCTGCGGGCCGGAACCAGGCGACCTCGTGCGATTCGTCGGACACCTGGAGGGTGCCGCCGGTGGGGCGGGCGAGCAGGCAGACGGAGAACTCCTGGCGGACCTCGCCGTCGTCGTAGGCGAAGACGTGGCCCGGGTTGGTGTAGGTGCCCACGATGCCGGTGATCTCCACGTGGATGCCGGTCTCCTCGAAGGTCTCCCGGATGCCGCAGCCGGCGAGTGATTCGCCGAGCTCCATCTTCCCGCCGGGCAGGGCCCACAGGCCGTTGTCCGTGCGCCGTTGGAGCAGGATCCGGCCGACCTCGTCCACGACGACCACCGAGGCCGCGGGCACCAGACTGTTGGCCTTCGGGGCGTTCGGGTCGTCCTCGTAGTCACGCCTGCCCATGCCGCGCCTCCTCCCGGATGTTTCGCCCTCGGGAGCAGGACTCTTCCACACGGTCGGCGAAGCGGTCGAACATGCCGTCGGCCTGACTGCGCCGTAGGTGCATCATCGGTGAGTCGTGGCCGACCCGGCGGGCAAGGCTCGCTCAGCGCACCGCTGTTCGGTGCGCTCGGCGTGGGACGGGCGTGCCGTGGCCGGTCAGGCCGGGTGGTGCGGGGTGAGGAGGTCGGCGGCCGTGGCGTGGTTGCCGGTGCCGGCGGCGTGGGTCATGGCGGCGGCGGCGAGGTGGGGGGCGGTGTCCGGGGGGATGACCAGGAGGACGAACTGGTCCTGCAGGCCGCGGGTGAGGGTCATGGTGTCGCCGCTGGCGGAGAAGGGGGCGATCCGCACCTCCAGGCCGTGGACCTGGATCGAGCGGGGGACGGTGTCCCAGGTCGAGGTGTCCAGGCCGACCCGGAGGATGGGGCCGAAGTGGGCGGACAGGGCCGTGATCAGGTCCGGCAGTTCGTCCTCGATGCGGTGGGTGCGGGGCCACCAGGCGCCGTCGAACATGCCGTCCCGGGAGAGCGTGGTCTCCAGGGCGAGGCGGGGGAGGAGCATGCGGGGCGTGGGGGGCTGCTTCGGCAACACTGGGTGCCGCCCGTCCCGGCCCGTGCGAGGGCCGACTGTCCGACCAGGGTGACACCGGCGCGGTTGCCGGTAGGGGGTGCGTCCTTGGTAAGTCCAAGGTACTCCGCGCGGGCCCGGCCCGGCGTGGGGCGGCGGAGTACGGTTGGCGGTATCCAGGGCACTTCGCAATCCGGTCGCCCACCTCCGGTTCGTTCTGGGTGAGTGACGATGCCGGGCAGGCGCCCAGCCGGCCCGGGGGCAGGTTCGGTGCCGCCGTGACCACTGTGCTGACTCCGCCGGCGCTCGGCAGCCGTGCTGCCATCGTCGGCGACGCGATGACCGTGCCCGACTACCAGATCGCCGACGACACCGCCGTCGACCGGGCCGACGAGATCATGCGCGGGGCGCACGTCCCGTACCTGGTGCTGCGCGACCACGACGGGCGCTGCTCGGGGGTGGTGACCAGGGCTCAGCTGGCGCCCTTCCTCGCGGTCACCCGCGCGGCGGAGGCCGTCCCGGTCCGGGACGTCGTCCACGACGCCGGGCCCTACGCCTGGCCGGAGTTGGGGCTGGAGGTGGCGGCCGTGGCGATGGACGCGAGGTCGCTGCAGGCCTGGCCGGTGGTCGACGACGACGGGTACCTGCTCGGGGTGCTCACGCCGGACCGGCTCGGGCGGGAGCCGTACCAGGGGTAGCCGCGGGTACGGATTCTGGACAGGGCTTGGTCGGGGCGCCGAGAATCGGGGCATGACCTCTCTTGAGTTCCGCACCCAGGTGGCCCGGCCGTCCCAGGCCGAGCGCGACCGGGCGCTGGATGTGCTGCGGGAGGGGGTGGGCAGCGGGCAGCTGTCCCACGACACCTTCATCCGGCGGATGGAACTCGTGCTCACCGCCAAGAGCCGGGCCGAGCTGGCCACCGTGGTGGCCGACCTCCAGACGCACGGCCCGCTCGCCCGGGCGGTGCTGCGCGGGGTGGCCAAGGTGTCGGCGTTCAAGGTCCGGGTGCGGCGGACCTGGGAGACCGAGCAGCTGCCGGGGCTGCGGCTGCCCGGGCCCGGATCCACCCGGCTGGTGATCGGCCGGCAGACCGGTTCGGACCTGCGGCTCGGCGACGCCTCGGTGTCGCGGCTGCACGCCGAGCTGCGGGTGGAGCCGGAGGGCTGGGTGCTGCAGGACCTGGGCTCCAGCAACGGGACGTTCGTGAACGGCCTGCGGGTGGTCGGCGCGGTGCTGGTCCGGCCGGGCGACCAGGTGCGGTTCGGGCGGCTGGCCTTCCACCTGATCGCACAGTGATGCGCTAGGTTCCGAATCCGGTCGATCCCGGCCGGACTCGCTGACGTTCTGTCATCTGCCGGGTACCGTCGGTACGGTCCGTTCCGCTCCGGCGTCGGCTGCGCCGGCCTGCCCGGTGTGCCGTTGGAGGGCACCGTGCGCATCCTGTTGCTGGCCAGCGCGTTCAACAGCCTCACCCAGCGCATCCACGTCGACCTGCGGGAGCTCGGGCACACCGTGGCCGTCGAGCTGGCGCTCGGCGAGGGCGCGCTGCGGGCGGCGGCGGAGCGCTTCGGGCCCGATCTGATCGTGGCGCCGATGCTGACCTGCGCGGTGCCCGAGGACGTCTGGCGCCGCCACCCGGTGCTGATCGTGCACCCCGGCCCGAAGGGTGACCGCGGGCCGTCCGCGCTGGACTGGGCGATCGCCGACGGCGCGGCCGAGTGGGGCGTGACGGTGCTCCAGGCCGTCGCCGAGATGGACGCCGGGCCGGTCTGGGCCTGCGTGCCGTTCGCCGTCCGGACCTGCGGGAAGAGCGAGTTGTACCGCACCGAGGTCGCGGACGCGGCGGCCGAGGCGGTGGCGCTGGCGGTCGAGCGCTTCGCGGGCGGCGCCTACCGTCCCGAGGACGGCGCCGGCGGGCCGCTGCGCGCGTACCACGCCCAGGAGTTCCGGCGGATCGACTGGGCGGTGGACACCACCGCCGCGGTGCTCCGCAAGCTGCGCGCGGCCGACTCCCAACCCGGCGTGCTGGACAGCCTGTTCGGCCGCGAGTACTACCTGCACGGCGGCCACCGGGAGGACCGGCTGCGCGGGGCGGCGGGCACGCTGCTGGCGACCAGGGACGGCGCGATCTGCCGGGCCACGGCGGACGGCGCGGTGTGGATCCCGCAGCTGCGCCCGCGCCGGGAGCCGGGCGGCCCGGCGACGTACAAGCTGCCGGCGGCGCAGGTGCTGGCCGGGCTGCTCGCCGGGGTGCCCGAGGTGCCGGTGGACCCGGGTACGGCGGCCCGCCGGGACACCTGGTCCGAGCTGCGCTACCGGGAGAAGGGCGACGTCGGCTACCTGGAGTTCGCCTTCCCCTCGGGGGCGATGAGCACCGGGCAGTGCGAGCGGCTGCTGGCCGCGTACCGGGAGGCGTGCGCGCGGCCGACCGCGGTGCTGGTGCTCGGCCCGGCCCGGGACTTCTTCTCCAACGGCATCCACCTGAACGTGATCGAGGCGGCCCAGGACCCGGGCGAGGAGTCCTGGCGGAACATCAACGCGATGGACGACCTGGTGGCCGCCGTGCTGACCACCGAGAAGCTGACCGTCTCGGCGCTGGCGGGCAACGCGGCGGCCGGCGGGCTGATGCTGGCCCTGGCGGCGGACGAGGTGTGGTGCAGGGCCTCGGCGGTGCTCAACCCGCACTACCGGTTGATGGGGCTGTGCGGCTCCGAGTACTGGACGTACACCCTGCCGCGCCGGGTGGGTGAGGAGCAGGCCCGGCGGTTGACCGCGGCCGCGCTGCCGGTCGGGGCGCGCGAGGCGGTCCGGCTGGGGCTGGCGGACCGGCTGAGCGGTGGCGGCGCGGCCGCCTTCCGGGCCTGGGTGGAGAAGGAGGCGGCGGCGCTCGCCGCCTCGCCGGCGCTGGCCGAGCGGCTGCTGGTCAAGAAGCGGCAGCGCGCCCGGGCCGAGCAGGACCGCCCGCTGGCGGCCTACCGGGCGGACGAACTGGCCCGGATGCGGCGGAACTTCGAGCCCGGCGAGCCGTATCACGGGCTGCGCCGGGCGTTCGTGCACCGGGTGCGGCCGACCGCGACGCCGGAGCACCTGCGCGGGTAGCGGGGCACTCCGGGCCCGGCCTGCCGGGGATCAGCGCGGGCAGAGGCAGAAGGGATGCCCCGCCGGGTCCAGCATGACCGTCCAGGCCTCGCCGCCGGGCTGGTGCTCGGGCCTGGTGGCGCCGAGCTCCTGGGCCCGGGCGACGGCCACCTCCACGTCGTCCACGTGGAAGTCCAGGTGGAACTGCTTGCTGCCGTTCGGGTTCGGCCACGGCGCGGGCCGGTACCCGTCGGCCTGGCCGAAGCCGATCGGGGCGGCGCCCTCGACGGGGGCGGCCAGCATCGCGTACTCGGCCTGGCTGTGGGCGATCTCCCAGCCGAGCAGGGCGCTGTAGAACTCGGCGAGTGCGACCGGGTCGGCGCAGTCGATGTTGACCATGGCGAGGTCGGCGAATCCGGGCATGGCGGTGCTCTCCCTGTTGAATCGATCAGGTGTTCGAAGTGGTGCGCGACCAGCATGCCGTACGAGCGCACCGGACGGGTGGGGACACGCGGTGGGAGTGCTGGTGGCCGGTGGGGTGTCCGGGGCTCGTGAATATGGATTTTATTTAGGCAGAGTAATGACGTAGCCTAAGGACATGCCCGAGATGTCCGAGGACGACCTGGCGGCGATCAGCCAGCTGCGTTCGTCCGCGATGCGCCTTGCCCGCCGGTTGCGCAACCAGCGGGTCGAGGAGTCGTTGAGTCCCACCGAGATCGGGGTGCTCGGCACCCTCGGCCGGTGCGGCAGTGCCACCCCCGGCGAGCTGGCCAGGCGTGAGCACGTCCAGCCGCCGTCGATGACCAGGATCATCGCGATGCTGGAGGAGAAGGGGTTGGTGCGGCGCGAGCCGCACCCGGAGGACCGCCGGCAGGTGGTCGTCAGCAGCACCGAGGAGGCCGAGGCGATCCTCGCCGAGAGCCGCCGGCGGCGCAACGCCTGGCTGGCGGAGCTCGCCGCGGGGCTGACCGAGGAGGAGTGGGCGCAGCTGCGTGCGGCGGCGCCCGTGCTCTACAAGCTGGCGCACCTGTGAGGCCGCGGGCCTCGACCGGCTGAGGCACGGCGCCTCGACGACATCAGGCACGGCAACACGAAGGAGTACCGCATCACCGCAGGACCGATCGGAGAAACCAGTCGCGCGGCGGCAACCCTGCCCGCCGCCGCGCACCGAGGGGAGCACCACGTGACACCGCCGGCCGCAGCCAGCGCCGCCATCCGTACCGACCACTCCAGCACCGACCTCACGGCGGCCACCGCCGCCACCGCCGAGAGCCAGGCACCCGCCCCCGTGGGCCTGCCGGGCACCGGCGACGACGACCCCTGCGAACGCACCGCGGCGGCCTCCACCGCCGCGTCCGCCCCCGTCGGGGACAGCTCCACCCGCAGTTCCGCCGCCGGCCCCACCGGGGCCCGCTTCACCCGCCCCGGAGGGATGTTCTCCTCCCTGCGGATCCGTAACTACCGCTACTTCTTCGCCGGCCAGATCGTCTCCAACTCGGGGACCTGGATGCAGCGGATCGCCCAGGACTGGCTGGTGCTGAGCCTGACCGGCAGCCCGTTCGCGGTCGGTGTGACGACGGCGATGCAGTTCCTCCCGATGCTGCTGCTCGGCCTGTGGGGCGGCGTGCTCGCCGACCGGCTGCCCAAGCGGCGCCTGCTGGTGCTGACCCAGGGCGTGATGGGCCTGCTGGCCGCCGCGCTCGCGGTGCTGACCGTGACCGGCGCCGTCACCGAGTACTGGGTCTACCTGTTCGCCCTGCTGCTGGGCCTGGTGACGGTGGTGGACAACCCCACCCGGCAGGCCTTCGTGAGCGAGATGGTCGGCCCGAAGGACCTGGCCAACGCGGTGAGCCTGAACGCCGCCAACTTCCAGTGCGCGCGGCTGGTCGGCCCGGCGGTCGCCGGTCTGCTGATCGCCGCGGTCGGCAGCGGCTGGGCCTTCGCGGTCAACGCGCTGTCCTTCGTGGCGGTGATCGGTGGGCTGCTGGCGATGCGCACGGGTGAGCTGCGGCCCACCGCGCCGATCGCCCGCGAGCGCGGCCAGTTGCGCGAGGGCCTGCGCTACGTGCGCGAGCGGCCCGAGCTGCTCTGGCCGATGGTGCTGGCCGGGTTCATCGGGACCTTCGGGTTCAACTTCCCGACCCTGCTGTCCGGTTTCGCCTACGGCACCTTCAAGGTCGGCCCGGGCGAGTACGGCCTGCTGAACACCGCGATGGCGGTCGGTTCGCTGGTCGGCGCCCTGCTCGCGGCCCGGCGCGGGGTGCCGAGGCTGCGCCGGCTGGTGGGCGCGGCGCTGGCCTTCGGGGCGCTGGAGGTGCTAGCCGCCTTCGCCCCCGGGTACTGGACCTTCGCGATCCTGCTGACCTTGGTCGGGGTGTTCGGGCTGACCTTCAACACCTCGGTGAACTCGGCGCTCCAGCTGGCCACCGACCCCGCGATGCGGGGACGGGTGATGGGGTTGCTGGTGCTGGTGTTCACCGGTGGTACGCCGATCGGCGCTCCGCTGGTCGGCTGGGTCACCGCCGAGTACGGGCCCCGGCTCGGCCTGCTGGCCTGCGGCGCGGTGTCCGCGCTGGCCGCCGGCGTGGTCGGCCTGGTGCTGGCCCGGGCCGCGGACCTGAAGGTGCGGGTCGACCTGCACCGCGGCAGCCGGGTGGTCGCCTTCGTGCCGCGCTCGGTCTCCAAGGAGCAGCTGGCCACCGCCAGTTGAGGTCCGGCCGGGCCGCCGTCGATGCGGTCGGCGGCGGCCCGGCCGGCCCGGTGGCGGGTCAGACCCTGATCTCCAGGATCCGGCCGGGCCAGGGGCCGCTGGGCTGGTCGACCTCGAAGGCGTCCGTCGGGGTGAAGCCGAGCCGCTCGTACTGGCCCACCAGCCGCCGGTCGTCCCCGGCGTAGCAGTCCACCCGCAGCAGCCCGAAGCCGCGGCGCCTGGTCTCCTCGACCGCGTCGGCGATCAGCGCGGCGCCGACCCCTGAGCCCTTGCGCTCGCGGTCGGTGACCAACAGCCTGACGTACAGCTCGGGTTCGTCGACCGCGGTGGCGTACTCCGGCTTCTCCTCGGCCAGCACGCAGACCCCGACGGGGCGGCCGTCCGCGTCCTCGGCCACCCGCAGCAGGTAGTCGCGGGCGTACCGCTCGGTGCGCTCGACCGCCTTCGGATTGCTGGTCCAGGGCCGGTCTCCCCACTGGCCCGTGCGGCCGAGGGAGACCAGCCAGGCGACGGCGGCGTCGAGCAGCGCGAGGGTGGCGGGGGCGTCGGCCGGTCCTCCGGTTCTGATGTTCATAGGACAGTTCTAGTTGCTGCGGCCCGCTGCGCGCCGGGTAATTGGCGGGAGCCCGCCGCTCCCGGACGGCAGGATGGCGCCATGAGACTCTTCGTGGCGGTGAACCCGCCGACGGCGGCGCTCCAGGAACTGGTCGACGCGGCCGCGCCGTTGCACGACCTGCCGGGCGCCGACCGGCTGCGCTGGAGCGAGGTGGCCGGCTGGCACCTCACGCTCGCCTTCCTGGGCGAGGTGCCGGCCGCCGAGGTGCCCCGGCTGGAGCCCCTGCTGGCGCGGGTCGCCGAGGAGCACGGCGCGCACCGGCTACGGCTGGCCGGCGGCGGCACCTTCGGCGACCGGGTGCTCTGGGCCGGGGTGGCGGGGGAGGTGTGGGCGCTGCGGCGGCTGGCCGAGGGCGTCCGCGCGGTGCTGCCCGAGCTCGGGATCGAGTCGGACCAGCACGGCTTCCACCCGCACCTGACACTGGCCCGGGCCGGCTCCTCGCACGGGCAGCGGCGGGCCGAGCGCCGCTCGGCGGTGGGTGACCTGCACGCGATGGCCGCGGCGCTGGAGGAGTTCCGGGGCGCCGAGTGGGAGGCCGGTGAGCTGCACCTGATGCTCAGCGAGACCGGCTTCGGACCGTCCCGCTACCGGAGCCTGTCGGCCTGGCCGCTGGCTCGCTGGGAGGCCGGCGCGGGATAGGCCCGCCGAGCGCGGCCCGGGCCCGCCCCCGGCAGGGAGCCGGACCCGGACCGCGGCGGCGTCAGCCCAGCTCGGGCGCTTCGCGCAGCTCCACGGCGGCCGGCGCGGTGTCGCCGAGCTCCAGCACCACCAGCTCGTTGGCGCCCTCGCGCAGCAGCGGCTGCGGGCAGAACAGCGTCAGCTGCGGGCCGCCGGCGTCGTAGCGGCCGAGCAGGAAGCCGTTCACCCACAGGTAGCCGTGCTGCCCGCCGGGGACGGCGAGGAAGGCGTCGCCGGTGGCCGCCAGGGTCAGCGTGCCCCGGGCGAGGACCTCCGAGGCGGGCTCGCCCGGGGTGAACTCCAGCCCGGGCAGCGGCTCCAGGGCCAGCGGCTCGGCCCGGCAGCCGTGCAGGTACTGCCGTTCGTGCCGCAGGCCGGTGATGCCCTTGGTCTCGCCCACCTGGGGTCCGTAGTTGACCCGGCCCAGCGACTCCACCAGCAGCTCGACCACGGTGCCGCCGGGCGCCGAGAGCGGAGGCTGCGGGGCGCCGCGGTACAGCTCCGCCACCCGCTTGCCGTCCAGCCGCAGGCTCGCGCGGTCCCGCAGGCCCTCGACGGCGAGCGGGAGGTCGGGGCTGCCGTCCGGGACCCGGACGGTGTAGCGGACCAGGCCCTGCTCCAGCCCGAGCTCCTCCAGGGTGGGCGGCACCGGGGCGTCGACCGCGGGGCCGAAGACCGGTGCGGCGAACTCGGTCAGCCGCACCGTGCCCGCCGCCAGCACCGGCGGCAGCTCGGGGAAGGCGGGTGTCCGGTCGTCCAGGAAACGGGCCTGCTCCGGGTGCTCGGCCGCGAACTCGGCCAGCACCGCGCGGAACAGCTCGTACTTCTCGGTCCGCGCGCCGCGCTCGTCCAGCGGCGCGTGGTAGTCGTAGGAGGTGGTGACCGGCTGGTACGGCGAGCGGGTCCACTCGGTGGAGTTGTACGGCGCGTCCTCGTGGTTGGCGCCCGCGGTGGTGCCGAAGTTGGTGCCGCCGTGCGCCATGTAGAGGTTGACCGAGCCGCCGGCGGCCAGGATCCGGCGCAGCGTGTCGGCGGCGTCCGCGGCGTCCCGGGTGTGGTGCGGCTTGTCCCAGTGGTCGAACCAGCCGTTCCAGAACTCCATGCAGAACAGCGGGTCCCCGGGCCGGTGGCGGCGCAGCAGCTCGAAGCCGGCCTCCGGGTCGGAGCCGAAGTTGACGGTGGCCAGCACCCCCGGCAGGGTGCCGGCCGCGAGCATGTGGCCCAGCGGCCCGTCCGAGGTGAACAGCGGCACGCTCACCCCGCGCCGGCGCAGCCCGTCGGCGAGGTGGCGCAGGTAGGCCCGGTCGCTGCCGAAGGAGCCGTACTCGTTCTCCACCTGGACCAGCAGCAGGTTGCCGCCCCGGTCGAGCTGGCGGGCCACCAGGCCGGGCAGCAGCGCGTCGAAGAAGGCGTCGACGGCGGCCAGGTACTCCGGGTCGCTGGTGCGGGCCCGGCGGCCGACCCGGGCGGTCAGCCAGGCCGGCAGGCCGCCGTTGTCCCACTCCGCGCAGATGTACGGGCCGGGGCGGACGATCGCCCACAGGCCCTGGCGGGCCGCCTCGTCCAGGAAGTCGCCGAGTTCGGACAGCCGCTCGAACCGGCCCTCGGCCGGCTCGTGCAGATTCCACGGAACGTAGGTCTCGACGGTGTTGAGGCCCATCGCGCGCAGCGCGGCCAGCCGCTGCGGCCACTGCTCGGGCCGGGTCCGGAAGTAGTGCACGGCCCCGGAGAGGATCCGCAGCGGGCGCCCGTCGAGCGAGAAGCCGGTGGAGTCGTAGGTGAGCATGGCTCCAGCCTGGGGCACCCTCCCGGCCGCAGCCATGGACAAAGCCCGGCGGCGTGTTGGATTGTTCGAGGTCGGGGGGGTCGGTGGCGGGCGCGGGAGAGGACGGCTGTGGAGCGCTGGTGGCAGTACCTCACCCCGGGGCCGGCCCAGCTGCGGACGGGGCTGGCCTGCCTGGGCGTCGGCATGCAGCGCGGCCGGCTGCCCACGGTCGGGCCCCGCAGCCTGGACCACTGGGTGGCGGTGCTGGTCACCAGCGGCCGGGGCTGGTACGCGGAGCCGGACGGCACCCGGCGCGCGGTGCTGGGGCCGGCGGTGCTCTGGCTGCGGCCCGGCGTCGAGCACCACTACGCGCCGGACGAGCACGGCTGGGCCGAGTACTTCGTGGACTTCACCGGCTCGGCCACCGCCGCCTACGCGGAGCTGGGGCTGCTGCCGGAGGCCACGGTGGTGCCGCTGACCGGCTCCGAGTCGGCCCAGCGGGTGGTGGCCCGGATCGCCGGGGCCTGCCGCCGGGGCGGGCCGCTGGTCGGGGTGGACGCCGCGGCGGGGGTGCACGAGCTGCTGGTGGAGCTGCGCCGGCACCGGGCCGACCTGGACCCGGAGGGGGCGCCGGTGCTGGAGGTGCTGCGCCGGGACGCCTGCCTGCCGCTCACGGTGGCCGACCACGCCCGGCGGGCCGGCATGACGGTGGCGGAGCTGCGGCGGGCGGTGCGCTCGGTGGGCGCGGTCGGCCCGAAGGAGTACCTGCTGGTCGTCCGGCTGAACGAGGCCAAGGAGCTGCTGGCGGCGAGCGAGCTGCCGGTGGCGGCGGTCGCCCGGCGGGTCGGCTACGAGGATCCGGCCTACTTCACCCGGATCTTCACCCGGCGGGTGGGGGTGGCGCCCACGGTGTTCCGGGCCCAGCAGTACCGGGGGGAGGGCCAGCTGCGGACGGTGCGCCGGGAGGAGCTGGCGGCCGAGCTGACCGGGCTGTACGGGCCGGAGCGGGGCCGGGCGGAGGCGGGGCGGGCCACCGGGTAACCTCGATGACCGTGGACCCCAAGACTCGTATGCGGATCGTGACCGGCGCCCTGGTGCTGCTGCTGGCTGTGGTGGTGATCAGCTCGTTGGTCGGGAAGTGATCGCGGTACGTGATCCCGGTACGTGATCCCGGTACGTGATCCCGGTACGTGATCCCGAGCGGACGCAAAAGCGACAGGAGGGCCACCGCCCGGTGGCCCTCCTGTCGCGTGCTCAGCCGGTCAGAGCCGGCCGACCACGTGGTCGATGCAGGCGGTGAGCGCCTGGACGTCCGCCGGGTCGACGGCCGGGAACATCGCGATCCGCAGCTGGTTGCGGCCGAGCTTGCGGTACGGCTCGGTGTCCACGATGCCGTTGGCGCGCAGCGCCTTGGCGATCGCGGCCGCGTCGATCGAGTCGTCGAAGTCGATGGTGCCGACCACCTGCGAGCGCTCCTCGGCCTTGGCCACGAACGGCTGCGCGAAGGAGGACTTCTCGGCCCAGGTGTAGAGGATCGAGGAGGACTCCGCGGTGCGGGCCACCGCCCAGTCCAGACCGCCGTTGCCGTTCAGCCAGTCCAGCTGCTCGGCGAGCAGGAAGAGCGTGGAGATCGACGGAGTGTTGTAGGTCTGGTCCTTCGAGGAGTTGTCGATCGCCGTCGGCAGGTCGAAGAACGGCGGGATGTACCGGCCAGAGGCGGCGATCTCGGCGGCACGCTCCAGCGCGGCCGGGGAGAAGGTCGCCAGCCACAGCCCGCCCTCGGAGGCGAAGGACTTCTGCGGCGCGAAGTAGTAGACGTCGGTCTCGGCGAGGTCCACCGGGAGGCCGCCGGCGCCGGAGGTGGCGTCGACCAGCACCAGGGAGCCCTCGTCACCGCCGGCCGGGCGGCGGATCGGCATCGCCACGCCGGTGGAGGTCTCGTTGTGGGTGAGCGCGTAGACGTCCACCCCGGCCTCGGCGACCGGCAGCGGGTGGGTGCCCGGCTCGGACTTGATCACCGAGGGGTCGCCCAGCCAGGGGGCGGCCTGCACCGAGGAGGCGAACTTGGAGGAGAACTCGCCGAAGTTGAGGTGCTGGGACTTCGCACGGACCAGCCCGAAGGCCGCGATGTCCCAGAACGCGGTGGAGCCGCCGTTGCCCAGTACCACCTGGTAACCCTCGGGCAGTGCGAACAGGTCGGCGACGCCCTCACGGACGCGCTTGACCACGTTCTTGACCGGGGCCTGCCGGTGCGAGGTGCCCAGCAGCGAGGTGCCGGTGGCCGCGAGCGCGCTCAGCGCTTCGGGACGCACCTTGGAGGGGCCACAGCCGAAACGGCCGTCGGCGGGCTTGATGTCAGCGGGGATCTGGATCTGAGCCACAGCGGCAGCCTACTGCTCCCGGGGCCGCGATTGTGCCCGTCGTCCGCCCGCTGAGATGTCGTCCTGGCAGTTCGAGCGGGCCTGGAGGGCGATTCCAGGCCCGCTCGATCGAGTGACGAGAAATCAGCTCGACAGGGCGTCCCAGCCCTCGATCTCCTGCGGGCTGCGGGAGGCCGGGCCGATGTAACGGGCGGCCGGGCGGACCAGCCGGCCGGTGCGCTTCTGCTCCAGGATGTGGGCGGACCAGCCGGCCGTCCGGGCGCAGGTGAACATCGAGGTGAACATGTGCGCCGGGACCTCGGCGAAGTCCAGCATGATCGCGGCCCAGAACTCCACGTTGGTGGCGAGCACGCGGTCCGGGCGGCGGTTGTGCAGCTCCTCCAGCGCGGCCTTCTCCAGCGCCTCGGCGATCTCGAAGCGCGGGGCGCCGAGCTCCTTGGCGGTGCGGCGCAGCACGCGGGCGCGCGGGTCCTCGGCGCGGTAGACGCGGTGGCCGAAGCCCATCAGGCGCTCGCCCTTGTCGAGCGCCTTGCGGACGTAGCCGGCCGCGTCCCCGGTGCGCTCGATCTCCTCGATCATGCCGAGCACCCGGGACGGGGCGCCGCCGTGCAGCGGGCCGGACATCGCGCCGACCGCGCCGGACAGCGCGGCCGCCACGTCGGCGCCGGTGGAGGCGATGACGCGGGCGGTGAAGGTGGAGGCGTTCATGCCGTGCTCGGCGGCCGAGGTCCAGTAGGCGTCGACGGCCTTGACGTGCTTGGGGTCGGGCTCGCCCCGCCAGCGGATCATGAACCGCTCGACGATGGTCTCGGCCTTGTCGATCTCGCTCTGCGGGACCATCGGCCGGCCCTGCCCGCGGGCCGACTGGGCCACGTAGGACAGCGCCATCACGGCAGCCCGGGCGAGGTCGTCGCGGGCCTGCTCGGCGGAGATGTCGAGCAGCGGCTTGAGACCCCAGACCGGGGCGAGCATCGCGAGGGCGGACTGCACGTCGACCCGGATGTCGCCGGAGTGGACCGGGATCGGGAACGGCTCGGCGGCGGGCAGACCGGGGGCGAACTTCCCGTCGACCAGCAGGCCCCACACGTGCCCGAAGGAGACGTGACCCACGAGGTCCTCGATGTCCACACCGCGGTAGCGCAGTGCGCCGCCTTCACGGTCGGGTTCGGCGATCTCGCTCTCGAAGGCGACTACCCCTTCGAGCCCGGGTACGAAATCGGACATCAGACGGCTCCTTCAGTGATCCGATACGACGCGTCGCCATGGTGGTGCGGCGCGCCGGGTGACCGATGGTGGTTGGCACTCGGTGTCAGACTCTCAGGCACCCAGTGCATTGCGCCATACACCACCACGGTGATGTTTCCCCCACGGGCCGCTCCGGCCCGTGGCGCGCGTCCGGCGTCATCGGCGGACATTCCGGGGTGAGTCTGGATGTTTCCGGACGATTCTCCCGTGCGGTGGGCGGTGGAGCGGTGGCGAGACACCTTATCTCCCACCCCGGTTTGCACAGACGTAGCGGTGCCCGACGCTTGTCGTACGGGATGATGTTGGCGTGCCTACCGCGGAACGCCACCCGACAGCCCTGACCACCCGCACCGACGACCGGTCCGGTCCGGACCTGGCTGCCATGCGCAAGCAGTACCAGCACGACGGCCTGTCCGAGGACAAGATCGCCGCCGATCCGATGGTCCAGTTCACCGACTGGTTCCACGAGGCGGTGGAGGCCGGGGTGGAGGAGCCCAACGCGATGGTGCTGTCCACCGCGGACGCCGACGGGCGGCCCGGCTCGCGCACCGTGCTGCTGAAGGGCTTCGACCGCCGCGGTTTCGTGTTCTACACCAACTACGGCTCCCGCAAGGGCACCGACCTGGCCGCCAACCCGCAGGCCTCGGTGCTCTTCCCGTGGATCTCGCTGGCCCGCCAGGTGATCATCGGCGGCCGGGTGGAGAAGGTCGGCCGGGACGAGACCGCCGCCTACTTCCGGACCCGCCCGCACGGCTCCCAGCTCGGTGCCTGGGCCAGCGAGCAGTCCAGCCCGGTGGCGGACCGCCGGGTGCTGGAGCAGCGCTACGCCGATCTGGAGGCCCGCTACCCGGAGGGCGAGGGCGTGCCGGTGCCGCCGTTCTGGGGTGGCTACCGGGTGATCCCGCAGACCGTGGAGTTCTGGCAGGGCCGCGCGAACCGGCTGCACGACCGGCTCCGCTACGTCGCCGAGGGCGAGGGCTGGCGGGTCGAGCGGCTCTGCCCCTGAGGGCCGCCGGACGGCCTCGGTTCACTCGTCCGGGCTAACTGGGGTGACCGCTGGACCCGGCCTGCCCGAGGTGCGCCCACGGACGATCTGACGAAGTCTCAACTTCCTTGTGCCTCAAGCCCGGAGAGGCCGACCGGTGGGGGGCCCGGCGCGCCGGCCGGCCGTTCACCCGCCGGGTGGGCGTCCGCCGAAAGGGTGGTCTACAAAAGTGGGGGCCAGGATCTGTGGTGTGCGTTGAAGGCTGCGCGCGCTCGGGGGGTCGGCGGTGTCCTAGCATGGCCTTCTTGGACTCGTGTCGCAGTGGCCCCAGCCACCGTCGACGGCTCCGTCGTCGGCATCTGAGTGCAAGTCACCCAATTGGTCCCAACGCGCAAGCCTAAAAGAGGGGCATCGCCATGACCATCACACTTGCCGCCAATCCTGCCGACAGTCTGACGGACGATCATTTCGACGCGGCCAGGCTCTCGCTCGCCGATCTCGCCGCGCTCGGGGCCGAGGAGCTCGCGGCCCAGCTGGCCCGGGCACTGCCGGGCGGCACCCCGGGCCAGGTCGGCGTCGCCGCGTTCCAGTCCTCCATCTGAGAGGGAAGAATCGGTTCCCCGGATCCTTGTGCACGTCCTGACGACGGCCCCCCACCTCGATGACCCTCACTCCGGTCCCCTTCAGACAGTTCGTGCTGAAGGTGCACAGTCGCTGTGACCTCGCCTGCGACCACTGCTATGTCTACGAACACGCGGACACCAGCTGGCGCGGGCGCCCCAGGCACGCGAGTGACGAGGTGCTGGCCAAGGCCGCCGAGCGGATCGGGGAGCACGCCCGTACGCACCGGCTGCCGGCCGTCCATGTCGTGCTGCACGGCGGGGAACCCCTGCTCGCCGGCCCGGCGCGCCTGCGCCGGGCCGCCGAACTGCTGCGCGGGGCCCTGCCCGAGGGCTGCGACCTGGACCTGCGGATCCACACCAACGGGGTGCTGCTGAGCCGGGAGTTCTGCCAGGTCTTCGACCGGGCCGGCATCAAGGTCGGCATCTCGCTCGACGGCGACAAGGTCTCCAACGACCGGCACCGGCGGTTCGCCGACGGCCGCAGCAGCCACGCCAAGGTGCTGGCCGCGGTGGCCCTGCTGCGCGAGGGCGAGTTCCGCCACCTGTACGCCGGACTGCTCTGCACCATCGACGTGGAGAACGACCCGGCCGCCGTGCTGGACGCGCTGGTCGCGCTCGAACCGCCCCGGATCGACTTCCTGCTGCCGCACGCGACCTGGGATGCTCCGCCGAAACGCCCCCCCGGTATGGGCCGAACGCCCTACGCGGATTGGCTGATGGCCGTCTACGACCGGTGGACGGCGGCCGGCCGCCCGGTGCCGGTGCGGATCTTCGAGTCGATCCACCGCACGCTGCGCGGAAGGTCCAGCCTGACCGAGTCGCTGGGGCTCGATCCGGCGGATCTGGTGGTGATCGAGACCGACGGCGAGCTGGAGCAGGCGGACAGCCTGAAGACCGCCTACGACGGAGCCCCGGCGACCGGGTTCGACATCTTCGCGCACTCGCTGGACGAAGTCGCCCGCCACCCGGGCATGATGGAACGGCAGTCCGGCCTGGCCGGACTGAGCACCGAGTGCCGGGCCTGCCCCGTCGTCCGCTCCTGCGGCGGCGGTCTGTACGCGCACCGCTACCGGAGTGACGGCAGCGGCTTCGCCAATCCTTCTGTCTTCTGCGGGGATCTGATGAAGCTGATCACCACTATTCGCGACCAGGCCCCCGCGGCCACCGGCATCCCGGAGCAGTCCGGCCCGGTGGAGCCGGTCCTGACCGAGGCCCAGCTCGACGAGTTGGCGCTCGGCCACGGCAGCGGCGAGACGGTGCGGGCGCTGGCCGCCGCCCAACTCGGCCTGACCCGGCGGCTGGTGGCGGCAGTGGCGGCCGGCCGCCCGGCCGGGGCCGAGGCCTGGCGGCTGCTGACCGAGCTGGACACCAAGGCGCCCCGGGCACTGGACGCCGCGCTCGCCCACCCGTACGTCCGGGCCTGGGCCGCCCGCTGCCTGCAGGGCGGCGCGGAGCCCCCCGGCGCCGACCTCGGCACGCTCGCGGAGATCGCGGCGGCGGCCGGGCTGCGGGCCGGCCTGGACTTCGAGCTGGCGCTGCCGGTGCGCCGGGGTGCGGTGCACCTGCCGGGCCTCGGCCTGGTCCGGGTGGCGGGTGCGGGCACGGCCCGGCTGGTCGGCGACGCCGAGGGCTTCACCGTACGGGCGGACGGCCCCGCGGTCCGGATCGGCTGGGACACCCCGGACGGCGGGCCCTGGCAGCCGGTCCGCCGGATCGGCCTGGCCGGCGGCTGGACGGTCGCGCTGGAGGACACCGACCCGCAGCGCGACAGCCACCAGTGGCCGGTCACCGGCCGGCTGGCCGAGCCGGAGCTGCTCGGCTGGGGTGGCGCCCTGCAGGAGGCCTGGGAGCTGATCCGGCGCGACCTGCCCGGTTACGCGCCGGGCATCCAGGCCGCCCTCGGCACCATCACCCCGCTCGCGGCGGGCGCGGCCGAGGGTGACGTCAGCGCGGCCGGTCGGCAGGCCTTCGGCGCGGTCGGGATCGCCCGGCCGACCACCGCGCCGGTCCTCGCCCTGCTGATCGCGCACGAGTTCCAGCACGTCAAGCTGGGCGCCGTGCTGGACTTCCACGACCTCTACGACCCGGCCGAGGACCGGCTCTTCCACGCGCCCTGGCGCCCGGACCCGCGCCCGCTGGAGGGTCTGCTCCAGGGCACCTACGCCCACCTGGCGGTGACCGAGTTCTGGGTCGGCCGGGTCCGGGCGTACGACGGGCTGCGCAGCGAGGCGGCCGAGGCGGCCCGGGTGCAGCTGGCCACCTGGCGCCGGCACACGGTGGACTCGGTGGCGGCGCTGGTCGACTCGGGGTCGCTGACCCCGCTCGGGGAGCGGTTCGCCGCCGGGATGCGGGCGAGCGCCGAGCCCTGGCTGGAGCTGCCGGTGGGGCCGGCCGCGGAGCGGCGGGCGCGGGCCGCGGCGGCGGAGAACCGGGCGGCCTGGCTGGCCCGCAGCGGGCGCCCGGCCCCGGCCGGCTCCTGAGCCGCCCGGCGAGCGCGGATCCACCCCGACCCAACCGGACGGCTGCCGGGAGGCCCGTTGTACTCCGTAGAGGCGCTGGCCGCCGACCTGCGCCGGCTGGGCGTCCGGCCGGGCGAGACCCTGCTGGTGCAGTCCTCCACCCGGGCGATCGGCGCGGTGCGCGGCGGCTCGGCCGCGATCGTGGCGGCGATCCGCGAGGTGCTCGGCCCGTACGGCACCCTGGTGGTGTACACCGCGACGCCGGAGAACTCGGACACCTCCCCGCTGGACGCCGCCCGCACCGCCGGCCTGGACCCGGCCCGGCTGCGGGCGTTCCGGGCCACCATGCCCGCCTTCGACCGGGCGGCCACCCCCGCCTCGCCGAGCATGGGGCGGATCGCCGAGGAGGTCCGCACCACCCCCGGATCGGTGCGCAGCGCGCACCCGCAGACCTCGTTCACCGCGCTCGGCCCCAAGGCGGAGCGGCTGATGGCCGGCCACCGGCTGACCTGCCACCTGGGCGAGGAGTCGCCGACCCACCGGCTGTACCAGGACGGCGCCCGGGCGCTGCTGGTCGGCGTACCGCTGTGGTGCTGCACGCCGTTCCACCTGGCCGAGTACTGGCAGCCGGAGCAGGTCCCGCAGCGCTACGGCTGCGTGGTGCGCGACGAGCGGCAGCGGCGGCAGTGGGTGCACTTCGAGGCGCTGCGGCTGGAGGTCCGGCATTTCGAGACGCTCGGCGAGGTGCTGGCCGACGAACTGCCGAGCCTGCGGCAGGGCCGCTTCGGCGCCGCGGAGAGCTTTCTGCTGCCCATCCCGGAAGCGGTCGACCACGTCAACAAATGGCTGCGGAACCGCTGGAGTTGACCGCGCACGCGCGATGCCGGGGTGCGGCCCTATTCCATTCGGGAACCTGACCTTTCTACACTGAAGTCCCTTTGTGGGGTGGCGAAGCAGCCCGGGGGATTGTGGGAGCGGGGGTGGGCGAGGGCTGCCGGCCGGTACGGTGGCGTGGTCGCGGGTGCGCGGCCGGGGGACTCAGCAGGCCGGATGTCTCGGGGGAGGCGCGTCTTGAACAGCCAGGGGGACGGAGGCCGGGATCAGCGGCCCTATTTCTTCCTCAGTTACGCGCACATTCCACGCGCGGGGAACAGAGGTTCGGGCGACCCCAACATCTGGGTGGCGCAGCTCTACAACGACCTCTGCGAGGCCATCTTCCAGCTCACCGACGCGCCCTCCGGGCACCCGGTGGGCTTCATGGACCGCTCCATGCACCAGGGGCAGAAGTGGGCCGAACGGCTCTCCGCCGAGCTCGCCAACTGCCGGGTGTTCGTGCCGCTCTACTCGCCCCGCTACTTCGCCAGCCAGGCCTGCGGCAAGGAATGGCACCTGTTCAGCCAGCGGCCGGTCTACCAGCGCCGGCAGAGCGGGGAGCGGCACACCGGGATCGTCCCGGTGCTCTGGGTGGCGATGAACCACTACCCGCTGCCCCGGGTCGCCAGCGAACTCCAGTTCAGCCACGAGAGCTTCGGCGGCGACTACGCGGCCGAGGGCCTGTACGCGCTGATGAAGATCGCCTCCTACCGGGCCCAGTACCAGAACGCGGTCTACCGGCTGGCCGAGCGGATCGTCTACGTGGCCAAGCAGACCGTGATCCCGCTCGGCCAGCAGGCGGACTTCGAGTCCCAGCCGAGCGCCTTCGAGCCCCCGCTGCCCACCGACCGGGTGCGGATCTCGGTGTACTCGCTGCGCCGCCGGGAGCTGCCGGCCGGGCGCGGGTCGGACTGCTACGGCGCGCGCCGGCTCGACTGGCAGCCCTACCAGCCCCACTCCGCCCGCCCGTTGGCCGAGGACGCGGCCGAGGTGGCCCGGCGGATGGGCTTCGAGCCGACGGTGGCCGAGTTCGAGGAGGACGCGGACCGGATGCTGGCCGAGGAGCCCACCGGACCGAGCGTGCTGCTGGTCGACCGTTGGGCCCTGACCGATCGTCAACGAAGCGGTAAGATCCGACAGTTGGACCGTAAGAACCTCCCCTGGGTGAGCGTCCTGGAGCCGTGGAACCCGGAGGATCCGGAGTGCCGAAGAGACGAGGAGATGCTCAACGGTCTGAGCGAGGAGGTCCTCAGGCTCAGCCGTGGTGCCCACCGGCCCACCCTGCGCAGCCAGCCCGCCGGCACCCCCGGCACGCTGGAGGAGTTCCGCGGCGAGCTGGAACGGGCCGTGATGCAGGCCACCAACGGATTCGAGCAGCGCGGCGAGGCGAGACCCGTCGGGACGGGCCCGCGCAAGCCGAGTCTGCGGCAGGGCTTACGCGGCGCCGAGCCGCCGGCCGGGCCGCCCACCGACGGTTACGGCAGCGACGATGACGGCGGCCTCGGGCGGGCTGCCCGTGGGGGAGGAGAGTCATGACCGAGACACCGACCTGGGGGCACCGGCCGGCCGGGAGGCCGGGCGAGAGCCCGCGGGCCGCCGGCCACCGGACCGAGCGCGATTTCGACGCCAGGACAGTGGACGACCGGGAGGGCCGGATCGTCACCTTCTACTCGTACAAGGGCGGCACCGGGCGCACCATGGCGCTGGCCAACACCGCCTGGATCCTGGCCTCCAACGGCGCCCGGGTGCTGACCGTGGACTGGGACCTGGAGGCCCCGGGCCTGGACCAGTTCTTCCGGCCGTTCCTCGATCCGGACGCGGTGGCCGGCACCACCGGCATCATGGACCTCTTCGCGGACTACCTGGAGGAGGCCCGCCGCCCGCTGGACCGTGACCCCAACTGGCACGAGGACTTCGCCCGGATCCACCCGCACGCCGTCTCGCTGGCCTGGCCGCACTTCCCCGGCGACGGCGGGCTGGACTTCGTCCCGGCCGGCCAGCTCAACCGGGACTACTCCGGCACCGGCAACCGGATCGACTGGGACCTGCTCTACGAGGCCCACAACGGCTCCGCCTTCATCGAGGCGCTGCGCCGGGACATGAAGCGGCGCTACGACTACGTCCTGATCGACAGCCGGACCGGCCTGACCGACACCGCCGACATCTGCACCGTCGAGATGCCCGACGACCTGGTGGTCTGCTTCACCCTCAGCGACCAGTCCATCGACGGCGCCTCCCGGGTCGCGCACACCATCGACAGCCTCTACGAGTCGCGCGGGATCCGGATCCTCCCGGTGCCGATGCGGATCGACGAGGGCGAGAAGGAGAAGGCGGACGCCGGCCGGGCGCTCGCCCGGATCAAGTTCGGCGGCCTGCCCGCCGGCCTCTCCGAGGCCGAACTGCTGCGCTACTGGGCCTCGGTGGAGATCCCGTACCGGCCCTTCTACGCCTACGAGGAGATCCTTGCCCCGTTCGGCGACCTGCCGCAGCAGCCGGCCTCGATCCTGGCCGCCTGCGAGCGGCTGACCGCCGAGCTCACCGCCGGGCAGGTCACCGGCCTGCCGCCGATGGACGAGGACCTGCGGCTGCGCAACCTCGCCGCCTTCGTCCGCCGCCGCCCGACCGCGCCCGCCGACCTCTACCTCAGCTACGTGCCGCAGGACCGGGCCTGGGCGGACTGGATCTCCGCGGTGCTCACCCAGGCCGGCTTCCGGGTGGTCTCGATGGACCTCGGCGTGGGCACCAACCCGCGCACCTCCACCGAGCGCGGCATCGACTCGGCCTACCGGACGGTCGCCGTGCTGTCCTCGGCCTACCTCTCCTCGCCGCAGGCCCAGGCGCTGTGGGGCCGCACCGTCAACGCCGACCCGGCCGGCGCCCGACGGCAGATGATCCCGGTCCGGGTCGGCGACGTCCGGATCACCGCGCCGTACAACAACCGCAACCCGGTCGACCTGGTCGGCCGTGACGAGGCCGAGGCCGTCCAGGCCCTGCTGCGCGCGCTCGGCCGGGGCGAGGCCGACCTCGCCGAGCGCGGCTCCGACACCCCGCGCTTCCCGGGGGCCAAGCCCGCGCACTGGTCGGTGCCGCAGCGCAACCACTCCTTCACCGGCCGCACCAAGGTGCTGGACGACCTGCGCGAACAGCTGGTCGGCGGGCCGACCGCGGTGCTGCCCACCCCGCAGACGCTGTACGGCCTCGGCGGCATCGGCAAGACCCAGGTCGCGCTGGAGTACGCCCACCGCTACATGTCGCACTACGACCTGGTCTGGTGGATCAACGCCGAGCAGACCGAGTCCGCCGCGCAGTCCTTCGCCGAGCTGGCCGGCCGGCTCGGCCTGCGTACCAGCGACAGCGTCACCGAGGCCGCCGAGGCCGCCCGCGACGCACTCCGCCGGGGCTCCCCGACCTCCCGCTGGCTGCTGGTCTTCGACAACGCGGACGAGCCCGCGCGGATCCGCCCGTACTTCCCCGACGGCCCGGGCCACATCCTGGTCACCTCCCGCAACCAGGGCTGGTCCGGGCAGGCCGGCGTGCTGGGCGTGGACGTCTTCACCCGGGCCGAGAGCGTGGACCACATCACCCGCCGGGTCCGCGGCCTGACCAGGCAGGAGGCCGACCGGGTGGCCGAGGCGCTCGGCGACCTGCCGCTCGCCGTCGAGGTCGCCGCCGCCTGGCTGGAGACCACCCGCACCCCGGTCGACACCTACGTCTCCCAGCTCCAGGCCGAGGCCACCAAGGTGCTGGCCGCCGGTGAGACCCCGGTCGACTACCCGACCCCGGTCGGCCTCACCTGGAACGTCTCGATCGCCCGGCTGCGCGAGCAGTCCCCGGCCGCCGTCCGGCTGCTGGAGCTGTCCGCGTTCTTCGCCCCCGAGCCGATCTCGCTCAAGCACTTCTTCTACAGCGAGCAGATGCGCCGCGCCCTGGAGCCGTACGACTCCGAGCTCACCGACAGCTTCATGCTGGGCAAGGTGATCCGCTCGGTCAGCCGGTACGCCCTGGCCAAGACCGACGCGTCCAGCTTCCAGGTGCACCGGCTGGTCCAGGCGGTGGTCCGCAGCGGGATGAGCCAGGCCGACCAGAACAGCGCGATGCACGAGGTGCACCGCATCCTGGCCAGCGCCCGCCCGCCGCTCGGCGACACCGACAACCCGGACAACTGGCCCACCCTGGAGAAGATCTGGCCGCACCTGGGCCCCTCCCGGGCCCAGGACTGCGACGAGCGCGAGGTCCGCGAGCTCCTGATCGACCGGGTCCGCTACCTGTGGAAGACCGTCGACCTCGACCAGGCCCTGCAGCTGGCCCGGCAGCTGGACGCGGCCTGGGCGCAGCGCTACGAGAGCGAGCCCGACGCGGCCGAGCGGCGCTTCCTGCTCCGGCAGATCCTCAGCCTGCGGTTCAACCTGGCCAACGTGCTGCGCTCGCAGGGCTCGTATAACGAATCGCTGGAGCTGGACCAGGCCACCCTGGCCGGCCAGCGCGAACTGCTCGGCGAGCACAATGCGTTCACCCTGATGACGGCCAACTCGATGGGCGCCGACCTGCGGTACCTCAACCGCTTCCAGGAAGCCCTGAGCATGGACCTGGAGACCTACAACCAGTTCGTGGAGCTGTTCGGCGAGGACGACGCGCGCACCCTGTCGGTCGCCAACAACCTGGCCATCGACCACCGGCTGGTCGGCAACAGCGTGGCCGCCCGCGACCTCGACCAGGACACCTTCGAGCGCCGCTCCGCGGTGCTCGGCCAGGCCCACCCGTACACCCTCAGCAGCAAGGCCAACCTGGCCCGCGACCTGCGCGAGATGGGCGACTACAAGGGCTCCGTCGAGCTGCTGCGCGAGGTCACCGAGGCGCTGTCCGGCATCCTCGGACCGGACCTGCCGGAGACCCTGCGCAACGCCAAGTCACTGGCGGTCTCACTGCGCCGGGCCGGCGAGCTGGGGCCGGCCCGCGAGCTCACCGAGCAGACCTACCAGCGCTACGTCGACCGGTACGGCACCGACAACCCCGAGACGCTGGCCTGCCAGCTCAACCTGGCCGCTGACCACAGTGCCGCGGGCGACAAGGAGACCGCCCGCGACATCGCCGCCGCCGCCTACGAGGGGCACCGCAGGCTGCTCGGCGACGACCACCCGTTCACCCTGGCCTGCGAGAACAACCTCGCCATCTACCTGCGCGGCAGCGGCGACGTGGCCGGTGCGATCCGGCACGGCGAGCAGGCCGTCGAAGGCCTCTCCCGGGTGCTCGACCCGGACCACCCGTACACCCTCAACGCGATGATCAACCTGGCCAACGCCTACGCCGACAGCGGGCAGCTGGCGCGCGCCGAGGAGCGCGGCCGGGTGGCGCTCGCCGGCCTGGACAACCGCTACGGGCAGACCCACCCGGACGCCGTGGTCTGCCAGCTCAACCTGGCGGTCACGCTGCGCTCGGCGGGCCGGGCGCGGGAGGCCGAGGCGCTGCGCAAGCAGTCCCTGGTGGTGCTGCTGGAGCTCTTCGACGAGGGCCACCCCAGCGTGGTGTCCGCACACAACTGGCACCGGATCAACCGCGATCTGGAGCCGCAGCCGCTGTGACCGGGCCCGCCCCGGCCAGGGCCCGGTCCACCCCGGCCGAGCCCTGGCCGGGGCGGACCGCGGTGTAGCCTGCGCCCTGTGACCGAGACCCCGCCGCCACCCGTCCTCGTCACCCGCCGCCTCGCGGACGGCGTGCTCGACCGGCTCACCCCGGCCGCCGCCACCGTGCACGACAGCGAGCAGCCGATGCCCCGGACCGAGCTGCTGGCCGCGCTGCCCGGGCGGGCGGCCGTGATCACCACCCTGGACGACCGGGTGGACGCCGAGTTCCTGGCCGCCGCCGGCCCCGGCCTGCGGATCGTCGCCAACCACGCCGTCGGCACCCACAACATCGACCTGGCCGCCTGCGCCGACCGCGGCGTCCTGGTCAGCAACACCCCCGGGGTGCTCACCGACGCCACCGCCGACCTGGCCTGGGCGCTGCTGCTGGCCGCCGGCCGCCGGCTCGGCGAGGGCGAACGGCTGCTGCGCTCGGGGCGCCCCTGGGCCTGGGCCCCGACCTTCATGCTCGGGCTGGAGCTGTCCGGCACCCCGCTCGGCATCCTCGGCATGGGCCGGATCGGGCAGGCGGTGGCCCGCCGCGCGGCCGGCTTCGCGATGCCGGTCGGCTACCACAACCGCACCCAGCTGCCGGCCGACACCGCCGCCGGGGCGCACTGGCTGCCGCTGGACGAGCTGTTCGCCCGCTCCCCGGTGCTGGTGGTCACCTGCCCGCTCACCGCCGCCACCCGGCACCTGGTGAACGCCGAGCGGCTCGCCCTGCTGCCCGAGGGCGCCGTGGTGGTGAGCATGACCGCCGGCGTGGTGGACGAGGCGGCGCTGGCCGCCGCACTGGAGTCCGGTCACCTGTTCGCCGCCGCCGTGGACAACTTCGAGCACGAGCCGGCCGTCCACCCCGCGCTGCTCGCCCAGGAACGCGCCGTGCTGGTCCCGCACCTCGGCAGCGCCACCGTGCGGACCAGGCAGGCCATGGGCGGCCTCGCCGTCGACAACGTGCTCGCGGTGCTGGCGGGCGCCGCCCCGCTCACCCCGGTGGGCTGAGGGCCGGTCGCCCGGCCGGCACGCTCAGCCGGCCAGCCACTTGAGCGTCGAGGTGATCTCCTCGAACGCCCCGAAGTGCGCCGCCCCGGGCTCCAGGTAGAGCTCGGCGCCCGGGATGTTGTCGGCCAGCCAGCGCGAGTGGTCCACCGGCGAGAACTGGTCGTCCGCGCCGTGCCACAGCCGCACCGGCACCCGGATGTCCTCCACCCGGAAGCCCCAGTCCGTGGTGAAGGCCAGCACATCGTCGATCCAGCCGAAGGCGCCGTACCGGAAGGCCTGCCGGTAGGTGCTCAGCAGCATCCGGCGGATCCCCGGGTCGGTCACCACCGTCCGGTCCGTGGGCGGGAGCTCGGGCACCAGGTCCTTGATCAGCCGGACCGGATCGCGCTTGATCACCCGGGACCGGAGCTGGAAGGCGTCCTCGATCCGCAGCAGCCCGCGCTCGGCGTGGTGGTACTCCCGGACGTTCGACGGGGTCATCCCGCCGTACCAGTCCAGCCCCTCGGCGTTCCGCGGCGCCAGGCTGACCAGCGCCGCCACCCGGGACACCCGCTCCGGCAGCAGCGCCGCGCAGGCCAGTGCGTGCGGCCCGCCGCCGGAGCGCCCCGCCACCGCGAACTCCGCCAGCCCCAGCCCGTCGGCGATCGCCAGCACGTCCGCCGCCGCCTCGGCCACCCGGCGCCCCGGCAGCCGGTCGGAGTCGCCGTACCCGGGCCGGTCGAACGAGATCAGCCGCACCCCCATCCGGGACAGCACGCTGCTGCGCGGCGCCGGCCCCACCCGGCTGCCCGGGGTGCCGTGCAGCAGGAAGACCGGGCTGCCCTGCTGGTCGCCGGAGACCTCCACCGCCAGCGCACGCCCGCCCGGTGCCTCGACCGTCCGTGCCACCACCGGTTGCCCTCCAGATCGCTCGCCGAACAGGTCACGTCCCGGGCCGATCAGCCGGGGACGTCCAGACCGCGCACCTCGCGCCGCGCCTGCCAGGTGGTGTGCTCCCGCGAGATGGCGTCCTCGGCGTCCCGGGCCAGGCGCGCCCAGTAGTCCTCGGCCTGCTCGGAGTCCAGCTTCAACTGGGTGAGCTGGGCCTCCACCTTGGCCAGCTCGTCCGCCGCCAGCCCGTACGCCGCCGCCTGCGGCCGGTACTGCCGCAGCTGCGCCCAGGCCGACACCGAGGCCGCGACCGCGGAGACGGTGCCCAGCGCGTCGTAGGTGAACCACCCCAGCGCCCGCAGCACCGCCAGGGCCAGCCCCAGCAGCGGCAGCACGATCGCCAGCCGCCCGGCCCGGCGGGCGGCGTTGCGGCAGCGCTGCGCCTTGCCGCGGTACCACTCCCGCTGGGCGTGCACCCGCTCCCGCAGGTACACCTCGCGGCGCACCTCCAGCGGCTGGTCACGCAGCCTGGTCATCATCTCGGTGATCTGCGGGTGGTGGGCCGGCTCCCGCCAGGAGAGCAGATCGGCCTCCATCCGGGACATCTCGGGGATCACCTGGTCGGTCTCGAACTCGCCGAGGATGCCCTTGAGCTGGACGTCGTACAGCCGCTCGGCGTCCGGCAGCTTCTTGGGCGGCGGCTGGTAGGCGTCCGCCTGCACCGCGTACTTCCAGCAGAGCGTCTTGACCGACTCGGCGATCGCCCGGCCGTCGTACCAGAGCCGCTGCGGATTCTGCCGGGCGGCCACCGTGGCCATCGCCAGGGTCAGCAGGTAGGCGAAGGCGGCCGTCCAGGCCCACAGCCGGCCGTCGGCCGAGCCCGTGGCGGCGGCCACCACCAGCAGCACCAGCTCCCAGCGCGACAGCGCGACCGAGCGGCGCTGCCCCTGGAGCGAGGCGGAATCCGAGGCCCAGAACAGCTCGGGCAGCAGCTCGTCCTCGCGCACCCAGCCGATCGATCGCGCTGCCCCCGCCACCATGCTGCCCCCCGGCCGCCCCGTCGCCCCTGCACCCGAACGACTGGATCCTTCCCGGGGCCGGGCCCTGATACGCCTCGCCCGGCCCGCCCTTGCGACCAACGGTGTTGACCACGAAGGATGTTGAGGTCAGTAGGCGTACAGGATGCGGTCGGCGTTGTCGGCCATGACCTTGGCGTTCCACTCCGTCCCGCCGTCCACGTTGCCCGAGCGGAACAGCGGCGGGGTGATCCCGCGCTCGGCCAGCCGGCCCACCGCCGAGGCGACCACCGCCTGCATCAACGCGCTGGTGACGATGGTGGAGACCGAGCCGAACGGCACCCCCGCCGCCGGGTGCGAGAGCTCGCCGTCGCCGACCGCGATCTTGCTGTCCAGCACCACGTCGCAGTTGTCCTTGAGGAAGGTGCCCGACGGGTGGTTGGAGGAGACCTCGGCCGGATAGGCCAGCGAGGTGACCCCGACCACCCGCATGCCCAGGCCCCGGGCGTGCCGGGCCAGCTCGACCGGCATCACCTGGCGGCCGGAGAGCGAGATCAGGAAGAGCAGGTCCCCGCTGCTCGCCGGGGTCAGGTCCAGGGTGGTGGTGGCCAGCCCGGAGACCCGCTCCAGCGCGCTGCCCAGCGGCGCGGGCATCACGTTGACGCCGGTCATCCCCGGCACGTTCAGCAGATTGATCACCACCAGGCCGCCGGCCCGGTAGACCACGTCCTGGGCGGCCAGCGAGGAGTGGCCGGCGCCGAAGGTGAAGATTCGGCGCCCGTCCGCCACCGCCCCGGCCAGCAACTCCGCGGCGGCCTCGATCTGCTCCGCCTCCTCGGTGCGCACCCGCGCGAGGTGGGCCACGGCGGCGTCGAAGTACTGCCCGACCAGGTCGGTCATCGCAACTCCAGCAAGGGGCGGGGGCGGCCCGGTGGTCCAGACCGCGTATGGAGAAAGATCTGGCGAGCACCGTGCTGCCTGGGGTGGTCCGCTGTCAACAGCCACCAAAAGCGGGGGGCATAGCAGCCCGGCGACATCGGTTGTCACTTCGGTACGTCAGAATTGGCGGTGAGGACACCGAGGATTGGGAGCCAGGGGCGATGTCTGGTCTGATCGACACCACTGAGATGTACCTCCGCACCATTCTGGAGCTGGAGGAAGAGGGCATCACCCCGATGCGCGCCCGGATCGCCGAGCGGCTGGAGCAGAGCGGCCCCACGGTGAGCCAGACCGTGGGCCGGATGGAGCGTGACGGCCTGCTCCAGGTCGCGGGCGACCGCCATCTGGAGCTGACCGACGAGGGCCGCAGACTGGCCGTCCGGGTCATGCGCAAGCACCGGATCGCCGAGTGTCTGCTGGTCGACGTGATCGGCCTGGAGTGGGAGCAGGTGCACGAGGAGGCCTGTCGCTGGGAGCACGTGATGAGCGAGACGGTCGAGCGCAAGGTGCTCGCGATGCTCGGCCACCCGACCCAGTCCCCGTACGGCAACCCGATCCCGGGCCTGGACGAGCTGGGCGACACCAAGGCCGAGGGCGAGGGCTTCGACGCCGCGCTGACCACCCTGGAGGCGCTGAGGGTCGGCGAGCAGGGCACCCCCGTGGTGGTGCGCCGGATCGGCGAGCCGATCCAGACCGACGGCGAGCTGATGCTCACGCTGCGCCGGGCCGGGGTGCGCCCGGGGGCGACGGTCCAGGTGACGGCCGGGATCGGCGGGGTGCTGGTCGGCAACGGCGACAACGCGGTGGAGCTGCCCAAGGAGATCGCCGGGCACGTGTTCGTGGCCGAGATCTGAGCCGGGCCGCCACCGAGGAGCGTACGGGCGGCCGCAGCCGCGGCCCGATCGATGCGCCGGGCAGCCCGCAGGCCCGGCGCATCCCCGTGCGCCGGGCCTGGGGCTCCCCGCCCCGTCCCTCCCTGATCCCGCGGCGCCCCACCACCCCGAGCGCGGTGGGCACCACGACCTCCCCGACCCCCGGTGCCGCATCCGGCTTCCCCGTCCGAACGCCCCTCGGCACCACCCCCCGGGTCCTGCAACCCCCGGCCCTGCACCCCTCCGGCCTCGCACCCCTCCGGCCCCGCGTCCTCCCGGCGCTGCGTC
Source organism: Kitasatospora sp. NPDC049258 (assembly GCF_040678895.1). Taxonomy (NCBI): domain Bacteria; kingdom Bacillati; phylum Actinomycetota; class Actinomycetes; order Kitasatosporales; family Streptomycetaceae; genus Kitasatospora; species Kitasatospora sp. NPDC049258. The sequence continues at coordinate 73,113 of NZ_JBFAQT010000014.1, forward strand.
CCTCCTGCCTCGCACCCCGCCCGTGGCCCTGCCTGCCCGGCCCTGCACCCCTGGTCCAGCACCCCCTCGCGGTGTTCTCCTCTCCGGCTCGCCCGCTCCCCTCTCGCTGCAATTCCTCCCACTCGGCAGATCGCCGCAATCCTTGAGCGCTGTCACTCGTCCGAGCGGCTTGTGCGGTCGATCACCGGGTACATCGGTCTCTTATCCCCGACATGCGTCTGACGGGCCCCGCCTCCGGTGGGAGGCAAGGCCCGTCAGATGCGCGCGGGGTGTCGCGCGGAGCACGCCCTCACCCGATAGGCGCAGGGCGGCCGTGCAGGGGCGGCGGCCGGTCAGCGCACCGCCGCGGGCTGGTGGGCCGGCCGGGCGGCCGGGGCCTCCCGGCCGCAGGCGTAGGCCAGCGGGTTGATCAGCTCGGCGGCGTCCGGCAGCCAGCGGTTGAGCGCGGACGGCGGCCGGGCCCACTGGGCGAAGCTGTACGGGCCGATCCGGGACGGCGGGGCCACGATCCAGTCCCCCTCGCCGCGGGCGGCCAGATCGAGCCGGCCCGAACCCCAGCCGAGCGTGCGCAGCATCTCCGCCAGCTTGGCCTGCACCCCGGGCAGCACCAGGAAGTGCAGCCGCCGCCCGAGCTGCCCGGCCGAGGCCGGCACGGCCACCACCGGGCCGAGCTGCAGCCCCATCCGCTCCATCCGGGCCAGCGCCAGGCAGCCCGCCACCTCCGGCACGTCCAGCACGTCGAAGGAACGGCCGGTCGGCAGCAGGATCGAGGCCTGCGGGTGCTCGGTCCACCAGCGGCGCACCACCCCGGGGCCGGCGCTGGCCCGGCGGTGCCAGTCCTCGCCGACCGGGTGCGCGCCGGGCAGCTCGCACCGTTCGCCGCACGAGCAGCGGGCCGGCCCGTCGCCGTCGATCAGCCACGCTCCCGGGACGACCTCCCAGTGGCGGTCCTCCGCGTAACTGACGGCTTCGATGAGGAGCGGGGGCAGACCCTGCTCGGGGGCTCCTGGGGTGTCTTCCACGTGCTGCTCAACTACCGTCGGTGGGCGGGGTTACGGGCGGGCGGAGGGTGGTCAGCGCCGAACGGGAGATGTCACCCGTACCGGTGAGACGGGTGATTTCCGGCCGCCTCGACCGGCCCTCGTAACGGGCGCAGGAGGGGCGCACTGGGGCATTCAGCAGGGCGCAAGGGGAGTGGACCCGTCACCGTGGGTATTGCGCTGGTGTCGCCGTACCCCGGTGGCGGCCCATGCCGCCTGCCGGTCGGCGCATCGGCAAGCGAGCACCAGAGTCGTACGCCCTCCGGCCGTGGCCGGGGTGGCGTAGGGGAGGCGAAGCCCAATGGCCGCGAGACCACTCGTCGCACGAGAGCCCAACGAGCGGCTGCAGCAGCTCATCCAGGAGGCGGGCTGCTCCAACGCGGGCCTCGCCCGCCGGGTGAACCTGTGCGGCGCCGAGCACGGGCTGGACCTGCGCTACGACAAGACCTCGGTCGCCCGCTGGCTGCGCGGCCAGCAGCCGCGCGGCCAGGCGCCGGCCGTGATCGCCGAGGCACTGGGGCGCAAACTCGGCCGTGGTGTCACGGTCGAGGAGATCGGCATGGCCGACGGCAAGAACCTCAGCTCGGCGGTGGGCCTGCAGTTCGCCGCCAACCTGCCGGCCGCCCTGGAGCAGGTCTGCGAGCTGTGGCGCAGCGACGTCGGCCGGCGGGACTTCCTGGCCGGGGCCGCCGTCGCCGCCTCGGCGCTGGTCGAGCCGAGCCGGGACTGGCTGATCACCCCGCCGGACCCGGTGGTCGCCCGCACCGGCGGCACCCGGGTCGGGCTGGCCGACGTGGCCGCGATCCGGGCCACCACCCAGATGCTGGTCGACCTGGACCACCGGTTCGGCAGCGGGCACGTCCGCCCGGTGGTGGTGCACTACCTGAACAGCGTGGTCTCCGGCTTCCTCGGCGGCGCCTACCGGGAGGAGACCGGCCGTCAGCTCTTCGGCGCCGTCGCCCGGCTGACCGAGCTGGCCGGCTACATGGCGGTGGACACCGCCCAGCCGGGCCTGGCCCAGCGGTACTACATCCAGGCGCTGCGGCTCGCCCAGGCCGCCGACGACCGGGGCTACGGCGGCTACGTGCTGGCCGCCTCGATGAGCCACCTCGCCGCCACCCTCGGCAACCCGCGTGAGATCGCCCAACTCGCCCGCGCCGCCCAGGAGGGCGCCCGCTCGGTGGCCACCCCCACCGCGATGGCGATGTTCTACGCCGCCGAGGCGCGCGGCCACGCGCTGCTGGGCGACACCGCCGCCTGCGAGGCGGTGGCCGCCAAGGCGCTCGCCGCGATGGAGCGCCGCCGGCCGGAGGACGACCCGGACTGGATCGCGCACTTCGACGAGGCCTACCTGGCGGACGAGTTGGCGCACTGTCACCGCGACCTCCAGCAGGGCGAGAAGGCCGAGCAGTACGCCCGCACCGCGCTCGAACTGCACCCCGCCCACCGGGTGCGCCGCCGGGCGGTGGACCTGGTGCTGCTGGCCACCGCCCAGCTCCAGCAGCGCGATCTGGAACGCGCCTGCCAGACCGGCGCGGAGGCGGTCCGGCTGCTGAGCGGGCTGCGCTCCAACCGGGGGGTGGAGTACCTGGACGACTTCCGCAGCCGGCTGGAGCCGTACCGCGCGCACCGGGCGGTGCGCGAGTTCCACGCGCGGACGGAGGGCGAGGCGGCCTGAGACCGACGGCGGGCAGGCGGGCAGGCGCCTGCCCGCGTAGTCACCGCTCAGGGTGAACCGGTAGCGTGGCTCAGCAGTTGTGGTCCGCCGTCAGCGAGCGCGCGGAGGAACCGAGAGGCCCGGGCGAGACCGGGGCCGTGCACAGGTGAGGAACCGCGTTGAGCCAACGCCGCTCGTACTCCAACTCGAACGATTTCAACATGGACGACCTGTTCCGGCCCGAACCGGCCGGAACACCGGGTGACCAGCAGGGCGGCCAGCCCCAGCCGGGGATGCCCCAGCAGCAGCCCCAGGCGCCCCAGCAGCAGGCTCCCGGCGGTGGCCCCGAATACTGGGGCGCCCCGCCGCAGCCCGCGCCCCAGGGGGCCCCGCACGGCGTCCAGCCGGAGCCGGCGCCCGAGACGCAGCACCTGCCGCCCTACCCGCGCAGCGAGCCCGGCATCGGCGGCGGCCTGCCGCAGCAGCCGATGGGCGGCCAGCAGTCGATGGGCGGGCAGCAGGGCTACGGGGCGGCGCAGCCCTTCCCCGCCGCCCCGCCGCAGCCCGGGTACGGCGGCCAGCCCTCGTACGGCGGCCAGGCCCAGGCCCCGTACGGCGCCGCCCAGCCCTCCTACGGCGGGCAGCAGACCTTCGGCGGGGTGGAGCAGGGCGCCCAGACCTTCGGCGGGCAGCAGTTCGGCGTTCCGCAGCAGGGGCCGGGGTACCCGGCCGGCGAGCCGGGCCACGGCTCCGCGGCCGGGGGCCGGCCCTCGCAGAAGCTGATCATCGGCGGGGTGGTGGCCGGCTGCGTGGCGGCGGGCATCCTGGTCGTGGTGCTGATGAGCGGCGGCAAGGACGACAAGGGCAGCCAGCCGCCGGTCGCCAAGCCGGCCAGCAGCGCCCCCGTCGCCGGCGGGTCCGGTGCGGTCAGCCCGGAGCTGCAGGCCCAGGCGAAGGCCATGTCGGACCTGCTCGGCAAGGCCAGCGCCAGCCGCCAGGCCGTGATCGGCGCGGTGGCCTCGGTGCAGAAGTGCGACAAGCTGCCGGAGTCCCAGGCCGGCCTGACCGCGGCCGCGGCCCAGCGCGACCAGCTGGTCACCGAGCTGGCCGCGCTCAAGGTCGACAAGCTGCCGACCGGCCCCCAGCTGGTCGACCAGCTGAAGAGCGCCTGGCAGGCGTCGGCCACCGCGGACAAGGAGTACGCGGCCTGGGCGGGTGACTCGATCGCCGCCTGCGACCCGGCCAAGCAGTCCGACAACCCGCACGCCAAGAACGGCAACGCGGCCAGCGGCACGGCGACCACCGCCAAGACCTCGGCCGCGGACCTCTGGAACGCGATCGCGGCCCAGACCGGCCTGCCGACCAAGGCCAAGAGCGACCTCTAGCGTCCCCCCGGGCCCCTGGGGTGCGGTCGCTCCCCAGGGGCGCGGGGAACTGCGCGAACCCGGAAGGTACGGCGCCGTCGCTCCCGCGGGCTACGCCCGGGCCTCCCCCCGGGGGGTCCGCGCCCCGGTGGCCGGTCAGGCCGGGGGCTTGCCGCCCGCCAGCACCCAGCGCACGTCCACGAAGCCCTGGCGCTGCTCGACCAGCCGGCCGCCCTGGACCTGCTGGAAGGTCACCGAGGTGTTCACCAGCCGCGGTGAGTCGGCGCTCGGCAGCATGTTGGTCAGGCCCCAGCTGAGCGGCGGGGTGGCGCCGCCGGTCTCGATCGGTTCGCCGCTGTCGAGCACGTTGGTCAGTGCCCGGGCGGTCAGCGGCTTGCTCTTGTCGGCCCGCCCGGCGGCCTGCCGGAACACCTCGTAGGCGACCCAGGTGGTCTGCACCCCGGGGTCGGAGGGGTCGATCATGGCCTGGCCGGTGCCGAAGCCGCGAGCGGTCTTGCGCAGCGCGTCCCAGACCGGCGAGGACTCGGCCGGGTACCAGCCGGTCGCGTAGGCGCCGCGCAGCGGACCGGCGTCGCCGCCGGTGGCGTCCACCACCGACTGCTGGAAGCTGCCGATCACCGAGGCCAGCTGGGTGTGCTTGGGGGCGAGCCGCCGGTACGGGTCGAGCAGGTTGGAGGTCGGCTCGGAGCCGAGCGCGCTGATCACGCAGTTGCCGGCCCGGTCGTCGCCGATCGCCCGGCGGGCGTAGTCGGTGTAGTTGTTGGACTTCTCCGGCGCCGGGACGTCGGTCAGCTTGACCCCGGCGGGCTTGAGCGCGCCGCTGAGGTAGTTCACCAGGGTGTCGCCGGCGCGGGTGTCGGGGCGGATCAGGGCCACGCTCTTGCAGCCGGCGTCGACCAGCTGCCGGCCGCTGCCCGCGATCAGGGCGGGGCTGCCGCCGGCCACCGGGTAGGACAGCGGGCTGCTGAACTCGGGCGAGGAGAGCCCGTAGCCGCCGAGGTACGGGATGCCCGCGCGCTCCAGCGCCGGCATGAAGTCGCTGCCGTACTGGCTGTACGAGCCGATCACCGCGACCACGTGGGCGTCGATCGCCTGCTGGGCGCAGGCGGCGACCCCGTCGGCGGTGTTCTGCTCGTTGCAGGTGAGCACCCGCAGCTTGTGGCCGCCGAGGCCGCCGGTGCTGTTGAGCTCGCGGCCGATCGCCTCGGCCAGCGCGGTCATGCCGGGCCGGTCGGTGGCGCCGGTGCCGGACGGGGCCCAGGTCATCACGGTCAGCTCGGTGCGGCCCGCCGCGGCGGCGTCGGCCGGCCCGCCGCAGGCCGAGGTGGCCAGCAGGGCGGGCAGCAGCGCGGCGGCCGCGGCCAGGGCGCCGGCGGTGCGGCGGGGGTGGCGGGTGCCGGTCCCCGGTGCGGTCGCCGGTGCGGACTCCGGTCGGTCGGTCGGTGCGGTGCGGTCGACTGATCCGGTCCGTGTCATGTCGGTGTGCCCTCCCGGGTTGCTGCCTTCCGTGCGCCGCGCGCCGGTCCGGCGCGGACCAGCCTTGACCCGGACGGGCAAGCGGAGAGGGCGGGGAAAAGAACACCAGGTCAACGCCGGTGGAACAGCGAGAGGTGACGCGTGTAGATCAGGTGCGAGGTGGGAACGTACGATCGATTCTTATGTCCGACAGCATGGATTCTCGGTATCGGTCCGCCCGACCCCCTTCTCGAACGGGGCACCGGTCGAGCACGATGGGCGGCATGCCCTTGAACGACCTGCCCTGGTGGCGTTGGCGAGCCCGGTTGCGGTCGGCGCTGCACATGCTGTCCGACCCCGCCTTCCAGCAGGAGACCTGGCTGGCCGGCCGCGCCGGGTACGGCGACGTCACCGACGCCGTCTACCGGCTGGTCGAGGACAGCTGGCTGGACCGCTGGCCGGCCGAGAAGTACCTCGGCACCGTGGTGCGTGACACCACCGAGGCGGCCCTGGTGGATGCCGCCGTGCTGCGGGTGCTGCGGATCCTGCACGAGGTCGGCGCGGACGCGCCCGCCGCCGCGTACCTCGGCCACCCCGGCTGGCCGGAGGCGGTCGGCGCGGCCCGCGCGGCGCACGCCCACCTGGCGATCGCCGACGGCGAGGACCCGGACGCCCCGCCGCGCTCCCTGGAGGTGCTGCGGATCCTCACCCGGAGCGCGTAGCGCCCGGGCCGGCGCGGCGGCGCGGGTGGCGGGTGGCGGGTGGTGCCAGGTCTCGCGGTGCGGTCGGTGTCGGCGGCGGGCGGCCGATCTGTGACAGGCTTGTCCGTCCGTCGGCCGTCCGCGTCCAGCTCCAGAACCGAGAACCAGGGGAACCGCAACCGTGGAAGAGCAGTCCGCCCCCGTCCAGTACGTCCTCACCCTGTCCTGCCCGGACAAGCAGGGGATCGTCCACGCGGTGTCCAGCTACCTCTTCATGACCGGCTGCAACATCATCGACAGCCAGCAGTTCGGTGACGGCGACAGCGGGCTGTTCTTCATGCGGGTGCACTTCGCGGCCGAGCAGCCGGTCAACGCGGACAAGCTGCGGGCCAGCTTCGCGGCGATCGGCGCCTCGTTCCGGATGGACTGGCAGATCCACCCGAGCAGCGAGCGGATGCGGGTGCTGCTGATGGTCTCCAAGTTCGGCCACTGCCTGAACGACCTGCTGTTCCGCACCCGGATCGGCGCGCTGCCGGTGGAGATCGCCGGCGTGGTCTCCAACCACACCGACTTCCGCGAGCTGACCGAGTCCTACGGCATCCCGTTCCACCACCTGCCGGTCACCCGGGACAACAAGCCCGAGGCCGAGCAGCAGCTGCTGGACCTGGTGGCCGACGAGAAGGTCGACCTGGTGGTGCTGGCCCGGTACATGCAGGTGCTCTCCGACCGGCTGTGCAAGGAGCTCTCCGGCCGGGTGATCAACATCCACCACTCCTTCCTGCCGAGCTTCAAGGGCGCCAAGCCGTACCACCAGGCGCACACCCGGGGCGTGAAGCTGATCGGTGCCACCGCGCACTACGTCACCGCCGACCTGGACGAGGGCCCGATCATCGAGCAGGAGGTGGCCCGGGTCACCCACGACGTGACCCCGGACCAGCTGGTCGCACTCGGCCGGGACGTCGAGTGCCAGGCGCTGGCCCGGGCGGTCAAGTGGCACAGCGAGCACCGCGTGCTGCTGAACGGCACCCGCACGGTGGTCTTCGCCTGAGAGCGCCCGGCCTGAGAACTCCCGGCCTGAGAGCGCCCGGCCTGAGAACTCCCGGCCCGAGAACTCCCGGCCCGAGAACGCCCGGGCGGCCGCAGGATTTCTTTTTCCCGGGCGCGCTCCGGCCGGTTCGTGCGTGCTGTCGCGCGGTGTTCCGGAAGTACTCCGCCGGAATGCCGGAAAGGCCGCAGAATCCCCTTTCCGGCGCGGCTCCGGGCGTCAACTCCGGTTTCTTCGGGGCCCGTCCGCAGAGGTAACGTGGCGCCGCCGAACGGGGGAGACCGCCGGGTGGCCCCCGACCCGTACCGTGATCGGAATTCGGTGATTCCGCGTCCCCGATTCCGGTGGCGGTGCGCCCGGTCCCGCTGACGACCCGCGCGAAGGAATGCCCATGACGACCGCCACCGGTGCCGAGGAATTCCCCGGGGCCGTCGACGGCCCCCGGATCGCCCGGATCGCCGAGGAGTTCGGCACCCCGGTCTGGCTCTACGAGGCCGGCCTGATCCGCGACCAGATCGCCCGGCTGCGGCGGTTCGACGTGATCCGCTTCGCCCAGAAGGCCTGTTCCAACATCCACATCCTGCGGCTGATGCGCGAGCAGGGCGTGCTGGTGGACTCGGTGTCGGCCGGCGAGGTCGAGCGCGCCCTGGCCGCCGGCTACCGGCCCGGTGGGGCGGACGACCCGATCGTCTTCACCGCCGACCTGCTGGACCGCCCCACCCTGCGCCGGGTGGTCGAGCTGGGCATCCCGGTCAACGCCGGCTCCCCGCAGATGCTGGAGCAGCTCGGGCGCGCCGCCCCGGGCCACCCGGTGTGGCTGCGGATCAACCCGGGCTTCGGCCACGGCCACAGCCGCAAGACCAACACCGGCGGCGAGCAGAGCAAGCACGGCATCTGGCACGAGCACCTGGCCGAAGCCCTCGACCTGGCCGAGCGTCACCGGCTGGATCTGGTCGGCTTCCACATGCACATCGGCTCCGGGGTGGACTACGGCCACCTGGAGGCGGTCTGCGAGACCATGGTCAAGCAGGTCAGGATGGCCGGCCGGGACATCCGGGCGATCTCGGCCGGCGGCGGGCTGTCGGTGCCGTACGCGGCCGGGCAGCCCGAGGTCGACACCGACCGCTACTTCCGACTGTGGGACTCGGCCCGGGCCGAGATCGCCGCCGAACTCGGCCACCCGGTGCGCCTGGAGATCGAGCCGGGCCGGTTCCTGGTGGCCGGCGCCGGGCTGCTGGCGGCCGAGGTGCGGGCCCACAAGCCGGTCGGCAGCAACCAGTTCGTGCTGGTCGACGCGGGCTTCAACGACCTGATGCGGCCCGCCATGTACGGCAGCAGCCACCGCGCCTCGGTGCTGGCGCCGGGTGGCGAGCTCCGCCGCACCGAGCTGCGGGACACCGTGCTGGCCGGGCCGCTGTGCGAGTCGGGCGACGTCTTCACCCAGGCGGCCGGCGGCGACGTGGAGCCGGTGCCGCTGCCGCGTGCGGAGATCGGCGACCTGGTGGTGTTCCACGACACCGGGGCGTACGGGGCGAGCATGTCCTCGCTCTACAACTCCCGCCCGCTGATACCGGAGGTGCTGGTGGACGGGGAGCGGACCAGGCTGATCCGCCGTCGGCAGTCGGTGGCCGACCTGCTGGCGCTGGAGAGCGGGCTGTAGCCCGCCGGGGGCCGGCGGCTCAGGGCCGGGAGAGCAGCGGCACGGCGTGCAGCACCTCGCGGATCGCCGCGCGGTCACCCTGGCGCCCCACCGGCAGCTGGTCCGGGTCGCGGTGGGCGGCCGCCAGGTAGCAGAACTCCAGGCCGTCCAGCACCATCTCGGCGGTCGGCGGCCTGCCGTCGTCCGCCCCGTCGAGCGGGATCCGCCACTCGCCGGACGCCGGTCCGTCGATCACCAGCCGGAGCAGCCGGCCGGTGCCGGGGGAGCTCCCGGGCAGCGCGGCCAGCAGGTGCGGCAGCATCCGGGCGGCCAGGTCGACCAGCAGCCGCAGGTGCTGCGGCGCCGGCGGGGCGTACGGGTAGTGGACCGCCCGGGCGAGGTCGTCGCCGTGGATCCAGCACTCGAACGCCCGGTCCAGGAAGGCGTCCGCGAGCGGCAGCAGGGCGAAGCCGTAGTCCACCGGGGCGCCGCCGTCGGCGCCCGACCCGGCCGCCCGGAGCAGGTCGAGGCCCTGCCGGCGCCACAACTCCCGCACCTCGGTGGGGGCGCTGTGCCGACGGTCCTCGATCAGGCTGCGGGTGCGGCCGAGCACGTCGTCGGGCCGGTGCTGCTCGGGCACCCGCGGGCCGGCCCCCTGCCCGGCGCCCGGCACCGGGTCCGGCAGGCCGAGCGCGGGGGCCAGGTAGCCGTCGACGGCCGCCAGGTGGCAGAGCACCTGGGCCGGCCGCCAGCGCTGGGTGCCACCGTGCCAGGGCAGTTCGGCGACCTCCTGCCACTCGCCGGGGCCGAGGTCGCGCAGCAGCGCGTCGAGTTTGGCGGCCTCGGCCGCGAACGGCGCGGCCCACGGCGGCAGCGGGCGCTCGGCGGCCCGCCTGGCCAGGCAGCACTCCAGCACCTGCCGGCGCAGGCCCTCGTCCGGGCCCAGCGAGTCCTCCCGGCCTGCCGACTCCTCCCGGTCCGTCGGGTCCTGCGGGCCGAGCGGGTGCTGCGGGCGCAGCAGGTCCCGCGGGTCGAGCGGGCCGGCGGCCAGCCGCCGGGTGAGCTCGGCCAGCCGGGGGCGCAGCGGGCCGGCGGCCGCGCCGAGCGCGTGGGGGTGCTGCCAGAGGGTGCCGAAGACCTCGCGGGTGAGCTGCTCGGCCGCGTCCTGATCGTCGGTGATCCGCCAGGCCAGGCCGTGCACCAGCGGGGCGTACCGGTCGTAGAGCTCGCCGAGGGCGCTCTCCTCGCCGTCCAGCAGCCGCTGCCGCACCTGCTCGCCGCGGCTCGGGGCGCGATCGGACATGGCCCTGCCCCCTCCGTGTCCCCGGGCGGCCCTACTCAACGGTAGCCCTTCCGGTGCGGGCCGGGGTCGCATTCCCCGGAAGAGGGGGGAGGCCGCTGCGGCGCGGCCGCCGGGCGGATCCCGGCCCGCAGGGGGGGTGTTCGAGACGGCCCGGACATATGGAGGAAGGGTGGTTCGCTCGTGGCTACCGGGAGGTACCCACGGCGCGGCGGTACCTTCGTATCGCTCGCGCCGAAGGGCGCAGGAGGGCATGACCCGGGCGGGCGTTCACCGGTGCGACGCTCGCCAGGGTGAGCGGGACAGTATGCACCGAGCTGTCCCCCGATCGCTGGAATATGCCTGAAGCGCTTGCTGCGGCCGAGCTGCGGAATCATCCTGAGGCGTATTCGTGCCGAAGCCATGGGCAGCCCGGCAGGCGATCCCACGGTGCGCGGCCGGCCGTACCGGTGTGGCCAGGGCCCCGGCCCGTCCGGTCCGGGCAGCAGGGAGAGCGGCCGACTACCGGGCCGAATACCGAGTGCGGGTGGTGAAGCGGTGCAGGTACTTCAGGTTCAGCTGGCGGTCCAGGCGGACCCGTCCGAGGTCGGCCGGGCCCGGCGGTGGGTGCGGGCCCGGCTGAAGGGCCACGGCCTGGACCCGGACGCGCCGGTCGCCGAGACGCTGGTGCTGGTGGTGTCGGAGCTGGTCACCAACGCGGTGGTGCACACCGGCTGTCCGGCCGTGCTGCGGCTGTCCATGCCGGTGCCCGGGGCCCGTCCGGCCGGGGGCGGGCCCGCCGACCCGGCCACCTGCGTGCCGGTCCGGGTCGAGGTGGCGGACGCCAGCCTGGTCGCCCCCGCGCCCCGGCACGCCGGCGGGGAGGCCACCAACGGGCGGGGGCTGGAACTGGTCGAGCTGCTCTGCGTCCGGTGGGGCTGGTACCCGGACGGCTCCGGCAAGCGGGTCTGGTGCGAGATCGACCCGCAGGCGCAGAGCTGTCCGCCGGACCACGCGGTCGAGCCGAGCGCCGTGTTCGCCCTCTGACGTCCCGTCCGCCACCGCCGCCGCACCCGCCGCGGGCACCCCTGACGCCCCGTCCCGCTCCTGGGGCGCATCCGGCGCGCCGCAGACCGCCGCCGTGCGCCACCCCGGGACAAGTGCGCCGCAACCATTCCGAATTTCGGACAACCCATTGACGTGACGTATCCGACTGATCACTCTTGGGTGCAGCTCTCCGTTGCGAGGGGACGTCGAGGCGACATCCGGCCGGTGCGGGCACAGGGGGACAGTCGCTGCCTGCCGCCCGGGTCCTGCCACCTCGACGAGTGCGGAGCGCCGGCGCGCGGCTTCAGGGCTCGGGCGCCAGGTCGGATGGCGGTCCGCCGCGCCGTGCTCGGGGCGCGCACGGCGGCCGCCGTCCGGGCCGGCGCGAGTGCGCGGCCGGCCCGCTCGCCACCCCGCTCGCCGCCGCCCGCATCGTGATGGCGAAGTGATCCGGAAACCACTGGATATTCGCAGTGGTCTACACCAAAACTTCTCCTGTGACCGCTCCCGAACTGCAGGACGCCCACCCCCGCACGGCCGCCCCCGCCGCACCGGGCCCCGCCATCTGGTCCGCCGGCTTCCGGCTCTACTTCACCGCCCGCAGCGCCGGCCTGCTCGGCGACGCCATGCTCCCGGTCGCCGTCTCGGCCGGCCTGCTCGCCGCCGGGTACCCGCTCGGCACGGTCGGCTACGCGATGGCCTTCCTGATGGCCCCGTTCGCCGGTCTGGTGCTGGTCGGCGGGGTGCTGGCGGACCGGTTCACCGCCCGCCGGCTGATGATCGCCGCCGACCTGCTCAACCTGGTCGCCCGGGCCCTGCTCGCGCTGGTCTTCTTCCGCGGCGTCGACCAGCTCTGGCAGCTCTACGCCCTGCTCGCGGTGGCCGGCACCGCCGCCGCGATGTTCCAGCCCGGGGCCGCCTCCACCGTCCCGCTGGTCGCCCGCGACGTCCAGGGCGCCAACGGCGTCCTGCGGATCTCCGAGGCCGTCACCACCCTGCTCGGCCCGGCGCTCGCCGGCGTGCTCGCCGGCGCCGCCGCCACCGGCTGGGTGATGGTGATCGCCGCCGCCACCTACGGGGTCAGCGCGCTGTGCCTGCTCTCGCTGCGGCTCGGCCGGGTGCCCGCCCCGCCGGCCGGCGACAGCCTGCTGCGCAACCTGGTGGTCGGCTGGCACGAGTTCAGGTCCCGCGGCTGGATGTGGGGCGTGATCGTGATCTGGATGTTCTTCACCGTGCTCTCCTGGGGCCCGATGCTGCCGCTGGCGGCCGGCGTGGTGGTGCCGCAGTACGGCTCCACCGTCTACGGGTTGCTGAACTGCGCCTTCGGCGCGGGCACCGTCCTCGGCGGGGTGCTGGCGATCCGGGTCAAGCCCGCCCGTCCGCTGGCCGGCGGTGCGCTCGCCCTGATCGCCTTCCCCGCCTACCAGTTCGCGCTCGCGCTGGCCCTCCCGGTGCCGCTGCTGGTGCCCGCCCAACTGCTCTCCGGCGCCGGGGTGACCTTCTGGGGCGTGATGTGGGCGACCAGCGTGCAGACCCAGGTGCCCGGCGAGGTGCTCAACCGGATCCACGCCTACGAGGTGGCCGGCTCGGTCTGCATGTTCCCGCTCGGCGCCGCCCTGGCGGGCCCGGCCGCCGATGCCTTCGGCACGCGCGCGGTGCTCGCTGCCGGCGGCGCGGTCGCCCTGCTGGTGGTCGCCGCCCTGCTGCTCACCCCGCCGATCCGGGGTCTGCGCCGGGCGGCCGCGGCCCCGGTGGCCCGATCCTGACGAAACCTGGCAGTCAGGCCCCTCGTTCGCCCCGGCCCCGAGCCCGGACACTCGGTGCGTGACCGATCTGAGCACCCCACCGCAGACCGACGCCGCCCCGGCCCCCGCGAGCCCTCCCCGCCTGCACTACGCCTGGGTGGTGGCCGGCGTCGCGCTGGTCGTGCTGGTCGGCTCGGCCGGCTTCCGCTCCACCCCCGGCCTGATGATGGACGCGCTCAACAGCGAGTTCGGCTGGTCGCACGCCACCGTCTCCAGCGCGGTCTCGGTCAACCTCACGCTGTACGGGCTGACCGCGCCGTTCGCGGCCGCGCTGATGGACCGCTTCGGGGTCCGGCTGGTGACGGTCTGCGCGCTGCTGCTGATCGCCACCGGCTCCGGGCTGACGGTGCTGATGACCGAGCCCTGGCAACTGGTGCTCTGCTGGGGCGTGCTGGTCGGCCTCGGCAGCGGCTCGATGGCGGGGGCCTTCGCCACCACCATCACCGGCCGCTGGTTCCAGGCCCACCAGGGCCTGGTCACCGGCGTGCTCACGGCCGCCGGCGCGGCCGGCAACCTGGTCTTCATGCCGGTGCTGGCCGCCCTGGTCACCGAACACGGCTGGCGCACCGCCGTGGTGGTGGTCTCGCTGGCGGCCACCGCGGTCGCCGTCCCGGTGCTGCTGCTGATGCGCGAGCGGCCCGCCGACCTCGGTCTGCTGCCGCTCGGCGCGCAGGAGCAGCCCGCCCCGCCCGCGGTCACCGGCAGTGCGCTGGCCCGCTCGCTGCGGGTGCTGAAGGAGGCGGCCAGGACACGGGCGTTCTGGCTGCTGGCCGGCTCGTTCGCGATCTGCGGCGCCACCACCAACGGCCTGGTCGGCACCCACTTCATCCCGGCCGCGCACGACCACGGCATGCCCGTCACCACCGCGGCCGGCCTGCTCGCCCTGGTCGGTGTCTTCGACGTGGCAGGCACCGTGGCCAGCGGCTGGTTCACCGACCGCTTCGACTCCCGGGCCCTGCTGGTCACCTACTACGCGCTGCGCGGCGTCTCGCTGCTCTTCCTGCCGCAGCTGTTCGCCGACTCGCTGCACCCGCCGATCCTGGCCTTCGTGATCTTCTACGGGCTGGACTGGGTGGCCACCGTCCCGCCCACCATCGCGCTCTGCCGCCGGCACTTCGGCGCCGATGCCCCGGTGGTCTTCGGCTGGGTGCTGGCCGCGCACCAGGTCGGTGCCGCGGTGGTCGCCTCGCTGGCGGGCCTGGCCCGCGACCGCTTCGGCGACTACGACCTGGCCTGGTACGTCGCGGGCGGGCTGTGCGGGCTGGCCGTCCTGCTCTGCCTGGCCCTGGCCCGCCGCGGGCCGGCCGTCCCGGCCGCCGCAGCCGCCGGGTAGCCTGCGGATCATGACCCTCCGCTTCCGCCTCGATCCGGACCTCACCCCCGAACTGCGGTCCGCCGTCGTCACGCTGTGGGCGCAGGCCAGCAACGCGGGCGGCGCCGTCGGCTTCGTCCCGCCGGTGAGCCCGCAGCGGGTCCGCCCGGTGGCCGAGCGGCAGTTCGCCGGCCTCGGCCCGGGGCAGCCGGACCGGCTGCTGGTCGCGTACGAGGCGCAGAGCGGGCGGCTGGCCGGGCTGCTGTTCTTCGAGTCCATGCGGTTCGAACTGATGGATCACTGGCGGCTGCTCAAGCGGGTCATGGTGCACCCCGACCTCCAGGGCCGCGGCTACGGCGCCGCGCTGCTCGCCGAGGCGGAGCGGGTCGCCCGCGGCTGGGGCCTGTCCGGCTTGAAGCTGACCCTGCGCGGCGGGCTGGGGCTGGAGGACTTCTACGCCCGGTGCGGCTACCGCGAGGTCGGCCGGGTGCCGGGCGCGATACGGGTCGCCGAGGGGGACGACCGGGACGACGTGACGATGTGGCTGGCGCTGCGCTGAGGCCGCTCGGGCGGGTGGGGTCCAGGCTGTCGGCCGGCTCCGCCGTTCGGCATGCTTCACTGGAGGGCGCGCCCGTGGGCGCCCGCGTTGCCCGCCTTACCCCTGGCAGTTAGGACCTCCACCCGTGAGCAGCAAGACGCACGCCACGCTCCGCTACACCTCCCTGCGGGTCAGCATCTTCCTCGGCTGCCTGCTGATCGCGCTGCTGCTGGGCCACTTCGGCGTCATCCCGGTGACCGGCAGCACCGGTGTGGTGTTCCTGGTGCTGCTCGCCGGCCTGGTCTCCGCGCCGATCAGCTACGTGCTGCTGAGCAAGCAGCGGGACGAGATGTCCGCGCAGATCAGCGCGAAGGTCGACACCATCCGGGCCCGTACCGCCGCTCAGAACGCGCAGGAGGACGAGGCCGACGAGGCCGCCCGCGCCGCTGTCCGGAACTGACCCTGGTGCCACCGTCCGAGGCCGGCCCGGCCGCCGCCCCGACCCCGCCGAAACGGCCCACCGGCCGTGACGTGGCGCGCCTGGCCGGTGTCTCGCAGGCCACCGTGTCGCTGGTGTTCTCCGGCTCGGACGCCGGCCACCGGGTCTCCGAGGCGACCCGGGAGCGGATCCGGGAGGCCGCCCGCAGTCTCGGCTACCGTCCGCAGGCGGCCGGCCGGCAGCTCCGGCTGGGCCGCAGCGGGATGATCCTGCTCGCGGTGCCCAACCTGCTCGGCCCCTTCTTCGGCCGGGTGCTGACCGGGGTCCACGAGGAGGCCGGCCGGCACGGCCTGGCCGTGGTGGTCAGCAGTGGCTGGGGCAGCGCCACCCTCGCGGACGCCGCCGCCACCAGCCGCTTCGACGGCCTGCTGGTCTGCTCCCCGGACGACAGCCAGCTCGGCGAGCTGCCCCCCGACACCCCCGCGGTCTTCCTGGACGCCGACCCGGCGGTCAACCGCGGCCGCCCGACCGTCGAACTCGACGTCGCCGGCGGGATGCGCGGCGCGGTCGAGCACCTGGTGGCGCTCGGACACCGGCGGATCGGCCATCTGCGCTCGACCCACAGCGCGTACACCTTCCGGGTCCGGCAGGCCGCCTTCGAGCAGGCCACCGCGGGGCTCGCGGTGGTGGAGGCGGGGGTCAGCCTGAACGAGGGCCGGCAGGCCGCCTTCGAGGCCGCGCACCGGCTGCTCGGCGGCCCGGACCGGCCGCGCGCCGTGGTCTGTGACGACGACGTGGTGGCGTCCGGGCTCTACCAGGCCGCCGCCGAGCTCGGGCTGCGGATCCCGGCCGACGTGTCGGTGGTCGGCCTCGACAACATCCCGGTGGCCGAGCTGCTGGCCCCGCCGCTCACCACCGTCGACCTGCCCGGCGAGGAGCTCGGCCGGGCCGGGGTCACCGCGCTCGCCGCCCTGCTGCGCGGCGAGGGGGCCACCGCCGTAGCGCCGCTGGCCACCTCGCTGGTGCTGCGCAGCTCGACCGCTCCGGCCGGCTGACCGGGCGCCCGGTCGGGCACCGGGCCGGGGCCGGCCGAGGGCCGGGGGATCAGGCGGCGCGCACGTGCTCCGGCGCGGCGGCGGCCGGTGCGGGGACGGCCCGCAGGCGGCCGCGGCAGCCGAACAGCAGCACGCCGCCCAGGCCGATCCCGGCCGTCGCGCAGAGCGCCACCGAGGGCAGCGAGTCGGTGGCCAGCAGCCCGGAGACCGCGTAGCCGGCCGCGTTGCCGGTGGCGAACAGGGTGACCAGCCAGGCGAAGGCCTCGGTCACCGTGCCGGCCGGCGCCAGCTCGGCCACCAGGACGAAGGCGGCGGCCAGCAGCGGGGCCAGGGCGATCCCGGAGAGCAGGGCCAGGCCGGCCATCGCGGCCGGACCGGGGAGCAGCAGCAGCGGCAGGTAGCTGGCGGCCATCGCCAGCGCGATCGTCCAGGTCCGGGTGGCGGTGCTGATCCGCCACGGCAGCGCGCCGTAGACCAGCGCGCCCACCAGACCGCCGAGCGCGGCGAGCGCCAGCAGGCTGCCGGCGCCACCGGGCAGGCCGCCGGGGTGGTCCTCGGCGTACGCGATGAACAGCACGTTCTGCGCGCCCACCGTCCAGCCGGCCCCGGCCAGTCCGAGCAGCAGCAGCACCAGGCCGGGGGAGCGCAGCGGGCCGAGCAGCCCGGCGGAGGCGGCCCTCGGCGGTGCCTGCCAGGCGCGCGCCGGGGCGGTGGTGGCGACCACCAGCGCGCCGAGCAGCCCGAGCGCGGCCGCCGTCCACAGCGCGGTGGACGGGCCGAAGGCGGCGGCCAGTGCGGCCACGGCGAGCGGTCCGGCCACGTACAGCACCTGCTGGGAGGCGGAGTCGAAGGCGTAGGCGGTGTCCAGCTGCTCCTCCTCGACCACGGCCGGCCACAGCGAGCGCAGGCAGGGTTCGAGCGGCGGCATCGCCAGCCCGGCGATCGCGGCCCCGACCGGCGCGGCGAGCGGCGAGCCGGGGGCGAGGGCGAGCAGCGCGTAGCCGAACCCGGCGACCACGGCGGAGGCGATCAGCACCCGGGGCTGCCCGGTGCGGTCCACGATCCGCCCGAGCACCGGCCCGCCGACGGCGGCGGCGATCGCGTACGCGGCGGTGGCCAGCCCGATCCTGCTGTACGGGGCGCCGGCCTCGCGCAGGGCCAGGGCGATGACCAGCGCGGTCATGCCTGCGGGCAGTCGGCCCAGCAGGGTGCCCAGCAGCAGTCGGGTGACGTGCGGGGCGCGGAGCAGGGCGAGATAGCCCATGGCGTTCGGTCTCCTGGGCAGGCGGGGGCAAGGGGGCACCAGTCAAGTTATACGTATAACTGCCCAGGGTCAATCCGGCGGGTGCGGTGGCCCGCCCGGTGGTTCGTCAACGCAGTTCAAACTAGTACTTTGAAGATCTCAAAGATTTATTGCTAATCTACCGGCCATGACCACCGCAGGCACCGCACCCCAGCCCGGGACGAGCGCTCCGCTCGCCGCCCGCTGTGCGTGCCTGCCCGGTGCCGTGGACGGCTCCGGCCGCTGCCGCTCCCGCTGCTGTACCGAGGCGGCACGCCCTTCCTGAGGCCCCGGACCCCCGTCCGCCCCTCCCGCCGTGCCGCCGGAGCAGTGCCCCATCCCCCGTCTGACCTCCCGTCTCCCCGGAGCCGCACGCCCATGTCCACACCCACCGCACCCTCGTTCCTGACGAAGGTCCGCGCCACCCCGTTCTGGGTCCAGATCGTCGGTGGCCTCGTCCTCGGCGGCCTGCTCGGCTGGCTCGCCCGCTCGCAGGACATCTCCTGGCTGACCACCACCCTGGAGACGATCGGCAAGACCTTCGTCCAGCTGCTCAAGCTGGCCGTGCCGCCGCTGGTCTTCACCGCGATCGTGGTGAGCGTCGCCAACCTGCGCAACGTCACCAACGCCGCCCGGCTGGCCGTCCGCACCCTGCTCTGGTTCCTGATCACCTCGCTGATCGCGGTCGCCATCGGCCTCACCCTCGGCCTGCTCACCGACCCGGGCAAGGGCGCCGGCCTGTCCACCGAGGGCGTCAAGGGCGTCGAGGACGCCGGCACCTGGGTGGACTTCCTGACCGGCATCATCCCGACCAACATCGCCGACGCCTTCCTCAAGGTGAACGTCCTTCAGATCGTCTTCCTGGCCGTCGTGGTCGGCATCGCGATCCTGAAGACCGGCGAGAAGGCCGCCCCCGTCCTCAAGCTCAGCGAGTCGGTCCTCGACCTCGTGCAGACCGCCCTGTGGTGGGTCATCCGGCTGGCGCCGCTCGGCACCCTCGGCCTGATCGGCAAGTCCGTCGCCAAGTACGGCTGGGACCTGCTCAAGCCGTTCGCGACGCTGACCATCGACGTCTACGTCGGCTGCGCGCTGGTGCTCTTCGTGGTCTACTCGCTGCTGCTGCGCTTCGTCGGCGGCCTCAACCCGCTGAACTTCTTCAAGGGCGCCTGGCCCGCGATCCAGCTGGCCTTCGTCTCCCGCTCCTCGGTGGGCACCCTGCCGGTCACCCGCCGGGTCACCGAGCGCCTCGGGGTGCCGACCGAGTACGTGTCCTTCGCCGTCCCGTTCGGCGCCACCACCAAGATGGACGGCTGCGCCGCGATCTACCCCTCGCTGGCCGCGATCTTCGTCGCCCAGGTGTACGGCATCGACCTCGGGGTCGGCGACTACCTGCTGATCGCCTTCGTCTCGGTGGTCGGCTCGGCGGCCACGGCCGGCCTCACCGGCGCGATCGTGATGCTCACCCTCACCCTCTCCACCCTGGGCCTGCCGCTGGAGGGCGTCGGTCTGCTGCTGGCGATCGACCCGATCCTCGACATGATCAGGACCGCCACCAACGTGGCCGGCCAGTCGGTCGTGCCGATCCTGGTCGCGGCCCGCGAGAAGACCCTCGACCTGACCGCGTACAACAACCCGACGGGTGATCTGCTGGACAAGCCCGTCGCCCCGGCCGAGGTCGCCGTCGCGGCCTGACCCCTCGGACGTGCGTCGAGCCCTTCCCCGCCCGGCGGGGGAGGGCTCGACCCGGTTCCGGGGCTCCCGTCAGGGCGCCGGGGAGCGCGGCGGGGTGCTCGGGATCCGCCGGGTGAAGAACAGGGCGAGCACCGAGGCGAGGGCGAGCACGGCGAGCGCGGCGCGCAGGCCGTCCAGCCGGGCGGCGGCGTTGGCGTCCAGTGCGGCCCCGGCCACCTCCGGGCCGACCCCGGCCTCGTCGAGGGCGGCCGTGAGCTGGGCGTCCGACAGGAAGGGCACGCCGCCCTCCAGTTGCACGGTCGCCCGGTCGGTCACCTCGGGCGGGACGGCCGGGTTCTGCGCGATGCCGGTCAGGAAGGAGCTGGTCAGCGCGGCGATCATGATCGAGCCGGCGAGGGCGGTGCCGATCGAGGCGCCGAGGTTGGTGACGGCGTTCTGCACCCCGCCGACCTCCGCGCTCTGCTCGTCCGGCACCGCGGACACGGTGACCGCGCCGAGCTGGGAGGCCAGCGCGCCCATGCCCAACCCGATCAGCAGCAGCGGCACGGTGACCACCTCCGCGCCCGCGTCCGCGTCGAGCAGGGCCAGCAGCAGCACCGCGCCGGCCAGCAGCGCCAGCACCCCGAGCCGGACCACCCGGCGCGGAGAGGCGTCCGGCAGCAGACGCGGGATCAGCACCGCCGCGGCCAGCAGGGTCAGCGAGAGCGGCAGGATGCGCGCGCCGGTCGCCAGCGCGGACAGGCCGAGCGCGACCGACAGGTACAGCGGGACGACGAAGAACACGCCCATCTGCACCAGGTACTGGAAGAAGAACATCGTCAGGCCGCCGGTGAGCTGCCGGTTCGCCAGCAGCGCCGGATCCACCAGCGGCTCCGCGTGCCGCGCCACCAGCCGGGCCTCCCAGCGCAGGAACAGCCACAGCAGCAGCAGGCCCGCCAGCATCAGCCAGACGACCAGGGAGATCCCCAGCCAGGCGGGGGCGTCGGGCTTCGGCCGGAACCAGCCCCACTCGCCCGAGCGGAGCACGCCGAGCACGAAGACCCCGAGCCCCAGTGCGGAGAGCAGGGCGCCGACCAGGTCGATCCGCGGCCGCTCGGCGGCCGGCGCGTCGACGATCCGGCGGGCCAGCACGAGGATGCCGAGCACCACCACCACCTCGCCGGCGAACACCCAGCGCCAGGAGAAGTAGGTGGTCGCCACCCCGCCGATGAGCGGCCCCAGCGCGATCGCCACGGCCCCGGCCGCGGCGACCAGTCCGTAGGCCGCGGGACGGCGCTCCGGGGGGAAGTTGCCGGCCACCAGCGCCACGATCGCCGGCAGGATCAGCGCCGCGCCGATGCCCTCCAGGAACGACCAGCCGGCCAGCAGCACCGGGAGGTTCGGGGCGAGCGCCGTGGTCGCCGAGCCGCAGCCGTAGATCACCGAGCCGATCATGAAGGCGCGCTTGCGGCCGATGATCGCGCCGACCTTGCCGCCCGGGATCATGAACATCGCCATCACCAGGGTGTACGCCGTGATGGCGCCCTGGATCCCGGTCACGGTGGTGCCCACGTCGTCGGCGACGGTCGCGATCGAGACGTTCATGACCGAGCTGTCCAGCGCCATCAGGAACTGCCCGGCCGCGAGCGCCAGCAGGACGACCCGCCCGGCCGCCGCCTTCCCCGAAGTCCCCGCACCACTGCCCATGGCGCCATGGTCCGCGCAATCCGGCCGGGCCGCCCGTCGACCCGCCGCCGCGGTACGGACCGTCAGCGGGCGTCGTACCACCACGATGGCCGGAATCCGCCCCCCGGACAAAGGCAGGGGGCCCGCCGAGTCCGGAAGAACCGGACCGGGGCGGGCCCCCTTGGTACTGCTCGTCATGCTCTTGCTGGCGGCCGATCAGGGCTGCCGACAGACCCACACGGGGTCCAGAGCGATCAGATCATCAGAGGATGGATCAGACAGGGGTGACGTTCTCCGCCTGCGGGCCCTTCGGGCCCTGGGTGACGTCGAAGCTGACCGCCTGGTTCTCCTCCAGCGAGCGGAAGCCGCTCGCATTGATGGCGGAGTAGTGGACGAAGACGTCGGGGCCGCCGCCCTCCTGGGCGATGAAGCCGAAGCCCTTCTCGGCGTTGAACCACTTGACGGTTCCGGTCGCCATACCGTTCTCCTTGCGAGCGACGTAGCGGGCACCACACCTTGTGGCACCCGGTCCGCTGCGCTGATCGCCCCGCCTCCGGAGTGGGTCCGGAGTTTTTCGCACAGTGCTCAATCAGTGCTCAATTGATGCTGGTGAAAAATTACAAAAAGCCTGCGGTTACATGCTCCGCAGGCTCCAAGTACTGCAAGGGGAATCAAACTGCAACTGTGTGGAACCGTAGCACGCGAGGGCTGCCCCGACCAGGGGTCTCCGAAAGCCGTACGCGGTGTGTCGGCCACCGGGTGCGAGGCCTTCCGTAAGGCGGGCATACCCTGCCAGCAGAGTACGAACAGCAGAGGGAGTGCGCGGTGACCGGTACGGACGCAGGCGGCCCGGCGGCGGTAAGGCCGCGGGTCGGACACATTCAGTTCCTCAACTGCCTCCCCCTCTACTGGGGCCTGGCCCGGACCGGAAACCTGCTCGATCTCGACCTGACCAAGGACACCCCCGAGAAGCTCAGCGACCAGCTGGTGAGCGGCTCGCTCGACATCGGCCCGATCACCTGTGTGGAGTACCTGCGCAACGCCGACCGGCTGGTGGTGCTGCCGGACATCGCGGTCGGCAGCGACGGCCCGGTGATGTCCTGCGTCATCGTCAGCAAGGTGCCGCTGGCCGAGCTGGACGGCCGGCCGGTCGCCCTCGGCTCCACCAGCCGGACCTCGGTGCGCCTGGCCCGGCTGCTGCTGGAGGAGCGCGAAGGGGTCCGCCCCGAGTACTTCGGCTGCCCGCCCGATCTGGACGCGATGCTGGCCCGGGCCGACGCGGCCGTGCTGATCGGCGACCCGGCCCTGCGGGCCTCGCTTCAGCAGGCGCCCACCCAGGGGCTGGCCGTGCACGACCTCGGCGCGATGTGGAAGGAGTGGACCGGGCTGCCGTTCGTCTTCGCCGTCTGGGCCGCCCGCCGCGACTACGCCGACCGGCACCCGGAGACGGTGGCCGCCGTCCACCGGGCCTTCCTGGAGTCCCGTGACCTCTCGCTGACCGAGGCCGCCCAGGTGGCCGCGCAGGCCGCCCGCTGGGAGTCCTTCGAGGCCCCGCTGCTGGAGCGGTACTTCAGCGAGGCCCTCGACTTCTCGCTGGGCCGGCGCCAGTTGGCCGGGATCGCCGAGTTCGCCCGCCGGGTGGCCGCCGACAGCGGCTTCGCGCCGGACGTGGCGATCGGCCTGCTGGAGCCGGCGCCGGTCGGTTGACCCCGGCCCGGGCCGCCGCCGGCGGTAGGGTCTGGGCTGCTGCGGCAGCGGCCTGACGGGCCGCCGGACACCCGCGCGGACCGACACGAGGGGACGGGCCATGGAGCCGCTGGCGGCGGGCGATCCGCGACAGATCGGCGAGTACCGGCTGCTGCGCCGGCTCGGGGCCGGCGGCATGGGCCGGGTCTACCTCGGCCGCACCGCGGGCGGCCGGACCGTCGCGGTCAAGGTGGTGCGCGGCGAGCTCGCCGACGACCCCGAGTTCCGGGCCCGCTTCCGTCAGGAGGTGGCGGCCGCCCGGCTGGTGGGCGGTGACCGGACGGCGCCGGTGCTGGACGCCGACACCGAGGGGCCGCGGCCCTGGGTCGCCACCGGCTACGTGGCCGGGCCGGCGCTGGGCGTCGCCGTCCGCCGCTTCGGGCCGCTGCCCGGGCCCGCCGTGCACGCCCTCGGCGCGGACCTGGCCGGCGCGCTCGCCCATGTGCACGCACTCGGCCTGGTGCACCGGGACGTCAAGCCCTCCAACGTGCTGCTCGCCCTGGACGGGCCGCGCCTGATCGACTTCGGCATCTCCCGGGCCCTGGACGGCGCCGCCGAGCTCACCGGGTCCGGCTTCGTGGTCGGCTCGCCCGGTTTCATGTCGCCGGAGCAGGCGGCGGGCGGCCGCGGCGGCGCGGCCTCGGACGTCTTCTCGCTCGGTGCGGTGCTGGCCTACGCGGCCACCGGGGCAGCGCCGTTCGGCGAGGGGGTCAGCGCGGCCGTCCTGCTCTACCGGGTGCTGCACGAGGAGCCCGACCTGGACGGGCTGGCGGGCGGGCTGCGCGAGGTGGTCGGGCGCTGCCTGGCCAAGCGGCCCGAAGACCGGCCGACCCCCGAAGCGTTGCGGGAGCTGCTGGCCGCCGGGGCGCCCGAGCCGGGCGAGGGCGGCTGGCTGCCGCCGGCGCTCTCGGCGGCGGTGGGCCGCAGCGCGGTCGAACTGCTCGACCTGGAGGGCGAGGCCGCCCGGCAGGCGGCGCCCGCCTCCGCTTCCGCCGCCGCCGCACTCGCCGCGGCTCCCGAGGACCGCCACCCCACCGAGCTGGACGCCCCCGGGGCGCCCGGGCGTCCGCCCGCGAGTGGCACGGCCACCGGGCGCGCGGGCCGGCGGCGGTGGGGCTGGGCGGCCGCCGCCGGGCTGGTGGTGGCGGCGGTCGGCGCAGCCCTGTGGATCCAGGGCCTGCCCGCGGACGGCGACCACCCGAGCCAGGACGGCGGCGCGGCCTCGGCCGCCTCGACCCCCGCCGGCTCGACCCCGGCCGCCTCGCCGCCCGCTTCCCCGGCCTCCGCGGCCGCGAGTACCGGCGGCGCGCTGCCGGCCGGCTACGTCGGCACCTGGAAGGGCGCGATCACCACCCAGATCGTCCCGCTCGCCAGTGACTTCGAGGTCCGGCTGACTGCCGGCCGGGTCGGTGAGAAGGTCGGCCGCACCAGCAACGCCTCCCGGCTGAGCAGCACCGTCTGCCACGGTGAGCTGACCCTGCTGTCGGTCGCGGCCGACCGGATCGTGGTGCAGGAGCGCCCGGTGCCCGGGGACGGCGCGGGGTGCACCGGCACGCCGGAGAAGCAGACCTACACCCTCAAGGACCCGCGCACCCTGCACCTTCAGGTGAGCGAGGCGCCGCTGGGTTCCGACCCGTTCGGCGACCTGGTCACGCAGGGCTGAGGGTGGCCGGGGCGGCCCGGAGCAGGGTCGGGCGGCGGCCCGGGCGAGGGCTCGGGCGAGGGCTCGGCCGGGGCCGCAGGGGCCTGGCGTAGGCTGGTTCGGTCATGTCGGCCGGGGCCCCCGCACCGGCGGAGGCGACCCGATGGATGGACAGAAAGAAGGCCCGCCAGGTGTCCGAGCAGACCCTTCCCGCGACCGACCTGCAGGCCGTTCTGGACCACGCGGCGGGCGGCGGCCGGATCACCCCGGCCCAGGCGCTCGAGCTCTACCGCTCCGCTCCGCTGCACGCGCTCGGCTCGGCCGCCGACGCGGTGCGCCGCCGCCGCTACGCGGGCGTCGAGCACATCGCGACGTACATCATCGAGCGCAACATCAACTACACCAACGTCTGCGTGACGGCCTGCAAGTTCTGCGCCTTCTACGTGGCGCCGAAGAGCGACAAGGGCTGGTCCCGCGACCTCGACGAGATCCTGCGCCGCTGCGCCGAGACGGTCGAGCTCGGCGGCACCCAGATCATGTTCCAGGGCGGCCACCACCCGGACTACGGCGTCGAGTACTACGAGCGGGCCTTCGCCGCGATCAAGGCCGACTTCCCGCAGCTGGTGATCCACTCGCTGGGCGCCTCCGAGGTCGAGCACATGGCCCGGATCTCCAAGGTCTCCATCGAGGAGGCGATCACCCGGATCAACCGGGCCGGTCTCGACTCCTTCGCCGGTGCCGGCGCCGAGCTGCTGCCGGCGCGGCCGCGGAAGGCGATCGCCCCGCTCAAGGAGTCCGGCGAGCGCTGGCTGGAGATCATGGAGACGGCGCACGGGCTGGGGGTCGAGTCGACCTCGACCATGCTGATGGGCACCGGCGAGACCAACGCCGAGCGGATCGAGCACCTGCGGATGATCCGCGACGTGCAGGACCGCACCGGCGGCTTCCGCGCCTTCATCCCGTACACCTACCAGCCGCAGAACAACCACCTCAAGGGCTCCACCCAGGCGACCGTCTTCGAGTACCTGCGGATGATCGCCATCGCCCGGCTGTTCCTCGACAACGTGGCCCACATCCAGGGCTCCTGGCTGACCACCGGCAAGGAGGCCGGCCAGCTGTCGCTGCACTACGGCGCCGACGACCTGGGCTCGGTGATGCTGGAGGAGAACGTGGTCTCGATGGCCGGCGCCAAGCACCGGTCGAACCTGACCGAGCTGATCCACCTGATCCGGGCGGCCGACCGGGTGCCGGCCCAGCGGGCGACCACCTACGAGCACCTGCGGGTGCTGGACGACCCGGCCAACGACCCGGTCGACCCCCGGGTGGCCTCGCACATCGCCTCCACCGCGCTCGACGGCGGCACCGCGCACCCCGAGCTGAAGATCCTCTCCGCGAGCTGATGCTGACCCTCCATCGGGCCGCCCTGCTGGTGCCCGACCCGGCCGATCCCACCGCCCCGTCGATCCCCGACGGGGCGGTGCTGGTGGACGGCGCCCTGGTGGCGGCGCTCGGGCCGTACGAGCAGCTGGCCCACCCGGGGGCCCGGGTCCGGGAGTGGGGCGGCCTGCTGCTGCCCGGTCTGCGCAACCCGGCCGGCCGGTGGCTGCTCGAGCGCGCCTACCACCCGGACCCGCGCGAGGAGCTGGGCGAGGCGCCGCTGCTGATCGAGGTCGACCCGGACCGCCGCAGCGGCAGCGCCCGGCGTGGCCTGCAGCGGATGCTGGCCTTCGGGACCACGGCGGTGGCCGGCCCGTTCGAGCTGCCGGCGGTCCGGACCGCGGTGGCCCGCTCCGGGCTGACCGCGCTGCCCGGGGACGGCGGGCCGGGCGGCCTCGACCCGCTGGCGGCGGGCAGCCCGGGCGAACTGGCGCACCGTGCACTGACGGTCGGTGCGGCAGCGGACTTCGCGGTCTTCGACGCGCCCTCCGTGGCGGCGCTGGCGGAGCGCGGGGCGGGCTGCTGCCTGGCGACCGTGCTGGGCGGACGGCTGCTGTACCGCCGCCGGTGACGAGCCGTGAGTTTCCCGCCAGGGTGTGGCCGGAAACCATACCGAGCGTGGCGATCCTCATATCGAATGATCAGGCACCACCGTGACCTGAGGGCCCGCCAGCGGCTACGATCCCGGTCAGCCACTCAGGTGACGGCAGCCAGGACAGGGAACCATGCAATCCGCGACCGCCCCCCGACCGAACGGGTCCTTCGGGCCCTCGGCTCGGCCACGGCTCGGCCGGGGCTGGTACCTCGTCGCCGTCCTCAGCGCGGTGCTCGCGCTCGGACTCTGCGTGCTCGGCTGGCGCCAGGCCGACCAGGCCGACCGGATCGCCGCCAACCCCGTCCGGGTCGACGGCACCATCACCCAGCTGCCCGGCGGCAGCGGCACCTACAGCCAGGTCCGCTACCAGGCCGGCGGCCGCCAGCTGCTCGCCGCCGACCTCTGGCTGCCCGAGGACGCCCGGCTCGGCGGGACCATCTGCCTGGAGCACGCCGCCGACGACCCGGGCGCGGTCCGGGTCTGCGGCGAGCGCTACCCGCAGCCGGTCGGCGTCGGGCTGGCGCAGACCAGCGTGCCGATCGCGCTGCTGCTGTGCGCCGGCTGCGTGTTCCGGATCTGGCGCCACCGGCGGGCCAACCCGGTGCGGCAGGGCGGCTCGCGGGTGCGCACCACGGTCGCGCTGGCCACCGAGGCGCTCGGCAACGGGATGCCCGCCATCACGCACGGCAAGCGCTCCCGCCGGCGGCGCAAGGGCGGCCGCCGCGCCGCGCGCTGACGCCGCGCGCCGATGTCCGCCGTCGGCCGCGCCGACCGCGCGCCGCCGCGCCGGGGCGTGCGTGGGTGTGCGGAGCGCCTGCCCGGGCCACCGCGCGCCGCACCCGGGGACACCCCGTCTGCCGCCCCGCCGGTGCCAAGGTGAACAATGGGTGGTGTGACCCGAGCCTCCCTGGACAAGCAGCCGCACGAAGTCGCCGCGATGTTCGACGACGTCGCGGCCAAGTACGACCGGACCAACGACGTCCTCTCCCTCGGCCAGACCCGCCTGTGGCGCCGCGCCGTGGCCGAGGCGATCGGTGCCGGCCCCGGGCAGCGGATCCTCGACCTGGGTGCCGGTACCGGCACCTCCTCGCTGCCCTTCGCCGAGTCCGGCGCCGAGGTGGTCCCCTGCGACTTCTCGCTCGGCATGCTCACCGAGGGCAAGCGCCGCCACCCCGAGCTGGCGCTGACGGCCGGCGACGCCACCAGGCTGCCCTTCGCCGACGGGGTCTTCGACGCCGTCACCATCTCCTTCGCGCTGCGCAACGTGCAGGACACCGACGCGGCGCTGAGCGAGCTGTACCGGGTCACCAAGCCCGGCGGCAAGCTGGTGATCTGCGAGTTCTCCACGCCGACCTGGACGCCGCTGCGCACGGTCTACACCGAGTACCTGATGCGGGCGCTGCCGCCGGTCGCCACCGCGGTCAGCAGCAACCCGGACGCCTACGTCTACCTCGCCGAGTCGATCCGCTCCTGGCCCGACCAGCCCGCCCTGGCCACCAAGCTCCAGCAGGCCGGCTGGTCCAAGGTCGCGTGGCGCAACCTCACCGGTGGCATCGTCGCCCTGCACCGGGGCTTCAAGGTCTGACAACTAGACTGCTGCGGGCGTCCGCAGCCCAGCCGGACCGAGCCCCCACACCGCCGTTCGCAGGAGAGTGCCAGCCGTGACCACCGACACCGCAGCCGATCTGACGAAGCCGGACAGCCCCGTGGAGAGCACCGCGGACGTCATCGTGGTCGGCGCCGGCCCGGCGGGCTCCACCACCGCGTACTACCTGGCCCAGGCCGGGTTGGACGTGCTGCTGCTGGAGAAGACCGAGTTCCCGCGCGAGAAGGTCTGCGGTGACGGCCTCACCCCGCGGGCCACCAAGCAGCTGGTCGACATGGGCATCGACGTCTCCACCGACAACGGCTGGCTGCACAACAAGGGCCTGCGGATCATCGGCGGCGGCGTCCGGCTGGAGCTGGACTGGCCCGAGCTGGCCGCCTTCCCCGACTACGGCCTGGTCCGCAAGCGGGCCGACTTCGACGAGCTGCTGGCCCGTCAGGCCCAGAAGGCCGGCGCCCGGCTGTACGAGCGGTGCAACGTCACCGGCCCGGTGCTGGACGAGCGGACCGGCCGGATCACCGGCGTCACCGCCAAGGTCGGCGAGGAGAAGCGGGCGGTGGTCTTCAAGGCCCCGCTGGTGGTCGCCGCCGACGGCAACTCCACCCGGCTCTCGGTCGCGATGGGGCTGCACCGCAAGGAGGACCGTCCGATGGGCGTCGCCTACCGGACGTACTTCACCTCGCCCCGGCACGACGACGACTACCTGGAGTCCTGGCTGGAGCTGCGGGATCCGCGGAAGAAGGACGAACTGCTGCCCGGCTACGGGTGGATCTTCGGGATGGGCGACGGCACCTCCAACGTGGGCCTCGGCATCCTCAACTCCTCGCCGGCCTTCGGCAACCTCAACTGGCCCGAGGTGCTCACCACCTGGTGCTCCGGGATGCCCGAGGAGTGGGGCTACACCCCGGAGAACATGACCGAGAAGATCCGCGGCGCGGCCCTGCCGATGGCCTTCAACCGGCAGCCGCACTACACCCGGGGCCTGCTGCTGGTCGGCGACGCCGGCGGCATGGTCAACCCGTTCAACGGCGAGGGCATCGCCTATGCGATGGAATCCGGCCAGATCGCGGCGGGCGTCATCGTCCAGGCCGCGGCCCGGATCACCGACACCGGGCGCGAGCGGGTGCTGCACAGCTACCCGAAGGTCCTCAAGGAGACCTACGGCGGCTACTACACGCTCGGCCGCGCCTTCGTGAAGCTGCTGGGCAGCCCCAAGGTGATGAAGATTGCCACCGAGCGCGGCCTCACCCATCCGCTGCTGATGAAGTTCACCCTGAAGCTCCTCGCCAACCTGACCGACCCCCAGGGCGGCGACGCGATGGACCGGCTGATCAACGGCCTCACCAAGGTCGCTCCGAACGCCTGACCCCGAACGCCTGACCCCGAACGCCTGACGCCTGACGCCTGACGCCTGACGGCCGCCCCGCCCCCGCCCGGATCCGCCCGGGCCCGGGCAGGGCGGCCGCAGGATTTCGCTGGCCCGTTCCGGGGTCGGAATGCTTGGATCCGGGCATGGACACCGAACTGCCGGACGGCTACGAGATCTCCACCGACCCGGCCCGGCTCGACGCCGCACTGATCCACCGCTGGCTCTCCGAGGACGCCTACTGGGCGCTCGGCCGCCCCCGGGAGAAGCAGGACCGGGCGATCGCGCACTCCCTCAACTTCGGTGTCTACGACGGTGCCTCGGGTGCGCAGGTCGGCTACGCCCGGCTGGTCACCGACCGGGCCACCTTCGGCTGGCTCTGCGACGTCTACATCGCTCCCGCGGCGCGCGGCCGCGGTCTGGGCACCGCGCTGGCCGCCGCCGTGCGCGGTCACCTCGACGAGTACGGCCTGCGGCGCGTCCTGCTGGCCACCGCCGACGCCCACGAGGTCTACGCCAAGGTCGGCTTCGAGCCGCTGGCCAAGCCGGAGAAGTGGATGGCGCTCGGCGAGCAGTAGGGCGGGCCGGCGGTGCGCCCGGTCAGGACTGCCAGCGGCGTTCGCCGTCGTACCACCGGTCGGTGGGGGTGAGGCCGAGGGCGGTGGCGACGGCGGCCGAGGCGTGGTGGTCGGGGTGGATGTGGGCGACCAGGGTGTCGACCTGGCCGGCCGTCAGCTCGACGGCGGCGGCGCGGGCCGCCTCGGTGGCGATGCCCCGGCCCTGCCAGGGGGTGCCGACCACCCAGGCGAGCTCGGCGGTGCGGCCGGTGACGGTGGCCTGCACGTACCCGGTCAGGCAGCCCTCCGTGCGCAGCCGGACCACCCAGTTGTGCCAGCTGGTGCCGGGCTCGGGGGAGCCGGCGGCCAGCCGGCGGTAGCGGGCGCGCAGTTCCGCGGGGGTGTCGGGGGCGCCGCCGGTGAAGGTGTACAGGGCCGGGTCGGCGAGCACGGCGGCCATCTCCTCGGCGTGCTCCTCCCGCAGCGGGATGAGGTCGAGCCGCTCGGTCGGGGTGATGCCGAGGGAGCGCCGCTCGACGTACGCCATCCGCTGTTCGAAGACCTCCCAGGCATCCGGGGTGAGGGTGCGCAGGGCGACCAGGGCGGCGAGGACCACGTCGCAGATCTCGTGCTGGACGTCCTGCCAGCTGTGCGTGACCCCCTTGCGCGGGTTCTGGCCGGTGGCGCCGATGACGGCCCGGCCGACCTCGCCGACCTCCTCGGAGAGCTTGAGGATCCGCAGCAGCTTCTCGTCACCCGCCGGCAGCCGGCTCTCCCGGTCCAGCCAGGCGACCAGCGCGTCGACGGTCTGCCAGGTGGTCCGGTCCATGTGCGCGGCTCCCGTACGGCGAGGGGGTGGGCCCCCACCGTACGGGAGCGGGGCCGGCGTCAGCCCTTGGCGATCTTGACGTTGCGGATGTCGGTCTTCAGAGCCGGGTAGCCGTCGCCGGGCCCGTTCTGGTCGTCCTCGCCCGCCGCGGCGATCTTCTGCAGCACGTCGAGGCCGCCGGTGACCTGGCCGAACGGGGTGTAGGCGGGGGAGAGCTTGGTGTCCTTCCAGACGAAGAAGAACTGGCTGCCGTTGGTGTTTGGGCCGGCGTTGGCCATCGCCACGGTGCCGGCCGGGTAGGTCGCCCCGGTCAGGTTCTCGTCCGGGAACGAGTAGCCCGGGCCGCCGCTGCCGGTGCCGGTCGGGTCGCCGCACTGGAGGACGAAGATCCGCTGGGTGGTGAGCCGGTGGCAGTGGCTCTTGTCGAAGAAGTCGTGCTCGGCGAGGAAGCGGAACGAGAAGGTGGTGCACGGAGCCTGGTCGGTCAGCGCCTTGAAGGTGATGTCGCCCTGCCGGGTCTTCAGCGTGGCCTTGTAGGGCTTGGCGGCCTTGACCGCGTCGAAGACCGGGATGCCCTTGAAGTTGTCGGCGGGTACGGCCGGTGTGTAGGTGCAGCCGACCTGGAGCGCGGGGGCCGCGGCGGCGGATCCGGCGGTGGTCGCCAGGGTGAGCGGGACGGTGGCGGCGGCCAGGAGCAGGGCCCAGTGCTTGCGCTTCACGTGCGGAACCTCCGGAGGGAACGGGCCTGGTGGCATGGACGTGTCACTCGCGAACGTGTCATCCATGCCCACTGTGCCCGTGGCTACTCCTGCGCCACTCCCGAGTCGCAGCCGGCAGCGGAGCCGGCCGTCAGATCGGGTGTCCCTCGGAGTCGGTCGGCAGCCGCTGGGTGTTGAACTCGATCTGCCAGGCCGTCAGTTCGCCCGAAGGGCGCTCGCAGAGCACCGCCCCGTCCTGCCAGATGCCGTCGGTGTCGTACCACTGACTGCCGGGCGGGTCGCCCTGGTTGAGGTGGACGTCGTGCACGCCGGGGCCGTCGGTGAAGCCCTGGCCGAACACGTAGATCCGGTGCGCCCGGCGCAGCCTGGACTCCAGCACGTCCAGGGCGTTGTCGCCGTCGCTGGCCACCCACGGCGAGAGCGGCGCCCGGAGCCGGGCGAGCAGTGCGGCCAGCCGGTCGGCGAGGTTGGGGCCGTACACCGGGGCGCCGACCGCCGGGTGCAGCAGCGCCTCGACCAGCCGCTCGACCAGCGTGTGCAGGGTCGGCAGCCAGGCCGGATCCCGGAGCATCGGGCTGCGCTGGTAGTCGAGCGCGCCCGAGTCGGGGCGCCGGGCGAGCAGGTGGAAGCCGTCGGGCAGGGCCCGGACGGCGGCGGTGCCGGCGGCCTCCAGCCGGTCGACCACCCGGTAGGCGACGCCGACCCCGCTCGGGGAGTCGACGTCCAGCGCCGCCTGGTAGGGCCCCTGCGGAGTGTCCAGGACCAGGTGGCCGTGGTACCACTCGCCGAAGTCGTGGGTCGGATCGCGGGTGAACTCCCGGAACGTGCCGATGGCGACGCCGTAGCGCGGTAACGACATGGCCGGCTCCTCTGCGCGCGGAAGCGAGCGAACGGGTGCTGCTTCCAGTGTGGTCGTGGCGTCCCGCGGCGGCATCCGGCGGACCGCCGCGTTCGTGCGCTTGTGAACAAAGGGTCAAGCGGCTGCACCGGGCCGGCCACTCTCGCGGGTGAGGGCCTATAACACGTCAACCTGAGGTGGCCGAAATTTGCTTCGGGCGTCGCGTGATTGATATAGGCGCGAGCCGCTGACCTGTCGCTTCACTGTTGAATGCGACTGATTGTGCCCATTTGCCTCCACTGTGTTGATTGATTGCGACTTGATCGCCTACGTGATCCTTTGCGAGG
Organism: Kitasatospora sp. NPDC049258; assembly: GCF_040678895.1. Lineage (NCBI taxonomy): Bacteria > Bacillati > Actinomycetota > Actinomycetes > Kitasatosporales > Streptomycetaceae > Kitasatospora > Kitasatospora sp. NPDC049258. Next base: position 105,831 of record NZ_JBFAQT010000014.1, read on the forward strand.
TGGCGTAGATCACAAAGATCGTCTGGGACTGCGTGTCGCAGATCACAAGCGGACGGGCATAGGATGCGCTCGATCCAGGCTTTGTGAACTGCCTCACATGAGTTGGATCTCAGGAAGTGGATCACGGGCTCACCTGCGGTGATCCTGCGGTTCCGATCTGCAGTCAAGGACGACTGGACGGAGGGAGCGGGGGCTTATGAATGCCTACGCGCCGATCCTCGTACTCGGTGCCATCGCGGCGGCGTTCGCGGTCGGCTCCGTCACGATGGCCTCACTGACCGGCCCCAAGCGGTACAACCGGGCCAAGTTGGAGGCGTACGAGTGCGGCATCGAGCCGACCCCGCAGCCCGTGGGCGGCGGTCGGTTCCCGATCAAGTACTACCTGACGGCGATGCTCTTCATCGTCTTCGACATCGAGATCGTCTTCCTCTACCCGTGGGCGGTCAGCTTCGACGCCCTGGGGATCTTCGGGCTGGTCGAGATGTTGCTCTTCATCGCCACCGTCTTCGTCGCGTACGCCTACGTGTGGCGCCGCGGCGGTCTGGAGTGGGACTGACCGGGCCGGCCTTGTGAACCGGCGCGCAAGGTGAACGGGCGTCATCGCCACCGGACTTGGATCGCATTGAGAGGGAACTGATGGGAATCGAGGAGAAGCTGCCGAGCGGCTTTCTGCTCACCAGCGTCGAGGCCGCCGCCGGGTGGGTGCGGAAGGCGTCTGTCTTCCCCGCCACCTTCGGGCTCGCCTGCTGCGCGATCGAGATGATGACCACCGGCGCGGGCCGCTACGACCTGGCCCGGTTCGGCATGGAGGTGTTCCGCGGCTCGCCGCGGCAGGCCGATCTGATGATCGTGGCGGGCCGGGTGAGCCAGAAGATGGCCCCGGTGCTGCGCCAGGTGTACGACCAGATGCCGAACCCCAAGTGGGTCATCTCGATGGGCGTCTGCGCCTCCTCCGGCGGCATGTTCAACAACTACGCCATCGTGCAGGGCGTCGACCACATCGTGCCGGTCGACATCTACCTCCCGGGCTGCCCGCCCCGCCCGGAGATGCTGCTGGACGCGATCATCAAGCTGCACGACAAGATCCAGCACGAGAAGCTCGGGGTCAACAAGGTCCGGGCGCAGGAGGAGGCGGAGCAGGTCGCCCTGCACGCCACCCCGACCAGCGAGATGGGCGGGCTGCTGCGATGAGCGACGACAGCACCGTCCCGGCCTCCCGCAAGGAGCCGCAGCGCACCGAGCTGCCGGTCGAGGTGGTCGGCCGCCGGCAGGGCATGTTCGGTGCCCACGGCACCGGCGACACCTCCGGCTTCGGCGGCCTTTCCGCCCCGATCGCGCTGCCCCCGGCGAGCGTGCGCCCGTACGGGCACGGCTTCGACGAGGTGGCCGACGAGCTGGAGGGGGCCCTGGAGGAGCAGGGGCTCGACCCGGCCGAGGTGATCGAGAAGACCGTGGTGGACCGGGGTGAACTCACCTTCCACATCAGCCGCGAGCACCTGCTGCGCGCCGTCCGCACCCTGCGCGACGACCCGGCGCTGCGCTACGAGCTGTGCCTCGGGGTGAGCGGCGTGCACTACCCGAGCGACCAGGGCCGCGAGCTGCACGCGGTGTACCACCTGCGCTCGATCACCCACGGCCGGCTGCTGCGGCTGGAGGTCACCGCGCCCGACGCCGACCCGCGGATCCCGTCCGTGGTCAGCGTCTACCCGACCAACGACTGGCACGAGCGGGAGACCTACGACTTCTTCGGCCTGGTCTTCGAGGGCCACCCCGCGCTGACCCGGATCATGATGCCGGACGACTGGCTGGGCCACCCGCAGCGCAAGGACTACCCGCTCGGCGGCATCCCCGTCGAGTACAAGGGCGCCCAGATCCCGGCGCCCGACCAGCGGAGGTCGTACAGCTGATGACCACTCACTATGAAGCAGGTGCGCGCGAGACCACCGAGGGGCGGGTGTTCACCGTCACCGGCGGCGACTGGGGCGAGGTGGTCGAGGCCGTCGGCCGTGCCGACGACGAGCGGATCATCGTCAACATGGGCCCCCAGCACCCGTCCACCCACGGCGTGCTGCGGCTGATCCTGGAGATCGACGGTGAGACGGTGACCGAGGCCCGCTGCGGCATCGGCTACCTGCACACCGGCATCGAGAAGAACATGGAGTTCCGCAACTGGGTCCAGGGCACCACCTTCGTCACCCGGATGGATTACCTGACCCCGCTGTTCAACGAGACCGCGTACTGCCTCGCGGTGGAGAAGCTGCTCGGGATCACCGACCAGGTCCCGGACCGGGCGACCGTGATCCGGGTGCTGATGATGGAGCTCAACCGGATCTCCTCGCACCTGGTGGCGCTGGCCACCGGCGGCATGGAGATCGGCTCCACCACCCTGATGATCTACGGCTTCCGGGACCGCGAGGTCATCCTCGACATCTTCGAACTGGTCACCGGCCTGCGGATGAACCACGCCTACGTCCGCCCCGGCGGCCTGGCCCAGGACCTCCCGCCCGGCGCCGTCGACCAGGTCCGCGAGGGCATCAAACTGCTCCGCTCGCGGATGCACGAGTACGACAAACTGGCCACCGACAACCCGGTGTTCAAGGCCCGGCTGGTCGACGTCGGCCACCTGGACCTGGCCGGCTGTCTGGCGCTCGGCGCCACCGGCCCGATCCTGCGGGCCACCGGCCTGCCGCACGACCTGCGCAAGTCCGACCCGTACTGCGGCTACGAGAACTACGACTTCGAGGTGGCGGTCGCCGATACCGCGGACTCCTACGGGCGGTTCCTGATCCGCCTGGAGGAGATGCGGCAGTCGCTGCGGATCGCCGAGCAGTGCCTGGACCGGCTGAAGCCCGGCCCGGTGATGGTGGCCGACAAGAAGATCGCCTGGCCGGCCCAACTGGCCGTCGGCCCGGACGGCATGGGCAACTCGCTCGACCACATCCGCACCATCATGGGCACCTCGATGGAGGCCCTGATCCACCACTTCAAGCTGGTCACCGAGGGCTTCCGGGTCCCGGTCGGCCAGGCGTACACGGCGGTCGAGTCGCCCAAGGGGGAGCTCGGGGTGCACGTGGTGAGCGACGGTGGCACCCGGCCCTACCGGGTCCACTTCCGCGACCCGTCGTTCACCAACCTGCAGACGATGGCGGCGATGTGCGAGGGCGGCCAGGTCGCCGACGTGATCGTCGCGGTGGCCGGGATCGACCCGGTGATGGGAGGCGTGGACCGGTGACCAACGTAGAACTCGGTCTGCCGGCGATGCCGGCCGTGCCGTACCCGGCCGAGGTGCGCGAGCGCCTCGCCTCGGACGCCCGCGAGCTGATCGACCGCTACCCGGTCGCCCGCTCCGCGCTGCTCCCGCTGCTGCACCTGGTGCAGGCCGAGGAGGGCTTCGTCAGCCCGACCGGCATCCGCTTCTGCGCCGAGCAGCTCGACCTGACCACCGCCGAGGTGACCGCGGTCGCGACCTTCTACACGATGTACCGGCGGCGCCCCGCCGGGAAGTACCACGTCGGGGTCTGCACCAACACGCTCTGCGCGGTGCTCGGCGGCGACCAGATCTTCGCCGAGCTCCAGGAGCACCTGGGCGTCGGCAACAACGAGACCACCGCCGACGGCGAGATCTCGATCGAGCACATCGAGTGCAACGCGGCCTGCGACTACGCCCCCGTGGTGATGGTCAACTGGGAGTTCTTCGACAACCAGACGCCCGAGAGCGCCCGGCAGCTGGTCGACGACCTGCGGGCCGGCCAGCAGCCGATGCCCACCCGGGGCGCCCGGCTCTGCTCCTTCCGGGAGACCTCCCGGATCCTGGCCGGTTTCCCCGACGAGCGCGCCGGCGCGGTCGACGACTCCGGCGCCGGTGGCGCGCCCTCGCTGGCCGGGCTCCGGCTGGCCAAGGGCGAGGCCCTGCCCGGCACCCCGGGCACCAAGGTGGTCGCCCCCCGGCACGAAGGGACGGAAGCGTGATGACCTCCGCCGAGCCGGCCGAGAAGCTCCTCTCACCGGTCCTCTCCGCCTCCTGGGACGACGTCCGCCCCTGGACCTTGGAAACCTACCGCCGGCACGAGGGGTACGAGGGGCTGCGGGCCGCCCTCGCCATGCCGCCGGACGACGTGATCGCGCTGGTCAAGGACTCCGGCCTGCGCGGCCGCGGCGGGGCCGGCTTCCCGACCGGCATGAAGTGGCAGTTCATCCCGCAGAACGACGGCAAGCCGCACTACCTGGTGGTCAACGCGGACGAGTCCGAGCCGGGCACCTGCAAGGACATCCCGCTGCTCTTCGCCAACCCGCACAGCCTGATCGAGGGCATGATCATCGCGTCCTACGCGATCCGCTGCGACCACGCCTTCATCTACCTGCGCGGCGAGGTGGTCCCGGTGCTGCGCCGGCTGCACGCCGCGGTCGCCGAGGCCTACCAGGCCGGCTTCCTCGGCAAGGACATCCTCGGCTCCGGGGTCGACCTCGACATCACCGTGCACGCGGGCGCCGGGGCGTACATCTGCGGCGAGGAGACCGCGCTGCTGGACTCGCTGGAGGGCCGCCGCGGCCAACCGCGGCTGCGGCCCCCGTTCCCGGCCATCGCCGGTCTGTACGCCTGCCCGACCGTGGTCAACAACGTCGAGTCGATCGCCTCGGTGCCGCCGATCCTGGCCCGCGGCAAGGACTGGTTCAAGTCGCTGGGCACCGAGAAGTCCCCGGGCTTCACGCTGTACTCGCTGTCCGGCCACGTCACCAACCCGGGCCAGTACGAGGCGCCGCTCGGTGTGACGCTGCGCCAGCTGCTGGACATCAGCGGCGGCGTCCGGGCCGGCCACCGGCTGAAGTTCTGGACCCCGGGCGGCTCCTCCACCCCGATGTTCACCGACCAGCACCTCGACGTCCCGCTCGACTACGAGGGGGTCGGCGCGGCCGGCTCGATGCTCGGCACCAAGGCGCTGCAGGTCTTCGACGAGACCACCTGCGTGGTGCGGGCGGTCACCCGGTGGACGGAGTTCTACGCCCACGAGTCCTGCGGCAAGTGCACCCCCTGCCGGGAGGGCACCTACTGGCTGGTCCAACTGCTGAAGCGGATCGAGGCCGGCCAGGGCGTCGACGGTGACCTGGAGAAGCTGCTGGACATCGCCGACAACATCAACGGCAAGTCCTTCTGCGCGCTCGGCGACGGCGCCGCCAGCCCGATCGTCTCCTCGCTCCAGCACTTCCGCGCCGAGTACGAGCAGCACATCGCCGAGCGCCGCTGCCCCTTCGACCCGGCCGCCGCCACGGTGTGGGCCGACCGGTCGCCCGCCCACGATTCCGCCACCGAGAGGGAGGTGCACGCGTGACGATCACTGAGCCCTCCACCCAGGTGGAGCTGGTCACGCTCACCATCGACGGCGTCGAGGTCCAGGTGCCCAAGGGCACCCTGGTGATCCGCGCCGCCGAACAGATCGGCACCCAGATCCCGCGCTTCTGCGACCACCCGCTGCTCGCCCCGGCCGGGGCCTGCCGGCAGTGCATCGTGGAGGTCGAGGGCCAGCGCAAGCCGGTCGCCTCGTGCACCATCCCGGTGGCCGAGGGCATGGTGGTCCGCACCCAGGTCAGCTCGCCGGTCGCCGAGAAGGCGCAGCGCGGCGTGATGGAGCTGCTGCTGATCAACCACCCGCTGGACTGCCCGGTCTGCGACAAGGGCGGCGAGTGCCCGCTGCAGAACCAGGCGATGTCCACCGGCGGCGCGGACTCCCGCTTCGAGGGGATGAAGCGGACCTACGAGAAGCCGGTGCCGATCTCCACCCAGGTGCTGCTGGACCGCGAGCGCTGCGTGCTGTGCGCCCGCTGCACCCGGTTCTCCCAGGAGATCGCCGGCGACCCGTTCATCGACCTGGTCGAGCGCGGCGCGCTGCAGCAGGTCGGCACCGGTGAGGGCGACGAGTTCCGGTCGTACTTCTCCGGCAACACCATCCAGATCTGCCCGGTCGGCGCGCTCACCTCGGCCGCCTACCGGTTCCGCTCCCGGCCGTTCGACCTGGTCTCCTCGCCCAGCGTGTGCGAGCACTGCTCGGCCGGCTGCGGCCAGCGCACCGACCACCGGCGCGGCAAGGTGCTGCGCCGGCTGGCGGGCAACGAGCCGGAGATCAACGAGGAGTGGAACTGCGACAAGGGCCGGTTCGCCTTCCGCTACGCGCAGCAGCGCGACCGGCTGGCCACCCCGCTGGTCCGCGACCCGAGCGGTGAACTCGTCCCCGCCTCCTGGTCCGAGGCGCTCGCCGCCGCCGCCGAGGGACTGCGCGGCGCCCGTGCCGGGGTGCTCACCGGCGGCCGGGTGACGGTCGAGGACGCCTACGGCTACGCCAAGTTCGCCCGGGTGGTGCTGGGCACCAACGACGTGGACTTCCGGGCCCGCCCGCACAGCGGTGAGGAGGCGGACTTCCTGGCCGCCGCCGTCGCCGGCCGCGGGGTCGACCTGGACGGCGAGGGCGTCTCGTACGCGGCGCTGGAGGCGGCCCCCGCGGTGCTGCTGGCCGGGCTGGAGCCCGAGGAGGAGGCGCCGATCGTCTTCCTGCGGCTGCGCAAGGCCAACCGGGCCGCCGGTCTCAAGGTCTACGCGATCGCCTCGCACGCCACGCGGGGCCTGGGCAAGCTGCACGGCGCGCTGCTGCCGGCCGCGCCCGGCACCGAGGCGGAGTGGCTGACGGCGCTGGCCGGCGACGATGTGCTGGCGGACGACGCCGGCCGGGCCGCCGACCAGCTGCGCAGCCCGGGCGCCGTGATCCTGGTGGGCGAGCGGCTGGCCGCCGTCCCGGGCGGGCTCTCCGCCGCGCTGCGGCTGGCCGCGGTGACCGGGGCCGAGCTGGCCTGGGTGCCGCGCCGGGCGGGCGAGCGGGGTGCGGTCGAGGCCGGGGCGCTGCCGGGGCTGCTGCCCGGTGGCCGGGCGGTGTCCGTACCGGCCGCGCGGGCCGAGGCGGCCGAGCTGTGGGGGGTGTCCGACCTGCCGGTGCGGCTCGGCCGGGACACCGACCAGATGCTGGCCGCGACCGTGCGGGGCGACCTGACGGCGCTGGTGCTCGGCGGGGTCGGCCTGGACGACCTGCCGGATCCGGCGCTCGCCGAGGAGGCGCTGACCAGGGCCTCCTTCGTGCTCTCGCTGGAGCTGCGGCCGTCCGCCGTCACCGAGCACGCCGACGTGGTGCTGCCGGTGGCCGCGGTGGCCGAGAAGGCCGGCACCTTCCTGGACTGGGAGGGCCGGGTCCGGATGTTCGAGCCGGCGCTCAAGGCGGACCAGCTGATGCAGCGCCAACTGCACTCGGACGTCAGGGTGCTGAACATGCTGGCGGAGGCGTTCGGCCGCCCGCTGGGCCTGCCCGACGTGCGGGCGGCCCGGTTCGAGCTGGACCGTTTCGCCCCGTGGCAGGGCGACCGCCCGACCGCGCCGGCCGTCCACCCGGACCCGCTGCCGCGCCCGACCGCCGGCCAGGCCGTGCTGGCGGGCCACCGGCTGCTGCTGGACAACGGCTCGCTCCAGCAGGGCGATCCGCACCTGGCGGGCACCCGGCACCCGGCGGTGGCCAGGCTGTCGCCGGTGACCGCCAAGGAGATCGGCGCCGAGCGGAGCGTGCGGATCACCGGTCCGGCCGGCTCGCTGGTGCTGCCGCTGGAGCTCAACCAGGAGCTGCCCGACCGCACGGTCTGGCTGCCGCTCAACTCCACCCCGGGCGGCGCCCACCGCGCGCTCGGCACCACCGTCGGCCACCTGGTCACCATCACCGCGGCCGAGGAGGCGTGATGCTTGCTGCCTACGAGACCCTGGGATTCTTCGGCCGTGACCCCTGGTGGTTGGTGCTGCTGAAGGCGGTCTTCGTCTTCGCCTTCCTGGTCCTCACGGTGCTGATCGCGATCGTCTGGGAGCGCAAGGTCGTCGCCTGGATGCAGCTGCGGATCGGCCCCAACCGGCACGGTCCGTGGGGCCTGCTCCAGTCGCTGGCCGACGGCGTCAAGCTGGCGCTGAAGGAGGACCTGGTGGTGAAGGGCGCCGACAAGGCGGTCTACATCCTGGCTCCGATCGTCAGCGCCATCCCGGCCTTCATGGCCTTCGCGGTGATCCCCTTCGGCCCGGCCGGCGACGAGATCTCGATCTTCGGCACCCGGACCCCGATGCAGCTCACCGACCTGCCGATCGCCCTGCTCTACATCCTGGCGACCGCCTCGATCGGCATCTACGGCATCGTGCTGGCCGGCTGGTCCTCCGGCTCCACCTACCCGCTGCTCGGCGGGGTGCGCTCGGCCGCGCAGATGATCTCGTACGAGATCGCGATGGGCCTGTCCTTCGCGGCGGTGTTCATCTACTCGGGTTCGATGTCGACCTCGGAGATCGTCGCCTCGCAGCAGCCGACCTGGTTCGCGGTGCTGCTGCCGGTGTCGTTCATCGTGTACATCATCGCGATGGTCGGCGAGACCAACCGGGCGCCGTTCGACCTCCCGGAGGCCGAGGGCGAGCTGGTCGGCGGCTTCAACACCGAGTACAGCTCGCTGAAGTTCGCGATGTTCATGCTGGCCGAGTACGTCAACATGGTCACCGTCTCGGCGGTGGCGTCCACCCTCTTCCTGGGCGGCTGGCGGGCCCCGTGGCCGATCTCCACCTTCTGGGAGGGGGCGAACCACGGCTGGTGGCCGCTGCTCTGGATCACCATCAAGATCCAGCTGCTGCTGTTCTTCTTCATCTGGCTCCGCGGCACGCTGCCCCGGCTGCGCTACGACCAGTTCATGAAGCTGGGCTGGAAGGTGCTGATCCCGGTCTCGCTGGTCTGGCTGGTGATGGTGGCCAGCGTCCGGGCGCTGCGCAACGAGGGGTACGACTTCGGCAAGGTGGTGCTCTACGTCGGCGCGCCGATCGCGGTGCTGCTGCTGCTCGCCCTGGTGCGGGACGTGATCCGGCGCAAGCCCGAGCCCGCGGCCGGGCCGGCGCCGGAGGCCTTCGACCCGATGGCGGGCGGCTACCCGGTGCCCCCGCTGCCCGGCCAGGAGCTCCCCCCGGTGCCGCGCCGGCCCAGCCGGACCCCGCAACTGCAGGACGCCCTCAACGGGGCCGACCATTCCGAAGGGAGCTGAACCGAGATGTCGGACAAGAGCGCTGACAAGCCGTCGATCCTTGGCCCGGCCGCCGGCTTCGGCGTGACCTTCCAGGCCATGTTCAAGAAGCGGCTGACCGAGCAGTACCCGGAGCAGAAGAAGCCCACCGCCCCGCGCTTCCACGGCCGCCACCAGCTGAACCGGCACCCGGACGGCCTGGAGAAGTGCGTCGGCTGCGAGCTGTGCGCCTGGGCCTGCCCGGCCGACGCCATCTACGTCGAGGGCGCGGACAACACCGAGGAGGAGCGCTACTCGCCCGGTGAGCGCTACGGCGCGGTCTACCAGATCAACTACGCCCGCTGCATCCTGTGCGGGCTGTGCATCGAGGCCTGCCCGACCCGCGCGCTGACCATGACCAACGAGTACGAGCTGGCCGACTCCAGCCGGGCCGACCTGATCTTCACCAAGGAGCAGCTGCTGGTCGGGCTGACCGAGGGCATGGTCGACTCGCCGCACTCGATCTTCCCCGGCGCCGACGAGGGCGCGTACTACCGCGGTGAGATCACCGCGGCCGCCCCCGGCACCGTCCAGCAGGAGCGCACCGACCCCGAGAGCCGCGAGAAGGAGGTGCAGTCATGACCTCCACCGGAGAGGCCGTCCAGTTCTGGGTCCTCGCCGTGATCGCCGTCGGCGGCGCACTGGGCATGCTGCTGATGAAGAAGGCGGTGCACAGCGCGCTCTGCCTGGCCGCCACCATGCTGGCGCTGGCGGTCTGTTACCTGGCCCAGGGCGCGGTGTTCCTGGGCGTGGTGCAGATCGTCGTCTACACCGGCGCGATCATGATGCTCTTCCTGTTCGTGGTGATGCTGGTCGGCGTCACCTCGGCGGACTCGCTGAAGGAGCAGCTCAAGGGCCAGCGGATCGCCGCGGTGGTCTGCGGCCTCGGCTTCGGGGTGCTGCTGATCGCGGGGATCGCCAACGCGAAGCTCGACCACTTCACCGGACTGACCGAGGCCAACGCCGAGGGCAACGTCCAGGGTCTGGCCCGGCTGATCTTCACCAAGTACGTCTGGGCCTTCGAGGTCACCGGCGCGCTGCTGATCACGGCCGCGATCGGCGCCATGGTGCTGACCCACCGCGAGCGGGTCCGGCCGGCGGCCACCCAGCGCGAGCTGGCGGCCCTGCGGGTGCGCGACAACATCCAGCTGCCGCCGATGCCCGCCCCGGGCGTGTACGCGCGGCACAACGCGGTGGACATCCCGGCCCTGCTGCCGGACGGCACCATCTCCGAGGACTCGGTGATGGCCACCCTGCGCGAGCGCGGCCAGATCCGCGACGTCAGCCGGCCGATGCTGGAGCGGATGGCCGAGCTGGAGGAGAGCACCGCCGACTGGCTGGGCCGCCCGTCCTCCGCGCGGCCGCCGGTCGCCGGCCCGCGCAAGGAGCTGGAGACCGTGCCCACCAAGCCCGCGCCCGCCAAGCCCGCGCCAGCCACGGACGTGAAGGAGGAGACGGAGTGAACCCCGTCAACTACCTCTACCTCGCCGCCCTGCTGTTCACCATCGGTGCGTCCGGAGTGCTGATCCGGCGGAACGCGATCGTGCTGTTCATGTGCGTGGAGCTGATGCTCAACGCCTCGAACCTGGCGCTGGTCACCTTCTCCCGGCTGCACGGCAACCTGGACGGCCAGATCATCGCGTTCTTCACCATGGTGGTCGCCGCGGCCGAGGTCGTGGTCGGACTGGCGATCATCGTGTCCATCTTCCGGACCAGGCACTCGGCTTCGGTCGATGACAGCAACCTGATGAAGCTGTAGGCGGAGGGCCTTCGGTGAACTCTCTCATTCCGCTGCTCGTGGCGGCCCCGCTGGCCGGTGCTGCCCTGCTGCTGCTCGGCGGGCGCCGGCTGGACCGCTTCGGCCACTGGCTGGCCACGCTGCTGGCCGCCGTCTCCTTCGGCTTCGGCCTCGCGCTCTTCGCCGACCTGCTCGGCCGCCCGGGCGACGACCGGACGCTGCACGAGACGCTGTTCAGCTGGATCCCGGTGAACGGCTTCCAGGCCGACGTCGCCTTCCAGCTCGACCAGCTGTCCATCGTCTTCGTGCTGCTGATCTCCGGCGTCGGCACCCTGATCCACCTCTACTCGGTGGGTTACATGGCGCACGACGAGCGCCGCCGGCGCTTCTTCGGCTACCTCAACCTGTTCCTGGCGGCCATGCTGCTGCTGGTGCTGGCCGACAACTACCTGCTGCTGTACGTCGGGTGGGAGGGCGTGGGCCTGGCCTCGTACCTCTTGATCGGCTTCTGGCAGCACAAGCCCGCCGCGGCCACCGCGGCCAAGAAGGCCTTCCTGGTCAACCGGGTCGGCGACCTGGGCCTGTCGATCGCGATCATGCTGATGTTCACCACCTTCGGCAGCTTCACCTTCGGGCCGGTCTTCGGCGCCGCGGGCCAGGCGAACGAGGGGCGGCTCACCGCGATCGGCCTGATGCTGCTGCTGGCGGCCTGCGGCAAGTCGGCCCAGGTGCCGCTGCAGTCCTGGCTCGGTGACGCGATGGAGGGCCCGACCCCGGTCTCGGCCCTGATCCACGCCGCCACCATGGTCACCGCCGGCGTCTACCTGATCACCCGCTCCTCGGCGATCTTCAACCTGGCGCCGGACGCGCAGCTGGTCGTGGTGGTGGTCGGCACGGTCACCCTGCTCTACGGTGCGATCGTCGGTTGCGCCAAGGACGACATCAAGAAGGCGCTGGCCGGCTCGACCATGTCGCAGATCGGCTACATGATCCTGGCGGCCGGTCTCGGCCCGATCGGCTACGCCTTCGCGATCATGCACCTGGTGACCCACGGCTTCTTCAAGGCCGGGCTCTTCCTCGGCGCCGGCTCGGTCATGCACGGCATGAACGACGAGGTGAACATGCGTCACTTCGGCGGCCTGCGCAAGTTCATGCCGATCACCTTCGTCACCTTCGGCCTGGGCTACCTGGCGATCATCGGCTTCCCCGGTCTGTCCGGCTTCTTCTCCAAGGACAAGATCATCGAGGCGGCCTTCGCCAAGGGCGGCACCGAGGGCTGGATCCTCGGCACCTGCGCGCTGATCGGCGCCGCCGTCACCGCGTTCTACATGACCCGGGTGATGCTGCTGACCTTCTTCGGCGAGCGGCGCTGGCAGCCGGACGCCGAGGGCCACGACCCGCACCCGCACGAGTCGCCGTCCACCATGACGCTGCCGATGATCGTCCTGGCCTTCGGCTCGGTCTTCGCGGGCGGCCTCTTCACCCTCGGCGACTCCTTCGTCAACTGGCTGGAGCCGGTCACCGGCCACGCGGAGGGCAACTCCCCGCTGACCCCGCTGACCGTCACCCTGATCACCACCGCCCTGATGGTGGTCGGCGTGGCCGTCTCGTACCTGATGTACGGCCGCTCGCCCGTCCCGGTCACCCCGCCGGTGGGCTCGCTGCTCACCAGGGCCGCCCGGCGCGACCTGATGCAGGACGAGATCAACCACGCGGTGCTGGTCCGCCCGGGCACCGGCCTGGTCGCCTCGCTGGTCTTCTTCGACAGCAAGGCGGTGGACGGCTTCGTCAACGGGCTGGCCGCCACCATCGGCGGGCTCTCCGGACGGCTGCGCCGGATGCAGACCGGGTTCGTGCGCTCGTACGCGCTCTCCATGTTCGGCGGCACGCTGGTGCTGGTCGCCACCACTCTCCTGATGAGGTCGGTCTAGATGACTGTGACTCGCGCGCTCGCCCCCGAGCGCTCAGGCCCGGTGACGACAGTCGTCGCTCCGGCACCCCTTCCTCCGTCGGTCGCTCGTCGCTCCTCGCTCTCGGCACCGGCGCGCTCGTCGGCTCGGCGCGTGTGCCCGCTGCGCGGGCGTGTTCCGGTGGGAGGACGGCCATGAGCTACCTGCTGACCGCCACCTGTGCCGTCCCCGCCGCCGGCGCGGTGCTGACCGCCGCGCTGCCGGCCGGCAGCACCGACGCCCGCCGCCGGACCGCCAAGACCGTCGCGATCGCCGTCTCGGCGGCCACCCTGGCGCTCACCGCCCTGGTGGCCGCCAGGTTCGAGCCGGGCGGGGCGCGCTACCAGCTGACCGAGTCCCACAGCTGGATCCGCTCCTTCGGCATCAGCTTCTCGCTCGGGGTGGACGGCATCGGCGCGGTGCTGACCCTGCTGACCGCAGTCCTGGTGCCGCTGGTGATGCTCGCCTCCTGGCACGAAGCCGATCCCGCGGAATCCCCGGAGGGCACGTTCGAGAACCGCCGCCGGACCCAGGGCTTCTTCGCCCTGATCCTGGCGGTGGAGGCGATGGTGATCGTCTCCTTCCTGGCCACCGACGTCTTCCTGTTCTACGTCTTCTTCGAAGCCATGCTGATCCCGATGTACTTCCTGATCGGCGGCTTCGGCGACCGGGCGGGCGGCCCCGACTCGGCGGCCCAGCGCTCGTACGCGGCCGTGAAGTTCCTGCTCTACAACCTGCTCGGCGGCCTGATCATGCTGGCCGCCGTGATCGGGCTGTACGTGATCGGGCAGGGCCAGGGCTTCGCCACCTTCGACCTGCAGACCCTGACCGGGGCCATCGCGGACGGCAAGCTGGTGATCGACCCGGTCGCGCAGAAGGCGCTGTTCCTCGGCTTCTTCTTCGCCTTCGCGGTGAAGGCCCCGCTGTGGCCGCTGCACACCTGGCTTCCGAACGCGATGGGCGAGGCCACCGCCGGCACCGCCGTCCTGATCACCGCGGTGGTCGACAAGGTCGGCACCTTCGCGATGCTGCGGTTCTGCCTCGGGCTCTTCCCGGACGCCTCGAAGACCTTCGCCCCGGCGATCATGGTGCTCTCGCTGGTCTCCATCGTCTACGGCGCGCTGCTGGCCGTCGGCCAGAAGGACATCAAGCGGCTGGTCGCCTACGCCTCGATCTCGCACTTCGGCTTCATCATCATGGGCATCTTCGCGATGACCAGCCAGGGCCAGACCGGTGCCACCCTCTACATGGTCAACCACGGCATCTCCACCGCCGCGTGGATGCTGGTGGCCGGCTTCCTGATCTCCCGCCGGGGCTCGCGCCTGATCGCGGACTACGGCGGCGTCCAGAAGGTCGCCCCGGTGCTGGCCGGCACCTTCCTGATCGGCGGCCTGGCCACCCTGTCGCTGCCCGGACTCGCCCCGTTCGTCAGCGAGTTCCTGGTCCTGGTGGGCACCTTCTCGCGCTACCCGGTGATCGGCATCATCGCCACCTTCGGCATCGTGCTGGCCGCGCTCTACGCCCTGGTGCTCTACCAGCGCACCATGACCGGCCCGGTCAAGGAGGGTGTGCGCCACCTGCACGACCTGAAGCTGCGCGAACTGGCCGTGGTCGCCCCGCTGGTGGCGCTGACCATCCTGCTCGGCGTCTACCCCAAGCCGCTCACCGACATCGTCAACCCGGCGGTGGACGCCACGCTGTCGCAGGTCCACCAGACCGACCCGGCACCGGCCCACCCGGTCGCCGCCACCACCGGAGGTGAGCACGAGTGAGCGCCATCCACTGGCTGGCCGCCGCGGGCGGCAACAGCCCCAGCATCCCGGCTCCGCACATCGAGTACGGCCAGCTCTCACCGATGCTGGTGGTCTTCGGCGCGGCCCTGGTCGGCATCCTCGCGGAGGCCTTCCTGCCCCGCCGGCAGCGGCACGGTGCTCAGCTGGTGATCGCCCTGCTCGGCCTCGCCGGCGCCTTCGCCGCGGTGATCGTGCTCGCCGCCCAGGGCCACGCCACCACCAAGGCGGGCCTGCTGGCGATGGGCGCGGTGGCGATCGACGGCCCGGCGCTGTTCCTCCAGGGTGTCATCCTGCTCACCGCGATCCTGGCGGTGCTCACCTTCGCCGAGGGCCGGCTGGAGCCGCGGCTGAACGGCAACCGGGTGGACGCCTTCACCGCCCAGGGCGCGGCCGTCCCCGGTGGCGAGCAGGAGCGCGAGGCGACCCGGGCGGGCTTTCGGACCAGCGAGGTCTTCCCGCTCACCCTGTTCGCGGTCGGCGGCATGCTGCTCTTCCCGGCCGCCAACGACCTGCTGACCATGTTCGTGGCGCTGGAGGTGTTCTCCCTCCCGCTCTACCTGCTCTGCGCCCTGGCCCGGCGGCGCCGGCTGCTCTCCCAGGAGGCGGCGGTCAAGTACTTCCTGCTCGGCGCGTTCGCCTCGGCCTTCTTCCTGTTCGGCACCGCCCTGCTCTACGGCTACGCGGGCAGCGTCCAGCTCGGCGACATCGCGGACGTGGTCTCCGGCGTCGCCCCGGTCACCCCGGCGCTGGCCACCACGACCCAGAACGACGCGCTGCTGCTGATCGGCCTGGCGATGGTCTCGGTCGGCCTGCTGTTCAAGGTCGGCGCGGTGCCGTTCCACTCCTGGACCCCGGACGTGTACCAGGGCGCGCCCACCCCGGTCACCGGCTT
This sequence comes from Kitasatospora sp. NPDC049258, assembly GCF_040678895.1. Lineage (NCBI taxonomy): Bacteria > Bacillati > Actinomycetota > Actinomycetes > Kitasatosporales > Streptomycetaceae > Kitasatospora > Kitasatospora sp. NPDC049258. The sequence continues at coordinate 121,308 of NZ_JBFAQT010000014.1, forward strand.
CATGGCCGCGGCCACCAAGACGGCCGCCTTCGGTGCCTTCCTGCGGCTGTTCTACGTGGCCTTCCCCGGCCTGCGCTGGGACTGGCGGCCCGTCATGTGGGGTGTGGCGATTCTCACCATGGTGGTCGGCGCGATCCTCGCGGTCACCCAGCAGGACGTGAAGCGGCTGCTGGCGTACTCCTCGATCGCCCACGCCGGCTTCATCCTGACCGGCCTGATCGCCACCAGCCGGCAGGGCCTCGGGGCCGTCCTCTTCTACCTGCTCGCCTACTCCTTCGTCACCCTCGGCGCCTTCGCCGTGGTGACCCTGGTCCGCGACTCCAAGGGCGAGGCCACCCACCTCTCCAGCTGGGCCGGCCTCGGGCGGCGCTCGCCGCTGGTGGCCGCGGTCTTCGCGCTCTTCCTGCTGGCCTTCGCCGGCATCCCGCTCACCAGTGGCTTCACCGGGAAGTTCGCGGTCTTCCAGGCCGCCGCGGCCGGCGGGGCCACCCCGCTGGTGATCGTCGGTGTGCTCAGCTCGGCGGTCGCGGCCTTCTTCTACATCCGGGTCATCGTGCTGATGTTCTTCTCCGACCCGCAGCCCAACGGCCCCGCCGTCACCGTGCCCAGCCCGCTCACCGCCACCGCGATCGGTGTCGGGGTGCTGGTCACGCTCGGGCTCGGCCTGCTCCCGCAGTACTTCCTCGACCTGGCCTCGAAGGCCTCGGTCTTCGTCCGCTAGACCGCAGCACCCCAGCCGCGTGCGTCCGGGGCCCACGACCGACCGTCGTGGGCCCCGCCCGTGCAGTGATCCACTCCCGACCGGATACGCTGCCTGTACGTGTAACGGCGGGGCGCAGGGACCAGCCCGCTTGATCGACCAGGGACAGGAGTGGTCTTCGTGACCGTCGTGGGGCCCTTCGGGCTGAGCGTGCAGGACCGCGATCTGACCCGCGACGTCCGGGCCGGAATGGACGCCGTGGAGGCCTCGCTGGTCGAGGCCGTCAAGAGCGAGGTCCCGTTCATCACGATCACCGCCAGCCACCTGATCGAGGCCGGCGGCAAGCGCTTCCGCCCGCTGCTGGTCATGCTGGCCGCCCAGTTCGGCGACCCGAACGCCCCCGGTGTGGTGCCGGCCGCCGTGGTGGTCGAGCTGACCCACCTCGCCACGCTGTACCACGACGACGTGATGGACGAGGCGCCCGTGCGGCGCGGCGCCCCGAGCGCCAACTCCCGCTGGGACAACTCGGTCGCCATCCTCACCGGTGACTTCCTCTTCTCCCGCGCCTCCCAGGTGCTCGCCGACCTCGGTCCGGAGGCGGTCCGGATCCAGTCCGACGCCTTCGAGCGGCTGGTCACCGGCCAGATCCTGGAGACCGCCGGCCCCCGGCCCGGTGACGACGAGCTCCAGCACTACCTGGACGTCATCGCCGGCAAGACCGGCTCGCTGGTCGCCGTCTCCTGCCGCTTCGGCGCGCTGATGGCCGGCGCCGAGCGCTGGGTGGTGGACAGCCTCACCCAGTACGGCGAGCGGATCGGCACCGCCTTCCAGCTGGCCGACGACGTCCTGGACATCGCCAGCGACGGCCACGAGTCCGGCAAGACCCCCGGCACCGACCTGCGCGAAGGCGTCCCCACCCTGCCGGTCCTGCTGCTCCGTCAGCTCCCGGCCGACCCGACGGACGCCGAGGACATCCGGCTGCGCGAGCTGCTCGACACCGACCTCGCCGCCGACGACGCCGCCCACGCCGAGGCGCTGCGGCTGCTGCGGCGCCACCCGGCGCTGGAGCGGGCCCGCCGCGAGACGCTGCGCTACGCCGAGGAGGCCCGCGCCCTGCTCGACCCGCTGCCGGACTGCCCGGCGAAGGCCGCCCTGCAGGAGCTCTGCGACACGGTCGCCATCCGCACCATGTAGCCGGGCGCCCGCGGTCGGGTCGGTCCGCTGCCGGGTCGGTCCGCCCCCCGGGTCGGCCGTTCCGGGCCGGTGCCCGCCGGGGATGCGCGAGACTGTTCGGGTCGATCAAGATCCGGCTGTCTGGAAGGGCCTTCCCCATCATGCTGCGCGTCGTCATCGCCGAGGACTCCGTACTCCTGCGGGAGGGCCTGACCCGTCTGCTCACCGACCGGGGCCTGGAGGTGGTGGCCGGCGTCGGTGACGGCGAGGCGCTGCTGAGGACCGTCCACGACCTGGCCACCGCCGGTGAGCTCCCGGACGTCGTGGTGGCGGACGTCCGGATGCCCCCGACCCACACCGACGAGGGCGTCCGCGCCTGCGTCACGCTGCGCGGCCTCCACCCCGGCCTGGGCGTGCTGGTGCTCTCCCAGTACGTGGAGGAGCGCTACGCGGGCGAGCTGCTGGCGGGCTCCACCCGTGGTGTCGGGTACCTGCTGAAGGACCGGGTGGCCGAGGTCCGGGAGTTCGTGGACGCGGTGGTGCGGGTGGCCGAGGGCGGGACGGCGCTGGACCCGGAGGTGGTGCAGCAGCTCCTCAGCCGCAGCCGTAAGGGTGACGTGCTGGCCGGCCTCACCCCGCGCGAGCGCGAGGTGATGGGCCTGATGGCGGAGGGCCGGACGAACACCGCGATCGCCCGTCGCCTGGTGGTCTCGGACGGCGCGGTGGAGAAGCACGTGTCCAACATCTTCCTGAAGCTGGGCCTGGCCCAGAGCCCGGCCGACCACCGCCGGGTGCTGGCCGTGCTGACCTATCTGAACTCCTGACCTGCGGGTGCCCGCGGCCCCCCGGAGCGGCCCCGGGCGCCGCCGCAAGCGGAGGCGAGGCATCCGGGCGAGCCGGGGCGCCCCATGAGTCCGAGTTCCCCTCCCGCCGGCCCCGGCCCGCTTAGGATGCGATTCGGTGCACCAGGCGGACGGGGCACACGGCTCACGCCCGCGGCTGGCGCCACGAGGAGGTCCGCGGCAGTGACCAGTCAGGTCGATCAGTCAGCAGCAGTGGACGGATCGGACGGGGAGGACGGACCGGAGTCCGCCACCCGGTCCGGTGTCGGCGCAAGACCCGCCAAGCCGATCCGGCGTCTGGATCGGGTGATCATCCGTTTCGCGGGTGACTCCGGCGACGGAATGCAGCTCACGGGTGACCGCTTCACCTCGGAGACGGCGTCCTTCGGGAACGACCTCTCCACCCTGCCGAACTTCCCGGCCGAGATCCGGGCCCCCGCCGGGACGCTCCCCGGTGTGTCGAGTTTCCAGTTGCACTTTGCCGATCATGACATTCTGACTCCGGGCGACGCGCCGAACGTCCTGGTGGCGATGAACCCGGCCGCACTGAAGGCCAATCTTGCCGATCTGCCGCGTGGCGCGGAGATCATCGTGAATACCGACGAGTTCACCAAGCGGGCCCTGGCGAAGGTCGGCTACGGCGCCGACCCGCTCGGTGACGGCTCGCTGGACGCCTACCACCTGCACCGGGTGCCGCTGACCACGCTCACCCTGGAAGCGCTCAAGGACAGCGGCCTGGCCCGCAAGGACGCCGAGCGGGCGAAGAACATGTTCGCCCTCGGCCTGCTGTCCTGGATGTACCACCGCCCCACCCACGGCACCGAGGCCTTCCTACGGCAGAAGTTCGCCAAGAAGCCCGCCATCGCCGAGGCCAATATCACCGCGTTCAAGGCCGGTTGGAACTTCGGCGAGACCACCGAGGACTTCGCCGTCTCCTACGAGATCCCGCCCGCCCGGCTGCCGGCCGGCACCTACCGCAACATCTCCGGGAACCTGGCGCTGTCCTACGGCCTGATCGCGGCGGGCGAACGCTCCGGGCTGCCGCTGTTCCTCGGCTCGTACCCGATCACCCCGGCCTCGGACATCCTGCACGAGCTGAGCCGGCACAAGAACTTCGGGGTGCGGACCTTCCAGGCGGAGGACGAGATCGCCGGCATCGGCGCCGCGCTCGGGGCGGCGTTCGGCGGGGCGCTCGGCGTCACCACCACCTCCGGGCCCGGGGTGGCGCTGAAGTCGGAGACCATCGGCCTCGCGGTCTCCCTCGAACTGCCCCTGCTGGTGGTGGACATCCAGCGCGGCGGCCCCTCCACCGGGCTGCCCACCAAGACCGAGCAGGCCGACCTGCTGCAGGCGATGTTCGGACGCAACGGCGAGGCGCCGGTGCCGATCGTGGCCCCGGCGACCCCCGCCGAGTGCTTCGACGCGGCGCTGGAGGCGGCCCGGATCGCGATCACCTACCGCACCCCGGTGTTCCTGCTCTCGGACGGCTACCTGGCCAACGGCTCGGAGCCCTGGCGGATCCCGTCGGTCGACGAACTCCCCGACCTCGCCGTGGAGTTCGCCGCCGGCCCGAACCACGTGCTGCCGGACGGCTCGCCCGCCTTCTGGCCCTACAAGCGCGACCCGCAGACCCTGGCCCGCCCGTGGGCGGTGCCCGGCACGCCCGGCCTCGAACACCGCATCGGCGGGATCGAGAAGCAGGACGGCACCGGCAACATCTCCTACGACCCGGCCAACCACGACTTCATGGTCCGCACCCGCCAGGCCAAGATCGACGGGATCACCGTCCCCGACCTCGATGTGGACGACCCGGACCACGACGCCCGGGTGCTGGTGCTGGGCTGGGGCTCCACCTACGGCCCGATCACCGCCGCCGTGCGCCGGCTTCGCGCCGACGGCGCCACGGTGGCCCAGGCCCACCTGCGCCACCTCAACCCGTTCCCGGCCAACCTCGGCGCGGTCCTGCGCTCGTACGAGAAGGTCATCGTCCCCGAGATGAACCTCGGGCAGCTGGCCCTGCTGCTGCGCGCCCGCTACCTCGTCGACGCGCAGTCCTACAACCAGGTCCGCGGACTCCCCTTCAAGGCGGCCCAGCTGGCGGACGTGCTGCTCGCCGCGATCGGAACGCTCGAAGGAGACCAGCAGTGACCGCACCCTTCCGCTCCCTGGAGCTGGTCCCCAAGGCCGACGGCCCGCAGAGCGCCAAGGACTTCAAGACCGACCAGGAGGTCCGCTGGTGCCCGGGCTGCGGCGACTACGCGATCCTCGCCGCCGTCCAGGCCTTCATGCCCGAGCTGGGCATCCGGCGGGAGAACACCGTCTTCGTCTCCGGGATCGGCTGCTCCTCGCGGTTCCCGTACTACATGAACACCTACGGGATGCACTCCATCCACGGCCGTGCCCCGGCGATCGCCACCGGGCTGGCCGCCTCCCGCCCCGACCTGTCGGTCTGGGTGGTCACCGGTGACGGCGACGCCCTCTCGATCGGCGGCAACCACCTGATCCACGCGCTGCGGCGCAACGTCAACCTGAAGATCCTGCTCTTCAACAACCGGATCTACGGCCTCACCAAGGGGCAGTACTCGCCGACCAGCGAGCTGGGGAAGATCACCAAGTCCACCCCGATGGGCTCGCTGGACGCGCCGTTCAACCCGCTCTCGCTGGCGATCGGCGCCGAGGCCACCTTCGTCGCCCGCACCATCGACTCCGACCGCCAGCACCTGCAGTCCGTGCTGCGGGCGGCGGCCGAGCACGAGGGCACCGCGCTGGTGGAGATCTACCAGAACTGCAACATCTTCAACGACGGCGCCTTCGAGGTCCTCAAGGAGCCCGGTACCCGCGACGAGGCGCTGATCCGCCTCGAACACGGGCAGCCGGTCACCTTCGCCGGCAAGGCGGTGGTGCGCGGGGCGGACGGCGAACTGTCCGTCACCGAGCTCACCGCGGCGGACGACGGGCGGATCCTGGTGCACGACGCCCACGCGGCCAACCCCACCACCGCCTTCGCCCTCACCCGGCTCGCCGACGCCGACACCCTGCACCACACCCCGATCGGCGTCCTGCGCGACGTCCGGCGCCCGGTCTACGACACGCTGATGGCCGAGCAGTTGGAGCGCGCCACTGCCGACCGCGGCCCGGGCGGGCTCACCGCCCTGCTGCACGGCAGCGACACCTGGACGGTCGGCTGACCGAGCCGGCGGCAGACGAGCGCCCGGCCGGGCCCCTGGGCCGGGCGCTCCCGGCCGTCCCGGGGCCATCCGGCGGAGCCGCGCCGCAGGCCGAGGGTGTCGCCCGCCGGCCGGGCCCCGCGGTTGCCGATAGTGGACCCACCGCCCCGGCGAACGGCCGGTCAGAGCGTGGGGAGCCGGGTTCATGGCCGAGTCGAGCGGTCGACCGCCGCAGGGCTACTCCGAGCACCGGTGGAAGGCGCTGACCGGGATGTGCGTCGCGGCCGGCATGGTCTGGCTGACCTTCGCCGACTTCGGGGTGGCGGTGCCGACCATCTCCAAGGAGCTCGCGGTCTCGCTGCCCGACCTCCAGTGGGCGAACAACGCCTTCAGCCTGTCGACCGGTGCGCTGGTGCTGGCGGCGGGCCGGCTCGGCGACGTGTTCGGCCGCAAGCGGATGCTGGAGATCGGCCTGCTGGTGATGGGCGTGGTCTCGCTGGTGGCGGCGTTCGCCCCGGGGGTCACCGGGCTGATCGTCGGCCGGGCGGCGATGGGGGTGGGCGCCGCCCTCGCCCTCCCGCTGGTCTGGCGCCGCCCGAAGGCCGCCGAGGACTCCTGAGCGCCGCCGGGCGGCCTACCGCGCGGAGCCCGAGCTGCCTACAGTCGTGGGCAGTCGGCCGCGCTGCGGCCGGCGCGGGGGCCGGGGGGTCAGCGTGAACGATCAATACCAGCAGCGGGTCGTGCGGCGGAACGCCCTGCTGTCCAGACTGCTGACCGCCGTGGTGGTGCTCTCGGTCCTGCTGCTGCTGTACAGCGTCGTGCGGGGCAATCTCCCGGCCGACAGCCTGGCCCACTGGCCGTGGCGGTTGCAGCTGCTGGACACCCAGAGCGCGGCCACCGCGGCGGTGGCCTCCGCCGGTGCGGCGCTGGCCCGGGCCCAGTACGCGCGGGCGGTGCGGCCGGCGCTGGGGCACACCGGCCGGGTGAAAGCGGGCCTGGCGCCGGGCGGGCGGCTGGCCTGGGTGTCGGAGCTGCTGAACGGGGGCCAGGACACGGCGGTCGTCCGGCAGATCCGCTACCTGGCGGCCCTCACCCCGGGGGCTGACCCCTCGTTGCCGGTCCACCCGCCCCGGTGGAGGACGGTCGAGGAGGCCCGGGCCGAGCTGGAGGCCCAGGGGCTGGCGCACGGCGAGGACTTCTTCCTCCCGGCCATCGGGCCCGGCTGGCCGATGGCCGGTCAGAGCCGGCTGCTGCTCGGCTGGTTCACCGAGCGGGCGATGACGGTCGTCGAGGAGATGTCGGTCAACGTCCGGGTGGTCGACCGGGTCGGGGACCTCCACGAGCGGATCGTGCGGTGCATGTACGCGGCCGACCGGGCACCGCGCACGCCCACCCCCGAGCGGCCGGACGCCTAGGGCTTGTCCTCACCGGCCCTGGGCCGCGCCCCGGTCGGCCTCGGCCGTGCCCTGGCGGGTGTCGTAGCGCTCGCGGGCCTCGGCGACGGCGCACATCCGGGCCTCCACGAAGTGCGCGAGGCCGGAGACCCGCTCCGCGGCCTCCTCGCCCAGGGGTGTCAGGCTGTAGTCCACCCGGGGCGGGATCACCGGGTGCGCCACCCGTAGCACGAAGCCGTCGCGCTCCAGGTTCTGCAGCGTCTGGGCGAGCATCTTCTCGCTCACCCCGGAGACCCGGCGGCGCAGCTCGCTGAAGCGGTACCCGCGCTCCAGCAGGGCCACCAGCACCAGCACGCCCCAGCGGCTGGTGACGTGCTCCAGTACGCCGCGGGAGGGGCACATCCGGTCGTAGACGTCCGGCAGCCGCTCCAGCAGTGAGCCTTCTCTTTCGATTACCTCCATGTCAGTACCCTACTTTGAAGTGCGTACTTACGGAAGGTTAGTGCCCTCCATAAAGTGAGTGGCGAAGCAGCAGTCCAACCTTTCGAGGAGAACGCAATGATCGTCGTCACCGGTGCCACCGGCCAGCTCGGCCGGTTCGTGGTCGAGGGCCTGCTCGCCAGGGTTCCCGCCCGCGAGCTGGCCGTGGCCGTCCGCTCGGCGGAGAAGGCGGCCGACTGGGCGGCGCTCGGCGTCGACGTCCGGGTGGTGGACTACGACCGTCCCGAGACGCTGGCCGGCGCGTTCGCCGCGGGGGACCGGGTGCTGCTGATCTCCGCCAACGAGATCGGCAAGCGCACCCCGCAGCACCGGGCCGTGGTGGCGGCCGCGCAGGCCGCCGGGGTCGGCCTGCTGGCGTACACCGGGGTGCTCGGCGGCGACGAGGCCAGCTTCGGGCTCGCCGACGAGCACAAGGAGACCGAGGCGGCGATCCGGGCCTCGGGCCTGCCCTTCGTCTTCCTGCGCAACGGCTGGTACACCGAGAACTACACCGCCCAGGCGGCCGGCGTGGTCGAGCGCGGCGAGGTGGTGGGCAGCAGCGGTGACGGTCGGGTGGCCACCGCGGCCCGCCGGGACTACGCCGACGCGGCGGTCGAGGTGCTCACCGGCGAGGGCCACGAGAACGCGGTGTACGAGCTGAGCGGCGACGTGGCCTGGAGCTTCTCCGAGTACGCGGCCGAGCTCTCGGCCGCCTCCGGGCGCCCGGTGGCGTACCGCGACGTGTCGCCCGCCGAGCACCAGGAGGTGCTGGTCGGCGCGGGGCTGCCGGAGGGCTACGCGGCGGTCTTCGTCGACGTCGACCAGGCGATCGGGCGCGGCGACCTGGCCCGCACCGGCGGTGACCTGGCCCGGCTGATCGGCCGGTCGACCACCCCGCTGGGCGACACCGTGAAGGCCGCGCTGAACGCCTGAGCCGCACCACCTCCGGTGTCATGACCAAAAACTGAAAACGGAGATGACAGCCTGGCCTTCCGCCCGCTACCGTCGGTCCGACACCAGTGCGCGCGGAGGGCAGGCCCGGGGATGGCAGAGGGACGCAGAGGACTCTGGTACGGCTTCGCCGCCTACGGGATGTGGGGCCTGTTCCCGCTCTTCTGGCCGCTGCTGGAGCCCGCCGGGGCCGCCGACATCCTGGCCAACCGGATGGTCTGGTCGATGGTGGCCGTCGCCCTGATGCTGCTGGTCCAGCGCCGCTGGGCCTGGATCCGGCCGCTGCTCGCCCAGCCCCGGCGGCTCGCGCTCTCCGCGCTGGCCGCCGCCGTCATCTCGGTCAACTGGGGCGTCTACATCTGGAGCGTCAACTCCGGCCACGTGGTGGAGACCAGCCTCGGATACTTCATCAACCCGCTGGTCACCATCGGCTTCGGCGTCCTGGTGCTGCGCGAACGGCTCGGGCGCGCCCAGTGGGCCGCGGTCGGCATCGGCGCGGCGGCGGTCGCGGTGCTCACCATCGGCTACGGCCGGCTCCCGTGGATCGCGCTCACCCTGGCGCTCTCCTTCGCCACCTACGGACTGCTCAAGAAGCGGGTCGCGCTCGGCGGGTTGGAGAGCTTCGCGCTGGAGAGCGCCGCGATGTTCCCGTTCGCGCTGGCCTTCCTCGGCTACCTCGCGGTGCGCGGCCAGGGCAGCTTCGGCCGGGTGGTGCCGGGGGAGTACGGCTGGGGGCACTCCTGGCTGCTGATCCTCAGCGGAGTGATCACCGCCGTCCCGCTGATGTGCTTCGGCGCCGCCGCGGTCCGGGTGCCGCTGACCACCCTGGGGCTGCTGCAGTACCTGGCGCCGGTGTTCCAGTTCCTGATCGGGGTCGCGGTCTTCCACGAGGAGATGCCGCCCGCCCGCTGGGCCGGCTTCGCGCTGGTCTGGGTGGCCCTGGTGGTGCTCACCTTCGACGCGCTGCGGCGGGTCCGGGCCGACCGGGCGGCCACCGCCCGGGCCCGCGCCCGGGCGGCCGCGAGCCGGCCGGGCGACGCTGTGCCACCGGCCGCCGAACCGACCGCCGTCACCGGCTGACGCCCGGCCGCGTCCCGCTCACGGCCGGGTGGCCGGCCCCGCCGCCGTGACCAGCGCGGCCTGGAACCGGCCGGGGTCGCGGTGCGCCAGGAAGTCCGCCAGGGCCGTGTCGATCCGGGCGTTCCAGGCCGTGGGGGCCACCACCCCGTGGGTCAGCGAACCGACGATCCGGCCGCCGCGCCACTCGTCCAGGGACCACCGCGCGTACGGGCCGAACAGCGCCCTGGTCTGCTCCGGCAGGTCGAGTCGGGCCGGGATGGCGCCCTTGGCGCCGTTGAAGGCGACCTGGCCGTCCAGGCTGCCGCACTCGGCCAGCCAGGCCAGCGCGGCCTCCCGGTGCCGGGCGCCGGCCGGCAGCGCGAAGGCGTCGGAGAGGTACTGGAAGACCCCGGCGGTGCCCGGCACGGCCGCCCACTCGAAGCCGACCCGCGGCCGCAGCCCCAGCGTGCCGCGCAGGAAGCCCTCGGCCCAGTCGCCCATCACCTGGTAGCCGGCCCGGCCGCCGCCGACCAGGGCGGTGGCGTCCTCCCAGCCCAGCATCGCCGGATCGGCCAGGTTGCTCAGGGCCAGCAGGTCGCGGAAGTCCCGCAGCGCCGCCGCCACCCGGGGCGCGCCCCAGCCCTCACCGCTCCACAGCGCCGCCCAGCCCTCCGGCCCCACCTCCGCCAGCAGCACCGTCTCCAGCAGGTGCTTGCGGCACCACGACCCGCCCACGGCGAGCGGCACCAGCCCGGTGCGGGCCACCCGCCGCAGGTTCTCCAGCAGCGCGGCGATCGAGACCGGCGCCGGGTCGGCCCCGGCCCGCTCCAGCACCGCGGGGCTGGACCAGAGCACATTGGCCCGGTGGATGTCGACCGGCACGCAGTAGTAGCTGTCCCCGCTGCGCAGTTGGGGCAGGAGCGCGGCCGGGAACTGCTCGGCCCAGCCCTGCCGGCGGTAGAGCTGGTCCAGATCGGCCAGCCGTCCGGGCGCCACCAGCTCGGCGAGCTCGGCGCCGGCGTGGCACTGGAAGGTGTCCGGCGGGTCTCCGGCGGCGAGCCGGCGCTCCAGCTCGGCCTGCGGCCGGCCGGCGGCCCGGCTGCTACGGGCCCCGTTGTAGCAGCTCAGCAGGGGAGCCCGGCCCTTGAACTCGGTGAGCAGGGCGAGCAGGCCATTCTGCTCGGGCCCGTCGGTCCACCAGGAGTAGAGCTCCAGCTGCCCGGTCGGCCCCGGCCCGGGGGCGCGGGCGCCCGCTCTTCCGTACCCGGCGAGCAGGGTCGCGGCCCCGACGGCGGGCACGCCCAGCAGGAGCTCCCTGCGCCTGATCGTCATGCTTGGCGGGCTCCCCCGGTGGTGCGGACGACGGTGGCCGCAGGTGGTCCGAGACTCCGAGCGAGCGGTCGCCGCACGTTCGGTGACGGTGCCCCATCCCACCCGCCCGGGCCGAGGCCGTCAAGGGAGGAGGCCGATGCCGGGCCGGGTGAACATCTCGTTTCCGGATCTCCTCAAGCGGAGCACTGTGCTGCTAACGTCCGGGGTGCCGCCGGTGGTTCACCCGCGGCTGTCGCCGGGCACCCAGCTCGGCACCGTGCCCAGGGGCCCGCAGGAGGGCTTGCGATGGTCGAACTCACGGGGCGGTTCGCCCGCCCGCTGCGCCGGGTCGCCCGGTCGGCAGCCGTCGTGGACACCCTCCGGGTGCCCGCCGTCCGGCGGGAGCCGGCCAGTGCGGAGGCGGGTGAGCTGGTGCTCACCCAGGGGCCGCCCGGTGGCCCGATGACCATCCAGTGGCAGCGGCCCGGCTGCCCGGCGATCACCCTGGCGCCGCCCTACCGGCTGGACCGGGTCGACCTCAAGAGCTCCTACCGGGCCAGGCTGCACGGGCTGACCGCCGGTGTCCGGCTGGTCTGCCCCGACTGGTCGCCGCTGTTCCTGATCGCCCCCGCCCAGCTGGCGGTGCTGGCCTGCGCCGCCGCCACCTCCCGGGTGCCACCGGCGGCCTGAGCAGCCCGAGCGGCCTGGCGGCCCCGAGCGGCTGCCCGGGCGGCCAGCCGTGCCGCGCTAGGCGGTGATGTCCCGGGAGGTGAACCGGGCCCAGGCGGCCGAACCGAAGACGGCCACGTACAGCGCCTGCAGCCCCAGGTTCTCCAGCACGTTGTCCCAGTACATCCGGCTGCGCAGCAGATCGCCGAAGCTCAGCCAGTGATGGGTGAACAGGTACGGCTGGATGGCGTGCAACTGCGGGAAGGAGTCCAGGATCTGCACGGTGATCACCAGCACCACGGTGGTCGCCATCGCGGCGATCCCGCTGCCCGTCAAGGTGGAGACGAACAGCCCGATCGCCACCAGCCCGGCCAGCGACCCGGCCACCACCAGGGCGACCAGCAGCGCGCGCAGCAGGGCCGTGCCCGGCCCGATCGAATCCCCGGAGAGCAGGGTGACCTCGCCCATCGGGAACAGCGCGGCGCCGGTGGCCAGGGCGGCCAGCGCGACCACCCCGGTCGCCACCGCGCAGTACACCAGCGCCGCCGTGAACTTGGCCGCCAGCAGCCTGGTCCGCCCGGCCGGGGCGACCAGCAGGTAGCGCAGCGTCCCGCCGGCGGCCTCGCCGGCGATCGCGTCCCCGGCGACCACCCCGACCGACATCGGCAGGAACACCGGGAGCGTCAGGGCCAGCGCGGTGAAGACCAGGAACAGGCCGTTCTGGGTGACCTGGGAGACGAAGGCCGGGCCCCCGCCGCCGCTCTCCCCGTCCGTCTCGATCTTCACCACCACGCCGATCAGCACCGGCAGGGCCGCCAGGATGCCCAGCAGGGCGATCGTCCGGGCCCGGCGGAAGGTCAGACCCACCTCGCTGCGGAACAGCGCCAGGAAGCCCGGCACCGTCTGCGCGCGGACGCCGACCGCGACCGCCACCTCAGCCTGCGACATCGAAACCCTCCCCGGTCAGCGCCACGAAGGCGTCCTCCAGCGTGCCGCGCTCGACCCCGAAGCCGTGCACCCGCACCCCCTCGCCCACCAGCGCGGCGCACAGGTCGGCGAGCACCTCCTCGCCGAACTCGGCGGTGCCCTCCACCCGGCCCTCGCCGGGGCGGACCTCGGCCACCCGGTGCTTCGCCAGCACCGCCGCGGCCTGCTCGACGTCCGGGGTACGGACCACCAGCCGGCCCTGCGCCCGCGCCGCCAGCTCGGCCACCGTGCCCTGGACCAGCAGCCGGCCCCGGGACATCACCGCCGCGTGCGTGCAGACCTGCTCGATCTCGTCCAGCAGGTGGGAGGAGAGGAACACCGTGGTGCCCTCCGCCGCCACCTCCCGGACCAGCGCCCGGATCTCCCGCATGCCCTGCGGGTCCAGCCCGTTGGTGGGCTCGTCCAGCACCAGCAGCTCGCGCGGCTGGAGCAGGGCGGCGGCGAGGCCGAGCCGCTGCTTCATGCCCAGCGAGTACGCCTTCGCCTTCTTGCCGGCCGCGGCGGTCAGCCCGACCCGCTCCAGCGCCTCGGCGACCCGGCGCTCCCGGGTGCGCGGATCGGCGGTCGGATCGGCCGCGTCGAAGCGCTTGAGGTTGTCCCGCCCGGACAGGAAGCCGTAGAGGGCCGGGCCCTCGATCAGCGCGCCCACCCGGGGCAGCACCCGGCCGACCGACTGCGGCATCGGCTCGCCGAGCACCGAGGCCACCCCGTCGGTGGGGGCGATCAGGCCCATCAGCATCCGGATGGTGGTGGTCTTGCCCGAGCCGTTCGGGCCGAGGAAGCCGAACACGCTCCCCCGGGGCACGGTCAGGTCCAGCCCGTCCACCGCGAGCTGGCCGCCGCGGAAGCGCTTGGACAGCCCGCGGGTGCGGATCACGTCGCCGTCGGTCGCGGCAGCGGGGGCCGGGCCGCCGTCGGCAGCCCGGCCCGCCGGCCGCTCCGTCACCGGAGAGGCCACTACTTCACCCCGGCCGCACTCTGCAGCACCGGCAGCGTCACCGCGCCGGCGAACACCCGGCCGTCGTCCGTGATCAGCACGTTCAGCACCTTGGTGCTGATCAGCGAACCGCCGCCGACCGGCTTGCCCAGCGCCTTGGCGAGGGACTGCAGGTTCTGCGGGGCGCCGCCGTGCCGCTCGCCGTGCCCGTTCTTGCCGGCCCCGGTCGGAGCCGGTGCCTGGGCGTCGGGCAGCCGGGTGGCGAGCACCGCCGTCCAGCCCTCGCCGAGCACATCGGTGGCCGGCTCGGCCGCCTTCGCGCCGTCCGCCTTCCCGTCCGCCTTCCCGTGCGCGGCCCCGGCGGCGCCCTTGGCCGCGTCCTCGGCCGCGTCCTGGCCCTCCGTCACCTTGGCGCCCTTGGGCACGGTGAACTCGAAGGTCTTGGCGGCCGGCTTCGCGAACGACACCGAGCTGAAGTGGGCGTCCAGCACCTGGCTGCCGTCCGAGCCCTGCACCAGCACCGCCAGCGGCACGCCGTGCTCGGCGTCGACGGAGATCCGCACCTCGCGGATGGTCGAGCCGGACTGGGTGGGCTTGACGCTCAGCCGGTACGCCGCGCGCCCGGCCACCTCGGCGGTGCCGTCCACCGTCACCGAGGTGGTGCCCGAGCCGGCCGCCAGGAACTGCTTCGCCAGCTCCTGCGGGGTCGTGGCGCCCGAGCCGAGCGGGGCCTTCGGGGCCTGCCGGTGCTCACCGCCCTGGGGGGCGGTCAGGTGGTAGGCCTGGTTGCCGGTGCTGTCCCAGGCCCAGAGCTGGTCGCCGTTGTGCACCACCTCGTAGCCGCTCAAGCCGCCGACCAGGCCGAGGCGCTGCCGGTCCGGCCCGTCCACGGCCACCTGCAGGGTGTGCTCGCCGCCGAGCAGCTCGACCGCCTTGGCCTGCGGCGATCCGCCGCCGCCACCCACCGCGCCGAGCAGCTGCGCCGGCACGCCCAGGTCGGCCTTCACCTGCACCGTGCCGCTGAACGCGTCGGTGTCACCGGCCAGCACCTTCGCCACCAGCTGCTCGGCGGTGATCGCCGGCAGGCTCGGTGCCGAGTCGCTGGCCAGCGCCGGCACCAGGCCGATGCCGGTCGCCGCGACGGCCGCGACCGCCACCGGCACCAGCACCCGTACGGCCGTCCGTCGGCGTGCCCGGTACGGCGTGTCCTGTCCCACCATGGTCTCCCACCCTCCGTCGCTGCGGTTGCCCTACCCATTAGAGGTGCACCGCCCCGGTGCGGGCATCGCCCCACAGGGCCAGATCGGTGTACGCCAGATGGATAACGTAACCCTGAGCCCATGTCAGGGTCGTGTCCTCCTGCGGTCTGACCGCTCGCGTATCGTCACCCCATGGACGCAACGGACGCCCCTCGACCCGCCCCCCGGCCCGCTCCCACCGCCAACTCGATGCGCCGGGCGCTGCGCCGGGCCAGGGACGGCGTCGCGCTGGACCCGGGCGAGGCCGCGGTGCTGCTCCAGGCGCGCGGGGCGGACCTGCGGGACCTGTGCGCCGGTGCGGCCCGGGTCCGGGACGCCGGCCTGGCCGAGGCCGGCCGGCCCGGGGTGATCACGTACTCCAAGAAGGTCTTCATCCCGCTCACCCGGCTGTGCCGGGACCGCTGCCACTACTGCACCTTCGTCACCGTGCCGGGCAAGCTCAAGCGGGCGGGGCACGGCATGTTCCTCTCCCCGGACGAGGTGCTGGAGATCGCCCGCCAGGGCGCGGCGCTGGGCTGCAAGGAGGCGCTGTTCACCCTCGGCGACCGGCCGGAGGACCGCTGGCCCGAGGCCCGCGACTGGCTGGACGCGCACGGGTACGACGACACCCTCGCGTACGTCCGGGCGATGGCGATCAGGGTGCTGGAGGAGACCGGACTGCTGCCGCACCTGAACCCGGGGGTGCTGGGCTGGACGGACTTCCAGCGGCTCAAGCCGGTCGCCCCGTCGATGGGGATGATGCTGGAGACCACCGCCACCCGGCTCTGGTCCGAGCCCGGCGGCCCGCACCACGGCTCGCCGGACAAGGAGCCCGCCGTCCGGCTGCGGGTGCTCCAGGACGCCGGGCGCAGCGCGGTGCCGTTCACCACCGGGGTGCTGATCGGGATCGGCGAGACGTACGAGGAGCGCGCCGACGCGCTGTTCGCGATCCGCCGGATCGCCCGGCAGTACCACGGGATCCAGGAGGTCATCGTGCAGAACTTCCGGGCCAAGCCGGACACCGCGATGCGGGCGATGCCGGACGCCGAGCTGTCCGAGCTGGCGGCCGCCATCGCGGTCACCCGGCTGGTGCTCGGGCCGTCCGCCCGGATCCAGGCACCGCCGAACCTGGTGGACGAGGAGTTCCCGCTGATCATCGGGGCGGGCATCGACGACTGGGGCGGGGTCTCGCCGCTCACCCCGGACCACGTCAACCCCGAGCGCCCCTGGCCGCACATCGAGGAGCTGGCCGCCCGGACCGCCGCCGAGGGCTTCCAGCTGCGCGAGCGGCTCACCGTCCACCCCGAGTACCTGCTGCGCGGCGAGCCCTGGCTGGACCCGCGGATCCTGCCGCACGTGCGGGCGCTGGCCGATCCGGTGACCGGGCTGGCCCGGGACGGCGTGCTGCCGGTCGGGCTGCCCTGGCAGGAGCCGGAGGACCTGCCGGTCTCCTCCGGGCGCACCGACCTGCACCGCACCATCGACACCGAGGGCCGGACGGGTGACCGGCGGGCCGACTTCGAGGATGTCTACGGGGACTGGGAGGCGCTGCGCGAGCAGGTCGCCGCGAGCGCGCCGGAGCGGCTGCCCGGTGACCTCAGGACGGCGCTGGCGGTCGCCGCCGACGACCCGGTCCGGCTGACGGACGACCAGGCGCTCGCGCTGTTCCACGCCGACGGCCCGGCCCTGGACGCGCTCTGCCGGATCGCCGACGACCTGCGCCGCTCGGTGGTCGGCGAGGAGGTCACCTACTGCGTCACCCGGAACATCAACTTCACCAATGTCTGCTACACCGGCTGCCGGTTCTGTGCCTTCGCGCAGCGCCGCACCGACGCGGACGCCTACACCCTCTCGCTGGAGCAGGTCGCCGACCGCGCCGCGCAGGCCTGGGAGGTGGGGGCCACCGAGGTCTGCATGCAGGGCGGCATCCACCCCGACCTGCCCGGCACGGCGTACTTCGACATCGCCCGCGCGGTGAAGGCCAAGGTCCCGGGCATCCATGTGCACGCCTTCTCGCCGATGGAGGTGGTCAACGGCGCGACCAGGACCGGCCTGTCGATCCGGGACTGGCTCCAGCAGGCCAAGGAGGCGGGCCTGGACAGCATCCCCGGCACGGCCGCCGAGATCCTGGACGACGAGGTCCGCTGGGTGCTGACCAAGGGCAAGCTGCCGGCCGCCACCTGGGTGGAGGTCGTCTCCACCGCGCACGAGCTGGGCATCCGCTCCTCGTCCACGATGATGTACGGCCATGTGGACACCCCGGCGCACTGGCTCGGCCACCTGCGGCTGCTGGCCCGGATCCAGCAGCGCACCGGCGGCTTCACCGAGTTCGTCACGCTGCCGTTCATCCACACCAACGCGCCGGTCTACCTGGCGGGCATCGCCCGGCCCGGCCCGACCGCCCGGGACAACCGGGCGGTGGTGGCGATGGCCCGGCTGCTGCTGCACCCGCACATCCCCAACATCCAGACCAGCTGGGTCAAGCTGGGGGCCGAGGGCGCGGCCGAGATGCTCCGCTCCGGCGCCAACGACCTGGGCGGCACCCTGATGGAGGAGACCATCTCGCGGATGGCCGGCTCGGCGTACGGCAGTTACAAGTCGGTCCGGGACCTGGAGGCGATCGCCGAGGCGGCCGGCCGCCCGCACCGGCAGCGCACCACCACCTACGGCGAGGTGCCGGCCGAGCGCCGCGCCGCCGCGCTGGCCTCCGACGGCCACCTGCCGGAGCTGCTGCCGGTGCTGGACTGAACCGGCTGCCCCGGGGTCGGGGCCCTGCGGGGCGGGAGGTCAGCCGACCAGCAGGTCCCGGCGCAGGTCGCGCAGGTCGTGGCGGTCCTGCCGGAGGCCCTTGTCCAGGTAGCGGTCGAAGCCGCCGAACCCGGCCGCGACCTCGTCGAAGCCGGCGTTCAGGTACTCGGGGCGGACGTCCAGCAGCGGCTTGTACAGGGCCTGGTAGGCCGGCGGCAGCTTGGCCAGGACGGCCGCGTCGGCCTCGGCACGGTAGGTGTTGCTGGCCAGGTAGTCGGCCTCGACGGTGGCGCGCGGCACGCCGAGCGCGGTGAGCAGGGTCGCGCCGGCCCAGCCGGTGCGGTCCTTGCCCGCGGTGCAGTGGAAGAGCACCGCGCCGTGGCCCTCGCCGACGGCGTCCAGCACCGAGCGGTAGGCGGACCTGGCGCTGTCCGCGGAGACCATGGTCCGCTCCGCCTCCACCATCGCCTGGACGGCCGCCTGCGGCCTGGTCACGTTGAACGCGCCGGTGTCGGCGGCGCCGAGCACGTTGGCGGCGACCACCGTGGCGCCGGCCGGGATCCGGTCCGGCGCGGCGGTGAGCTGCCCGCCGCGGTCCGGGACCAGGTCGAAGTACCACCGGTCGGCGGCCGCCAGGCCCTTGACCGTGACGGTGGTGGAGCCGTTGCCGCGGGCGACCGGGGTGCGGTGCCGGATGCGGTCGCGGTCGGTGCCGGCGTAGACGGTGACGCCCCGGACCCCGGGGGCGGTCCAGGTGAGGGTGAAGCTGCCGTCGGCCTGCTGGGTGGCGGTCGCGGCGGTGAACGGGATCCGGGTGTGCCGGTCCTGGCCGGCGAGAGGGGCGGCCGCGGCGGGGCCGGCGAGGGTGGCGGCGCCGGCGGTCAGGGCGGTGGCGAGGGCTGCGGCGGCGGCCGGCCGGCCGGGGATGGTGGCCATGGGCGGGACCTTGGGGAGCCCCGGGCCGACCCCGGTGACCTGCGGATGGCCCGCCAGCAACAAAATGTTGAAGAGCTGGCGTTCGAGGCGGAGGGGTGAACCTGCCAACCTCTTCGAATACAGTGCGGTGCGCTCCCTCTCCCGGACGAAAGGCCCCTCTGTGATGCCCCTGTGGTCACGCGCGCAGCAGCAGGACTTCCGCAGCCGGGTGCGGGGCTGCCTGCTCGGCGGTGCGATCGGTGACGCGCTCGGCGCCGGGATCGAGTTCGAGTCGCTGGAGAAGATCCTCGCCGCGCACGGCCCGAAGGGCGTGACCGGCTACGTCCCGGCGTACGGCCGGCGCGGCGCCGTCACCGACGACACCCAGATGACCCTCTACACGGTGGACGGTCTGATCCGGGCCCACGTCAGCCGGGACGGCGGCAACTGGCACCCGCCCACCGACGTGCACCGCGCCTACCTCCGCTGGGCCGCCACCCAGCGCGACTGGGGCCCGGACGAGCGCCGGGCCGACCTCGGCTGGCTCGGTCGCGAGGAGTGGCTGTACGCGCAGCGCGCCCCGGGCCAGTCCTGCCTGTCCGGCCTGTCCGGCCCGGACGCCGACCGGCTCGGCACCGTGGACGAGCCGCGCAACCCGCACTCCAAGGGCTGCGGCACCGTGATGCGGGCGGCCCCGTTCGGGCTGCTGACCGCCTGGGAGCCGGCCCTGGTCTTCCAGCTGGCGGTCGAGTGCTCGGTGCTGACCCACGGGCACCCCACCGGCTACCTCGCCGCCGGCGCCTTCGCGGTGATCGTGCACGCGGTGGCCCGCGGCGGCACCCTGGAGGAGGGGGTGCACCTCGCCCTCGCCCTGCTCTCCGAGCGGCCCCGGCACGAGGAGGCCACCGCCGCGCTGCGGGCGGCGCTGGACGCGGTCCGGGCCGGCGTGCCCTCCCAGGAGCGGGTCGAGGCGCTCGGTGAGGGCTGGGTGGCGGAGGAGGCGCTGGCCATCGGCCTGTACTGCGCGCTGGTGGCGGAGGACGTCAGATCCGGGCTGCTGCTGGCGGTGAACCACTCCGGCGACAGCGACTCCACCGGCTCGATCTGCGGCAACCTGCTCGGCGCGCTGCACGGGGAGACGGCCCTGCCGCCCGATCTGGTGGCCGGGCTGGAGGGCCGCGGAGCGATCCTGGAGCTGGCCGACGACTTCGTGCTGGAACTGCTGCACGGGCCGGAACTGCACGGCACCGAGAGCTGGTCCGTGCGCTACCCGGTGGGCTGAGCGGGCCCGGCGGCACGGCGAGGTGCCCGCCGCAGCAGGACGGCGGGCACCGGACGGCGCGGACGGACGTGATCAGACCTCGCCGAAGGCGCCGGATCCGGCGGCAGTCGCGAAGGCGGCCCAGGCCTCGTTGGCGAAGTGCAGCTGCGGGCCCTCCGGGTCCTTGGAGTCACGCACGGCGATCGACACGGAGCTGGGCACGGCGATCTCCACGCATGCGCCGTTGCCACCGCTGTGGCTGCTCTTGCGCCAGGCCAGGTTGCTCAGGGACTTGGTGCTCATGTGGCTCTGAACCTCTCTACATAGGTGTGTATCAATGACCGGCTCTCCGCGACGCTGAGTGCTGCGGCCCGCAGGTGGTCATAGAGATTGGTATAGCGGCGCACGTCCGCGTCCTTCTCCAGGTAGAGATCGCTCGTCACCCCTTCGAAGTAGACGACGGTCGAATCGGCAGACTCCGGGAACTCCAGCAGGGAGAATGTCCCGGTCATACCGGGATGGGCCCCGTGCGCGAACGGGATCACCTGCAGGTTGATGTTGGCGCGCTGACTCAGAGTCAGCAGTTGGTCGAGCTGCTCCGCCATCACCTGCGGGCTGCCGACCGCCCGCCGCAGCACGGCCTCGTCTATGACCACCCAGAGGCTGCCGAGCTGGTCCTCGCCGTAGATCCGGTCCTGCCGCTTGAGCCGGACGTCCACCCGCCGCTTGACCGCCCCGGGGTCGGTGTCGGGCTGCGTCCCCGCCACCACCGCCTCGGCGTACTCCCGGGTCTGCAGCAGCCCGGGGATGAAGGAGGACTCGTACGCCCGGATCGAGGAGGCCTCCGCCTCCAGGCCGATGTAGACGCTGTAGGGGATGTCGCCGAAGTCGTGCCACCAGCCGCGCTGTCGGGACTCCCGGGCCATCTCCATCAGCCCGGCCCGGATCCGCTCGTCCGTCACCTCGTAGACGTCGCACAGGTCCCGGACGTCGCGCTGGCTGATGCTGCGTCGCCCGTTCTCCAGTCGGCTGATCTTCGACTGGGAGACCATCAGGCGGCCGGCCACCTCTTCTGCGGTCATCTGCCGCAGCTCGCGCAGGCGCCGCAGTTCGGCACCGAGTCTCCGGCGCCGGACTGTGGGATTGACGCTGGTGGACACATCGACCTCCGGCCGGGCCTCTGGCGCGGCGGACGGCCCCGCGCCTCGGAAGAGTGTGGAAATTGGTACCAACCCCCTGGTGTGGAGCAGCATGCCATCTCGGCTC
Organism: Kitasatospora sp. NPDC049258; assembly: GCF_040678895.1. Classification (NCBI taxonomy): domain Bacteria; kingdom Bacillati; phylum Actinomycetota; class Actinomycetes; order Kitasatosporales; family Streptomycetaceae; genus Kitasatospora; species Kitasatospora sp. NPDC049258. The sequence goes on from NZ_JBFAQT010000014.1 coordinate 142,406, forward strand.
CGGTCCATGCCGGGAAATCGCATGAGCGCAGTAGAACAGATCATCGGAAAACCGTTCATTCCGGATCATGGGCCTTGCGCTCCGACGGCGTTACCGATAAAGGCGTTCGACGTGCGGTGCGTGCCCCGCGCCGCGCCGCGGTCCGCCTCCGCTCGGACCCGGCAACGGGCGGGTACGCCCCGCACGGCCCGACTGTATGCCCTCGCACGGCCCGGGCAGCGGGCTCTCGTACGGGTTCGGCGGTGGGCTCGACGGCCCGCGCGGCGGCTTCCGGGGTGGTTCGTCCGGGAACGGCTGCGGGGCGGCCCGTCCGGCGAATGGTGCGCCGGGCGAACCGCCCCGTGAAGTTCCTTGCCGGCTAACGGCGTGCGCCGCTCATCGCGCGCCCACCCGTGCGGCCACACCACGCCCCGGCGCCGGCCGCCCGGGCGGCCCTGCCGGTGCGCGGTTCTGCTGGACCGGCAGCCCGTTCTGCACATCCATCACGGCGTGCGCGACCATGCCGCCCAGCGGGTCGTAGCGAATCAGGTCCCGCAGCCGTGACCGCGAGGACCTGCCCTCGTTACCGGGGTAGAGGTGCTTCCCCAGCCCGACCGAGTGGGCCAGCGCGGCCAGCGCCGCCGTCCTGGGGTCCGGCGGCACGCCGGTCCGGATCGCGGTGTCCAGCCGCTGCTTGATCGCAGCGTTGGTGCAGTCGTCCGACGCCTGGTAGCGCGTCGTCGGCAGCACCCCGCACATCTGTCCCGGCACCGCCGTCACCATGCCGCACCGTTCCAGGTGCGCCAGATAGGTCTGACGGAGCCCCAACCGGGGCCCACCGATCCAGTGCGCGGCACGGACCGGGCTGCCGCGTCGGCGCAACAGCTCCAGTGCGTGGTCCAGGGTCGGATCACCGGTCGGCCGTGCCATCACCACGGCGATCCGATCTCCGTCCGGGACTATCCGTCCGGCCAGGGACAGCTCCACCAGCTGTGCCCCGGCGAGTCCGAGGTCGAGGGTCTGCGGCTGCGCGGTGGTACCCGTGGCCGGGTCCAGTGCGAGCAGCAACAGCTCCTCGGGAATTGTTCTGCGGCTCCTGCCCATCCAAGCCTCCCCGCGTGGATGAATGACAGAGTGACGCCTCTCACACAGGCTTGTCGAGTACGCCTCCGAATCGTGACCTTGCCGCGGGAACTCCCCGGGACCGGGGAACCACGGCCGAACACCACGGCGTCTGACCCGGGGAGCAGCCCGGGCGGGGGCAATAACCGCCGGTCGGGCGGGGTGTGCGCGCCCAGTTCGCCGCCGGTGTCGGAGACTGTACCGATAGCGGAGCAGGACGAGAACCTGCGGGAAAAAACAGGTCGACGGTCGGCCCGGGAAGATCCGGGCGGACAAGGAGGAAGGGTCACGTGGGCGAGTCCCCCGACAGAGTGCGCAACGACGGCGAGAGCGGGCCGGTCGAGCCCGAGCCGACCGGGTCGGGAGCCGGGTCGAGCAGCTCCACGGTGCAGCTGCGGATCCAGGATGTGGACTCCCGGACGACCGCGCTGCGTCTGCCGGTGGACAACGCCACCACCGCGCTGCGGCTGCCCAAGGAGGTCGTGGCGGAGCCCGCGGAGCCCGCCGAGCCGAAGCCGGAACGCCCGGACCAGCCGCGGGAGGCCGGTGACGAGCCGTCGGCGGAGCCGTCCGGGTCGGCCCCCGCGGAGCCGGCCGAGGCACCCGAACCGGCCGAGCGGCCCGCCGCGGCAGACCCTCGTCTCGCCATGCGGGACGGCCGGGAGCGGGCGGGCGCCGGGCTCAAGGAGGCCCGGCCGGCGGCTGAGCCGGCCGCGGCAGCCGCGGAGGCCAGCACCGCTCCGCTGTCCCGGCCCGAGCGCGAGGCAGGGGCCGAGGCCGAGGCCGAGGCCGAGCCTGGGGTTGCGGCCGAGTCCGAGCCCGAGGCTGAGTCCGAGTCCGAGGTCGCGCGGGAGCCCGAGCCGGTGGCGGTGGCCGCCGCGCCGCCGGTGCCCCCGACCGTGCCGCAGGCCCCGCCCCGGCCCGCTGCTGCGCCCGTGCCCGCTGCGGCGCCCGCTGCCGCGCCGCCGGCGCCGCCCGCGTCCGCCGCTGCGCCCAGGCCCGCCGCTGCGCCGCCCGCGCCCCCCACGCCTGTTGCCGCGCCGCCCGCGTCGGCAGCCGTGCCGGACCCGACGCCCTGGCCGGCGCCCGGGCCGGAGAACACCGTCGAGGCGATGGAGGTGCTCGCCGCGCTCAGCCGCCGGCCGGTCACCCCGTTCCAGCGGGCGGTCAAGCGCGCCACCATCTGGACGGCGTTCCTGGCCGTGGTGCTCGGCGCCCTGGTGACGGCCCAGCTGCTGCGGCCGCTGCCGGAGCCCAAGGCCAAGCTGGGCGTGGCCGGCGCCTTCACCTTCTCCGGCGACCAGCTCAGCATCCCGTGGCCGGCCAAGGGCCAGGCTGCCGCCGAGGTGGTCGGCGTGGGCAGCCTCGGCAGCTCCGGCCCGGAGACCCCGGCGCCGATCGCCAGCGTCACCAAGGTGATGAACGCCTACCTCATCCTGCAGGCCCACCCGCTGAAGAAGGGTGAGACCGGACCGGTGCTCACCGTCGACAAGCAGGCCGCGCAGGAGTCCAGCGACGCGGACCAGTCCAAGATCCCGCTGACCGAGGGGCAGCAGCTCAACCAGTACGAGGCGCTGGAGATGCTGATGCTGCCCTCGGCCAACAACGTGGCCCGGCTGCTGGCGCGCTGGGACTCCGGTTCGGAGGAGGCCTTCGTCAAGAAGATGAACGACCAGGCCGCCAAGTTCGGGATGGCCAACACCACCTACGCCGACCCGGCCGGGTACAGCAACGACACCAAGAGCACCGCCAAGGACCAGCTCAAGCTCGCCGAGCAGGTCATGAAGATCGACATCTTCCGGCAGATCGTCGCCGAGCCGGACACCAAGTTCAACAACCAGCGGGTCTTCAACACCAACGAGCTGCTCTCCCCGAAGAACGGGGTGATCGGGGTCAAGACCGGCTCCTCGACCCCGGCCGGCTCCTGCCTGATGTGGGCGGCGGTCAAGGACATCGGCGGCACCAAGCGGCTGATCCTCGGGGTCACCCTCGGCCAGCCCGCCACCAAGGAGGAGCCCAGCCTGGTGAAGGCGGCCCAGCCGATCAGCATGAAGATCATCACGGCGGCGCAGAACGGTCTCGCCGGCCAGACCCTGGCCAAGCAGGGCGAGGTGGTCGGCTACGTCGACGACGGCCTCGGCGGCCGGACCCCGGTGGTCGCCACCAAGGACCTCACGGTGGCCGGCTGGTCCGGCATCACGGCGCACGTCACGCTGGACGCCACCAAGCTCGCCCACACGGTCAAGGCCGGCACCCAGGTCGGCACCGTCTCGGCGGGTGAGGGCGACGGGCGGGTGGAGGTCCCGGTCACCCTGCAGTCCGACCTGGCGCCGCCGTCCATCGCCTCCCGGCTGTTCCGGCTGCTCTGACCCCCGTGCCCCGGGTGCCGCCCGCACCCGAGGCCCGCACCGTCCCCGGCCCCGGCCGCCGCGGCACCAGCCGTGACGGCCGGGGCTCAGGCGTTCCGGGGCCCGCGCGCCCCATCGCCCTGCTCCCCGCCGCGCTGCGCCCCGCCCTCGGGTGCCCCGTGGTCCGCCCGCTCGGGGTGGCTCCACCGGCCGGGTTCGGTGGGGCTGCCCAGCAGGTGGGCGACGGCCGGCTCCTCGGAGATCACCCGGCCGAGCACCAGCGCGAGCGTGATCGCGGCGAACATCACGATCAGCCAGGACAGCGAGGTGAACACCACCCCGTACGGGCCGAACTTCTGCACGCTGCGGGTCATCGCCCCCGGCAGGTACACCTGCGAGGCGACCCCCAGCAGTAGTTCGGCCGCCCCGGCCACGACCGCCCCGGGCAGCAGCGGGTACCAGCGCACCCGGCTGCCCAGCAGCAGGTGCTGGGTCCACCACCAGAGTGCGGTGCCGGCCAGGAACGCCAGCGGGACGCCCACCAGCGGCCCGAGCCCGAAGCCCCGGCGGATCGGCACCTCGAACACCAGGAACACCAGCCACACCGCCAGCCACACCAGCCACCGCCAGACCGCGACCCGGGTGCGGGACTTGGGCATCTCCCAGCAGCGCTCGCAGACCCGCTGGAGTGCCCGGCTGAGGGCGGTGGCGGACAGCAGGGTGACCACCGCGCCGAGTACGCCGAAGCTCTGGGTGACGTCGTCCTGTCCCGCGGAGAGCAACTGCTGCACCTGCTGCTGGGTGCTGCCCCGCAGCCCCAGATGGTCGTGGAGCGAGCTGGTGACGCTGTTGCGGATCGTCGCGGGGGCGAACACCGCCACCACGAAGAGCGCGGGCAGTGCGCTGAGGAAGGCCTGGGCGGCCAGCCGGGTCGCGTTGTCCAGCAGGTTGACCCGGAGCAGGTGGCCGACCGTCCGGCCCACCATCGGGACCTGCTCGGGCGCCGTCCGGGCGAGCTCGGACAGCTCGGCGGCACGGCGACGGGTGCCGGCCCAGCGGCCTTGCGGGCCGGGGGCCGGGCCCGGTTCGGGGTCGGGCCGGTCGGCGTCGGGCCGGTCGGGCGTACCGTGACCGCGGCGGGGCGGATCAGTCACGGACACCACCTCCCGGGCCGGGTCGATGTTCCATGCTCACCCGCCGCCCCGGGCGGCGCACCCGCACCGCGCCGGGGTGGCCCGGGCGGAACCCCGACCGAGCGACCCCGGCGCGCCGTCTACCGGGGCTACCGGCCGATGATCTTCTCGGTCCGGGCCTTCACGCCCCACGCGGTGACCCGCCAGAGGGCCTCGACCACGATGTTCCGGCTCATCTTCGAGGCGCCGTGTTCCCGCTCCACGAAGGTGATGGGGACCTCGGCGACCTTGAAGCCGCTCTTGACGGCCCGCCACGCCAGGTCGACCTGGAAGCAGTACCCCTGCGAGGCGACCTCGTCCATGCCGAGGCCGAGCAGGGTCTCCTTGCGGAAGGCTCGGTAGCCGCCGGTGACGTCCTTGATCGGGACGTCCAGCATCACCCGGGAGTAGAGCGAGCCGCCGCGCGAGAGCATCAGGCGCGACTTGGGCCAGTTGACCACCGCCCCGCCCGGCACCCAGCGGGAGCCGAGCACCAGGTCGGCGCCGCGCAGCGCGGTCAGCAGCCGGGGCAGCTCCTCGGGCTGGTGGGAGCCGTCGGCGTCCATCTCGACCAGCACGTCGTAGCCGTGGTCGATGCCCCAGCGGAAGCCGGCCAGGTAGGCCGCGCCCAGGCCCTCCTTGCCCTTGCGGTGCAGGACGTGGACGTTGCCGTCCTCGGCCGCGATCTTGTCGGCGAGGTCGCCAGTGCCGTCCGGGCTGTTGTCGTCCGCCACCAGGACGTGGACCTCGGGGACGGAATCGCGGACCCGGGAGACGATCCGCTCGACGTTCTCGGCCTCGTTGTAGGTCGGGATGATCACCAGTACCTTGCCGAGGTCGGCGAAGGTGCTCTCCTGGGGGGCAGTCACGTCTGTGCCTTTCAGTCTGGTGTGGCGTGCCGGTCATTGTGCCCTGCGCGCCGGCTACCGGCGGCTGCGCACCAGCAGCGACACCGTTAGTCCACGAACATGTCGGACCTCGGTCGGGGTGAATACTGTCCGGAGTGCCCCGGCTTGTTCCGCCGGGAGGCCCTGGTACGGGTCATCACCTGTGCCGATGGTAACGACCCACACCCGTGGCTCGTTTCCGATGCAGCTCGCGGGCGCCGGACATTCGCTGGGGAACAGGTCGTCGGCCTGTATGGCCGACTTCTGGACGAACGGCTGGGTGGGCCGTACCCCGGGCGGAAGATGGTAGGCGATTCCGGGGCCGGCCATCTGCCAGGCCTCGGCGCCGCCGATCGCCACCAGGCCGTCGCCGCTGCGGTAGCCGGCCGCCAGCACGGCCGTGGCACCGCGGTAGTCGGGGGCGCCGTGCGCGCGGCCGCCGCGCTCCGCCCGCTGCGCCGGGAAGCCGAGGAGGCCGGGGAGCACCACCGCGACCGCGACCACCGTCAGCGCGGAGGCCGCCCGGGCGGGGGTGGCCCCCCGGAGCGCGGCGGAGCCCCGGAGCAGGACCCACAGCGCATCGACCCCGCCGCCCGCCAGTGCGGCGCAGGCGGGCAGCGTGAACAGCAGGTACCGGTCGAGGAAGTACGAGATCTCGCCCTGCGAGGCCAGCCACACCACCAGCACCGGCAGCACCGCGAGCAGCAGCAGCTCGGTGGCCGGCCCGGGGCGGCGAAGCAGTGCGCACCCGGCGAGCGCGAGGAAGACGTACGTCACCTGGGGGGCGCCGAACAGCCCGCTCCAGAAGTGCCACAGCGCGGGCCCGTCGGGTCGCAGCACCCAGTAGAGCTGGCGGGCGGACTGCTGCTGCCCGAGCAACATCACCGGCACCGCCGGAAGGACGGCCAGCAGTGCCGCGCAGGGGAACTGCCAGAGCGGCCCGCGGCTGCCCGGCCGCCGCGCCCGCAGCAGGACCACCGCCAGCTCGGGGACCAGCGCGCTCAGCGAGACGAGGTGCAGCAGTCCGGCTGCCGAGGTGCAGGCCGCGAAGGCCGCCCAGCGGCCGACCCCGGGGCGGTCCAGCGCGCGGAACAGGCACCAGACGGCCGCCGCCGTCGCGCAGGCCACCAGCGCGTAGGCGCGGGTCTCCTGGGCGTACCGGGAGACCGAGGGCACCGTCGCGAACAGCAGTCCGGCGGCGAGGCCGGCCGTCGGGCTGCGGAACAACCGCCGGGCGCTCAGCGCGGTGAACGCGGCCGCGCCGGCCATGGCGAGCGCGGAGGGCAGCCGGAGGGCGACGGGGGAGGTGCCGAAGACCTCGGTCCACAGGTGCAGCACCACGTAGTAGGCGCCGATGCTGGCGTCCACCCGGCCGAGCATGCCGAACAGTTCACCCAGCCCACGGGTCGCGGCGCTCCAACTGGACAGCTCGTCCCGCCAGAGCTCCGGCGTACCGATTCGCCAGAGCCCCACCGCCAGCATCACCAGCGCGGGACAGAGCCAGACGACGACCGACCTGATGCTCCGTGGCCAATTCCCCATGTACCCAGCACACTACCTAAATCGCCTGATAAGGCAGATTTCGCCCGATATCCCGCGAACTGCCGCACCGGATCGGAAGCGTCCGGTTCGAGTGCACAACGACGCAGCTGCCTCGGTGGGTACGCATGTCGGCCGAGGCGAAGGGGAGCGGGCGCCGCCCGCGCGGCCACGACCGCATCCCGGGGCCGGGGCGCCGGCCCGCCGTCGGGCGGCCACCGGGCGCCGGGCCCGCCAAGGGGAGATCTTCGGAGGCCGGATCCGCTAGTCTGTCAGGGATCGGTCGGCCGCTCGGCTGCGACCTCGTGCCCGCGAAGCCGTGCGGCCCGAGCCTGCAGTCCCCGGGTGCACCCGCCCGTCGGCCTCAGTAGCTCAGGGGATAGAGCACGGCTCTCCTAAAGCCGGTGTCGCAGGTTCGAATCCTGCCTGGGGCACACCTGCTGCTCGCGGCGCAGAACGTGATGAGGGCCGGCTCACGAGGGAGATCCTCGGGAGCCGGCCCTCTGTCATGTGGTGCGCCCGCTGTGCCACCCGTCGTCGTGACGACGGTCAGGAGCGCGGTGGGCGCCGTCCCACGTGAGCCCAGACGCTGCGGCGGCGGGCCACCGTGAAGACCGCGTCGACCCGGGTGGGGGTCAGGACCGGGGGGTGGGCTGAGAGCGCCGCGATGATCTGCTCGCCGGCGAGCACCGCCACGGCCGGCCGGCCGCTGTGGGTGAGCTTGCGGGCGCCCACCACCGCCACCACCGGCTGGACGGGTACGTCGAAGCCGCACCAGCTCGTCAGCAGAGCGGCCGTCCGCCGTCCCTCGAACTCGGCGTTCGCGAGGTACGGGAAGCTGTTCCGGTTGACCAGCACCCGCTTGTCGCCCACCAGGACGGAGGCGTCGGGGTGGTGCTTGGTGTTCACGGTGAACACGCCCGGCGGCCCGATCACCACGTGGTCGATGTCCGCCCCGCTCGGCAGCGGCACGCCGTGCAGCACGTACCAGCCGGACCCTCTGAGGCTGTTCAGCAGTCCGCCGACCAGCTGTTCACCGTGCAGACCGGTCACCAGCTCCCGGCGGGCCAGGTTCTCGCGGGTCAGCTTCGCTGCGGCCCGGACCAGCCAGTTTCGTTGGGCCTCCTCGGTCCGGATCATGCTCCGGACGCCGGTGCCAGGTTGGTTCCGGGCCAGGTCGTCGGCGTCCGACAGCGGGGCCAGGGGTGGAATGGCAGCTGGTGGCAGAGGCGGAGGTGAGGCGATCGGCGGCTCAGCGGGAGCCGCCGGTCTCCCGGTGATCGTCAGCGGCGGGATCCGGCGGCCGCACGAGCCGACCCATTCCCTGATCTTCGCCAGCGCGGCAGCCTCGAAGGCATCGTCGGTGATCGTGACGGCCCCGGTCGGGCAGTCCAGCCAGGCGACGGCCTTGCCGCGGACCCCCGCCAGGTTGACGTACAGCCGATCCTTCCCCGGCACCCGCCACGGCTTGACCGTCAACTCCTCCACGCTGCCCCCTCTGTACCCGACCTGACACGAGATCAGCACGTGCGCCGGCCCCTGACAAGAACGCGATCGGCCAAGCCCGGCGCCGGCGACCCGGCGGGGGCCTGGGATGCTGGGGCGGATGCAGGGTGAGGGACGGGGGAGCGGGCGTGGGTGGCGGAACGGTCGAGTTGGTCGTGTTCGACTGCGACGGGGTGCTGGTCGACAGTGAACCGATCGCGGTGCGGGCCCATGTCGCGTTGGGCGCCGAGTTCGGGTGGCCGCTGAGTGCGGACGAGGTGGTGGAGGAGTTCGTCGGGCGGTCCACGGTGTCGATCGGGGAGAAGATCGGTGCCCGGCTGGGCGTGGAGGTCGCCGAGGCCTGGGGCGAGCGGTTCGTCGAGCTGCACCAGGAGGCCGTGGACGCGGAACTGTCGGCGGTCGACGGCATCGTGGCGGCGCTGGACGCGCTGGACGGCCTCGGGGTGCGGTACTGCGTGGCGTCCAGCGGCAGCCACGAGAAGATGCGGCACACGCTGGGCCGCACCGGCCTGTACGAGCGCTTCGCGGGCCGGATCTTCAGCGCCACCGAGGTCGCCCGGGGCAAGCCGGCGCCCGACCTCTTCCTGTACGCCGCCGAGCGGATGGGGGCCGAACCCGGCCGGTGCGGTGTGGTCGAGGACAGCCGGCCCGGTGTCGAGGCGGCCCGGGCCGCCGGGATGCGGTCCTTCGGCTATGCCGGGGGAGTCACCCCGGCCGGTCGGCTGGCCGGTCCGGGCACGGTGGTGTTCGAGGACATGCGCAGGCTCCCGGAGCTGCTGGCCGGCGCCTGACCGCGAGGCTCGGCCGGGGCGGCTCCGCCGGCCTTGACCGCGAAGGCGTGCAGCCAGGTGAGGTCGCGGTGCCCGGGGCCGTAGCGGGCGAGCTCGTTCTCCCGCTCCACGGCGAGGACGGTGAAGCCCGCCGCCGCGAGCAGGGTGCGCACGCCCGCCACGCTCTGGTAGTTGAAGAACCGGGTGCCGTCGCTGCTGAAGGACTCCACCAGCTCCTCGGTACCCTCGCCCTCCTTGAAGCTCACGAAGACCGCGCCGCCGGGCACCAGGACCCGGGCGAACTCGCCCAGGGCCAGGGCGATGTGCTCGTCCCTGAGGTGGAGCAGGGTGGCCTGGCACCAGACCCCGGCGTAGGAGGCGTCCGGCAGCCGGAGCGCGCAGACGTCCAGCTGCTCGAAGGCGAGCCCGGGATGCAGCTCGCGGGCCCGGGCGACGAAGGAGGGCGAGAGGTCGCCGCCCAGCACGTCGAGGCCACGCTCGGCCAGCAGCGCCGTGTCGCGGCCGAAGGCGCAGCCGGCGTCGAGGACCGGGGCGCCCGGCGGGCCCGGCAGCAGCGCGACGAACCGGTCCAGCTCCGCGCCTGGGGTCATCGCGCGGGTCGCCTGCTCGTACTTCTCCTGGCCGTTCTCGTACGCGGCCATCGTCCGGGCCAGGTAGTCGAACATCTGCCGGGGTCCGCTCAGCGCCGGTGGCGCCCGCTGCTGGCAGCGGTGACCGGCTCGGGGTAGGGGATGCGCAGCTTCCGCGCCAGCGGCGCCACGGCGGCGCCCGCGCCGAGCGGGCGGGCCAGTGCGAACAGCGAGAGCAGCACCGCCGCGGAGCCGGCCAGCAGGCCGGCCAGGTTGCCGAACGTGCCGGGGCCGAACCAGGCCGCGATCCAGTGGGCCGCCACCGCGCCCGGGACGCAGGCCAGCAGGATCGCCAGGTGCAGGGTGAGCACCCGGCCGCCCTCCAGGCCGCTGGTGGGCTTGGAGCGGCGGGTGCCGAGGGTGAGCGTCGCGTCCGGGCCGGCCTGCGCCGGCACGGCCGGCTTCGGCGCCTGCCGCAGGCGGCGGCCGAGGGCCCAGCCGGTGAGCGCGACGCTGAGGACGCAGGCGACGGTCTGCGCGGTGGCCATCCCGATGATGATCCAGCGCGGGTCGAGCAGCCAGTACGCGACGCCGGAGAGTCCGGCGTTGGTCGCGGTGCTCGCCACGGTCAGCCAGAACGGGGTGCGGGCGTCGCCCATCGCGTAGAAGCCGCGGGCCAGCGCGTACTGGGCGCAGAACGCGGGCAGGCCGATCGCGAAGGCGATCAGCACCTGGGCGATCACCCAGGCGTCCGCCGGGGTGGTCTTGCCGTGCTGGTAGGCGATCGCGGTGATCTGGGTGGCCAGGGTCACGAACAGGACGGTGACCGGGACGATCATGGCGGCCGAGGTGCGCAGCATGCCGGCCAAGTCGGAGCCGATCTGGCTGTACCGGCCGGCGGTGGCGGCCCGGGACATGCCGGGCAGCAGGGCGGTCACCAGCGAGATGGTGATCACGCCCTGCGGGACCACGAAGAGCTGGTAGGCGTTGGTGTAGGCGAAGTTGCCGAGCCCCATCGGCAGGTGGGCGTGCTCGGCGAGGTCGCCGGCCCGGGCGCTCAGCTGGCTGATCACCGCGAAGGACAGCTGGGTGACGGCGACCAGCGCCAGCGCCCAGGCGGCCGACCGCAGCGGCCTGCCCAGCCCCGCGCCGCGCCAGTCGAACCGCGGATGCCAGCGGAAGCCGGAGCTGCGCAGCGAGGGCAGCAGGCCGACGGCCTGTACGACGATGCCGAGGGTGCTGCCCAGGCCGAGGAGCACCACGTCGGCGGTGGTCACGGCGTCCACGGTCTTGGCGTTGGAGCCGATCACCATGTAGAGGCCGAAGACCGCGATCGCCACGACGTTGTTGAGCACCGGGGTCCACATCATCGCGCCGAACCGGTCGCGGGAGTTGAGCACCTGGCCGAACAGCGTGAAGACGCCGTAGAAGAAGATCTGCGGCAGGCAGAAGCGGGCGAAGGCGATGGTCAGGTCGCGCTTCACACCCGGGGGGTAGCCCGAGTAGGCGTCCACGATGAGGGGGGAGGCGCACCAGGCGGCGACGGTCAGGACGATCAGTGCGACGCCGCAGATGGTCAGCAGCCGGTCGGTGTAGGCGACGCCGCCGTCCTTGTGGGTCTGCGCCGCGTGGACCAGCTCCGGGACGAACACCGAGGCCAGGACGCCGCCCATGAGCATCATGTAGACGACGTTGGGGAGCGAGTTGGCGATGTTGAACGAGTCGCCGAGGCCGGCCGAACCGAGCGCGGCGACGATCATCGCGCTGCGGACGAAGCCGAGCGCGCGCGAGGCCATCGTGCCCAGCGCCATGATCAGGCCGTTGCGGCCGGCCGAGGTCGCCGGCTTCTCGGCCGGGGCCTGAGCCGGGGCGGGCCCCTGGGCAGGGACCGTGGGCGGCACGGGGGGCATCGGCGGGGCGCCGGGGGAGGGCTGCAGGGGGATCCGCAGGGCCATGGTGGGCGGGTCGATGGACGCGTTCGGGTCGAAGGACCCGTCCGTCGTGTGCATGGTCATCAGACCCCCGTCACTCGGTGCCTGGGAAGCGGCGCTGCGGAGCGATTCCGCGCCGCCCGTCCGGCGAAACGTCGGTGTACGGAGTCGACCTGTCGGACAAGGCCGGCCAGGTCCACCGCGGACCGGGCCTCCCCGTGCCGGGTGCGGACCGCACCCCAGCCGGAGAAGTCTGCCTCAATTCGGCACGCACTGGGGAGCCGGGTGCCGCGGGTGATGAGCGCCACCCGGGCGATGGCTCGGTGGAGTTGAGCAGCCGGTGTGCTGGATTGGCGAGCGTTTGCCCGGTATTGGGTGATTTGTCGCGGCGTGCCGGGAAGTCAACAGCTTGCTGGACCACGCTCCGAGCCCCTCCCCGGGTTGCCCCTGTCGTGATGTGATCTTCCTCACCGCCCGTCAGGAATCCTCGTCCGGTGGACCCTCCTCGATCGGCCGGGTCGTCCCTTCGGGTACCAGGACGCGCTGCACCCGCGGCCGGGTCCGCCACTCGACCCGGCGGGAGTCCCGCAGCAGCGCGCCCGGGTGCCAGAGCTCCAGCACCGCCGTCACGCCGCCCAGCACCGCCGCGGCGCCGAGCCAGCCGGCCAGCACGTCGCTCGGCCAGTACAGGCCGAGTGCGATCCCGCTCCAGCCGACGGTGAGCACCAGGGCGGCCGCCAGGGTGCAGGCCGCGTACCGCCCGGCGCGGTTCACCCGCGGCCACAGCAGTGCGGCGAGCGCGGCACAGGTGATGAGGGAGGCCATCGCGGGCCCGGACGGGAAGGACGGGCCCGCGGCGCGCGCGATCGGGTCGGGGAAGTGCGGGCGCGGGTGGTCGATCAGGAGCTGCGTCAGCCGGCCGGCCAGCCACCCGGTCAGCACCAGGGCGGCGGCCCACCCGGCCAGCGTCCGGGCGCCCAGCCGCAGCAGCCAGGCGGCCACGAGCAGCAACAGGATCCGCATGGTGACCGGACCGCCCAGATCGGCCAAGGTCCGGACGGCGGCCGTCGACACGGTGTGCCGGCGGGCGTACCGGTGCAGCGAGGCCACCGAGGCGTGGTCGAGCCGGGTCAGCGGGCCCCAGTCGCCGAGCACCAGGGTGAGCAGCAGCGCGAACAGCACGGCGGCACCGACGGCCAGCGCGGCACATTCGGCGTGGCGGCGACGTTGTCTCTGGTAGAGCGCGTCGATCGGCTGCTGCATGGCTGTCACCTTCCCGGTGGGGCGGCCTTTCCGACGCAGGGTGAGTCCCGATTCGGCATCTTTTGTGTCGAGTTATCGCAGATTCGACGATTGCATGGCGCGCAGGATTGATAACGCTGGGTATCGAATCGGGGGCAAAATGGGCAGGATACTCCATGGCGGGGGAAAATCTGAGTGAGTTGGGAATGTTGTCCGATTTCTGTGCGTTGGATCGTTACGTGTGAGCCTCAGTGAGGCCCGCACCTCTTTGAGCCCGTGGATCTCCCCGTGGGGATCTCCCGAGGATCCCGCCGCGCCGATCTGCCCTGATCGGCGCAGACGCAGGCAGACCCGGCAACACCAGCAAGGGAGCAAGCATGGCCACCCGTGCCGTCGTTCGCGACAGGGCCGACCGGACTCGCTCGGCCCGCCCGACCAACTTCGAGGCCGACCGCGACCTTGTCGGCATGTACCTGGACGAGATCGCCAGGACGCCCCTGCTCGACGCCGCCGAGGAGGTCGAACTCTCGCTCCGGATCGAGGCCGGCGTCTATGCGCAGCACCTGCTCGAGGTGGGTTCCCTCCCTGCGGGAGTGAAGCGGGAGGAGCTGGAACTCATAGCCGACGACGCCGAGCGCGCCAAGGACGTCTTCATCCGCTCCAATCTGCGACTCGTGGTCGCCGTGGCCCGGCGCTACCCGCGCAGTGGTCTGCCCCTGCTGGATCTGATCCAGGAGGGCAACGCGGGCCTGGTCCGGGCGGTCGAGAAGTTCGACTACTCGAAGGGGTTCAAGTTCTCCACGTACGCGACGTGGTGGATCCGGCAGGCGATCACCCGGTCGATCGCCGACCAGTCGCGGACGATCCGGCTGCCCGTGCACCTGGTCGAGGAACTGGGGCGGATCCGCCGGGTGCAGCGGGAGAAGGCGAAGGAGCTCGGCCGCGAGCCGGAGCCGGCCGAGATCGGTGCGGAGCTGGACATCAGCGAGCAGCGCGTCAAGGACGTGCTGGACTGGGCGCGGGACCCGGTCAGCCTGAACATGTCGGTCGACGACGAGGGCGAGACCCAGTTCGGCGACCTGGTGGAGGACACCGGCGCGGTCTCCCCCGAGGACGCCGTGATGGTCATGCTCCGGCGCGAGGAGCTGGACACCTTGATCGACCGGCTGGACGACCGGACGGCCTCGATAATCCGCTCCCGCTACGGGATGGAGGACGGCCGCGAGCGCACACTGACCGAGGTCGGCAAGCAGCACGGGCTGACCCGGGAGCGGATCCGGCAGATCGAGAAGCACGCGCTGGCCGAGCTGAAGAAGATCGCCGACCACGCGGGCTTCGAGGCGGCCTGACCAGGGCGGGCGCGACGGATCGACCGGTGGCCCCGGTGCGGCTTCGGCCGTGCCGGGGCCGCCCGCTACGCGGCCTAGGCTGGTGGTGGGGTGGACGTGGTGGGGTTGACGGTGGGCCGATGGCGGTACGGGAGCGACGGGAGGCTGGGCAGCATGAGCGAGCCGGGCGAGCAGGGCGGCAGCGGCGAGAAGGACGGCAACGGGAAGCAGCAGCCGGTGCTTGGGCGCGAGCTGGTCTTCGGCGACCCGCTGGACCGGCAGACCAGCGATGACACCGACCAGGGCTGGGGGGAGCGCCCCCGGGGCGGGGAGAGCGGCGGACACGGGCTGGACTGGTACCTGAGCCAGCGGCCGCCCCACCACGGGGACTGAGCGGCACCCCGGGGCGGCCGGGGCGGCCGGAGGGCCAAGGAGAGCGCGGCGCACGCCTCAGGGGCGGCCGAAGGCGTTGACGACGCCGGTGAACGCGGCACCGATGACCACCGCGACGGCGAGGCCCACGCCATTGCCACGGAGCAGGAATTCCTTGAAGCCGTTCATGCTGCCCCGAACGGGGACGGGCATGATCGGTCGCGGGTGAATTCCATGCCGCTCGGTCGACGCCTCAGGGCGGCCCGGCGGTGCAGCGCACCTCGCCGACCACCCCGGAGCCGCCCGGGACGGCCTGCGGCGGCGGCGCCCCGCCCCGCAGCGGCCCCGAGAGCACGGCCGCCGCGGCGAGCAGCCCGGCCAGCAACAGCCCGGGCCGGTGCCGGACCGTCTGCCGGAGCCGGTGACGACCGCCACCACCACGCCGAATCGGCGGGAAGAAGGGAACCTCCTGCCGCGGTGGCACCGCGGGGGCCGGGGGTGGGGCAGTGAGGTGGGCAGCCGTGGTCATGGTCGGGCACCGCCTTCGGTCCGGATCCGGCGGGCCCAGGAGCGGACCCGCGGGACACAGCCTGCGGCGACCCGACCGTTCCCGGAATGCCCCCGCGAATTCCTGTGGACAACCCGGCCATGTGGACAACTCGGGTAGCCCGGACGGATGGCTCGGCCACCCCCGTTGACGCAGCCCCGGCACCCCGGCGCCAGCCCCGGCAGACCGGAAGCAGCCCCCGGCACACCTGGGAACGCCGGAAGCAGCCCCGGCACGCCGAAGGCCCGGCGACACCGCGCAAGCGCGACGCCACCGGGCCTCGGTGCGTACTGGTCCGGGTGCGACCCGGAAACCCCCTGCTCGCCCCGCCTCAGCTCGCGGCCGGCGCGGACGCCTTCGTCGACGAGGAGGACGAGGACGAGGAACTGGAGGAGCCGGAGGAGCTGCCGGAGCCGGCGGCGGCGGGCGCCGAGGGCGTCGACGAGCCGGTGGACGAGGAGCTCGACGCCCCCGGGGTCACCGAGCTGCTGGACGACGAACGGCTGTCGGTCCGGTAGAAACCCGAGCCCTTGAAGACCACACCCACGGCCGAGAAGACCTTGCGGAGCTTCCCCTGGCACTCGGGGCACGTGGTCAGCGCGTCGTCGGTGAACTTCTGCACCGCCTCCAGGCCGGTCCCGCACTCGGTGCACTGGTACTGGTACGTGGGCACTTGCTCTTCCTCCTGCACTTCCCTCTGGCACTCGGGCCTGATGAGTGCTAACGATGTTCAATGATGCGGTATTCCGTGGGCCGAGTCCAGCGCTCCGGATGTGATCCGGGTGTCAGATCGCCACCGGGGCCCCGTGCCGGGGCCGGTGCTCAGCCCTCCGCGGCCGCGATCTTGGCGCTCTTGGGAGCCATCCCGCCGCTGCGCGCGACCGTGCGGCTACGCGCCCCGGGGGCGACCAGCAGCCGCCGCAGCGAGACCAGGGCGACCAGGCCCAGACCGGCGCCGACGAGCGCCACCAGGAACCCGGCGGAGGGCCCGCGCTGGTCGATCAGCTGGCCGGCGACGGTCTGGCCGATCGCGAGGCCCAGGCCGATCGCGCCGGTCAGCCAGGTGAAGGCCTCGGTCTTGGCGCCGTCGCCGACCAGGGTCTCGACCAGGGTGTACCCGGTGATCAGGGTCGGCGCGATGGCCAGGCCGCAGCACAGCCCGGCGATGGTCAGCGCGGTCAGGTCGGGCATCGCCCACAGCGTGGAGCAGCCGACCACCAGCAGCGCGTAGCTGAACAGCATCCGCTGCCGGGCCGAGCGCTTCCAGCCGATCAGACCGTAGAGCACCCCGGCGACCATCGAGCCGCCGGCGAAGATGCCGTAGACGGTGCCGCTGGCGCCGCCCCGGCCGACCGACTCGGTGAACGCCGTCACCGAGACCTGCATGGCGCCGAAGACGGCGCCCACGCCCAGGAACGAGCCGGCCAGCAGCCGGACGCCGGGGGAGGCCAGCGCGGAGACGCGCTGCGCGCCCTCGACCCGGGGGTGCCGGGCGGGCGCGGTACGGCGCTGGGCGGCGAACGCGAGCCCGCCGAGCACGGTGAGCGCGGCCTCGGCGATCAGCCCGGCCGCCGGGCTGACCTGGGTGGCGATCGCGGTGGCCAGCACCGGGCCGACCACGAAGGTGAACTCGTCGGTGACCGACTCGAAGGCGAAGGCCGTGTTCAGCATGGCCGGCCGGTCGGACAGCCGCCCGACCCAGCGGGCCCGGACCATCGCGCCGATCTGCGGCACGCTGGCGCCGGCCGGGGCGGCGGCCAGGAACAGCGTCCAGACCGGGGCGTGGCCGAGGGCCAGCGCGATCAGGGCGCCGACCGACAGCGCGTGCAGGGCGATGCTCGGCAGCAGGACGGCGGCCTGGCCGTAGCGGTCGGCCAGCCGGCCGGTCTGCGGGCCGACCAGGGCCTGGGCGACCGCGGCGGTCGCCGCCACGGCGCCGGCCACGCCGTAGGAGCCGTTGGTCCGGATGACCAGCAGCATGATGCCCAGGCTGAGCATCGCGTAGGGGAGCCGGGCGGCGAACGCCGGCGCCAGGAACGTCCAGGCGCCGGGGGTGCGCAGCAGCGCCCCGTATCCGGCGCGGGCAGGGACGGTGCGGGCAGGGGCGGTGGGGCTGTCGACCGTTCGGCGGGCCGTCACGGTCGGTCCTTCCTGCTGCCTGGTAGCGCGGCAAGGGCAGGGAGAGCCCCGACGGCGCCGAGAGTCGTCCTCTCGCGCGTCGACCGGGGTAGATACCGGGTCCGTCCGGCCGGATCGTGGAAGCGGGGCCGGTTGAGGCAGTTCAGTGCGGACCGCGGCCGCCGAGCGGTCGCGCCAACTCTGCTTCAGGCAGATGTTGCGGGTGGTTCAGTCATTCAACGCTTATACACCTTCATACTAGCCGGTCCCGGCGACCCCCACCTGGCAACGGAAGGTGAACAGCAGCACATACCTGCCCTCGGACGGGGACTACCGCCGCCCCTCCAGCCAGCCGGCCAGCTTGCCGCCGCGGTCGACCGCGCGCAGCCGGCGCTCCGCCGTCTCGCCGACCTCCTCGGTGGTGACCACCAGCAGCTCGTCCCCGGCCCGCAGCACGGTCGCCCGCTCGGGTACGAAGCTCGAACCGTCCCGCACCACCAGGGTGACCGCCGCGCCCTTGGGCAGCCGGAGCTCGCCGACCTCGACACCGGAGATCCGGGAGCCGGCCGAGAGCGAGACCGAGAGCAGCCGGCCGTGCAGCTTCTCCAGCGGCGCCGACTCGATCCCCAGGTCCTGGCCGAGCGCACCCTCGCCGATCCGCAGCCGGCGGGCGACCAGCGGCAGGGTCGGCCCCTGGAGCAGGGTGAAGACCACGACCAGGATGAAGACGACGTTGAACAGCTCCTGGGCCTGGGGCACCTGGGCGACCAGCGGGATGGTGGCCAGCACGATGGGCACCGCGCCGCGCAGGCCGGCCCAGCTGAGCAGGGCCTGCTCGCGCCAGGGCAGCCGGAACGGGGTCATGGTGGCGAACACCGAGGCCGGGCGGGCGACGAAGACCAGCACCGCGCCGACCACCAGGGCGGGCACTATCGCCGACCGCATGGTCTCGGGGGTGACCAGCAGGCCGAGCACCACGAACATGCCGATCTGCCCGATCCAGGCCAGACCGTCGGCGAAGCCGCGGACGGCCGGTCCGTGCGGGAGCTTGCTGTTCCCGAGGATCACCGAGGCGATGTACACGGCCAGGAAGCCCGAGCCGTGCAGCAGCGCGCCGCCGGCGTAGGCGAGCACCACCAGGGCCAGCACGGCGATCGGGTAGAGGCCGGAGGAGGGCAGCGCGACGTGCTTGATCCCGTACGCGCCGATCCGGCCGACCGCGTAGCCGACGGCGGCGCCGATCGCGAGCTCGGCCAGGATGGTGCCGACCAGGACGTACCAGGGGTCGAGCGGCCCGGCGGTGGCGAAGGCGACCACCAGGATCACCACGGGGGCGTCGTTGAAGCCGGACTCGGCCTCCAGCAGGCCGGTCAGCCGCTCGGGCAGCGGCACCATCCGCAACACCGAGAAGACCGCCGCGGCGTCGGTGGAGGAGACCACCGCGCCGAGCAGCATGCTGGTGCGCCAGTCCAGGCCGACCAGCAGGTGCGCGCCGGCGGCGGTGACGAAGACGCTGACCGCGACGCCGACGGTGGCCAGCGCGGTGGCGGCCGGCATCACCGGCCGTATCGACTTCCAGTTGGTCTTCAGGCCGCCCTCGGCCAGGATCACCACCAGCGCGGCATAGCCGAGGACCTGGGTGAGCTCGGCGTTGTTGAAGGTGACGCCCAGGCCGTTCTGGCCGAGGGCGACCCCGATGCCGAGGTAGATCAACAGGCTCGGCAGCCCGGAGCGGGTGGAGATCCGCACGGCGACCACCGCGACCAGCAGGATCACGGAGAACTCGAGCAGGAACTGGTTCAGCTGGTCGACGGTCACGCAGGAGCACCTCGGTGATGTGAGGGGGCAGCTGATGAATCGTTACTCAGTCTAACATTTTACCTGATCTTTGATCTCGGATTTCCGCCGCCCTGCCCGGTATCGTCCCCAGGACCCCACCGTGGGCCTCCCCCGTGTTCGTGCGCCACCTGAGTCGCCCTAATGTGGTGACCTGTCACGGCCGCAATCTCCCCAGCCAAGGATCCGGATGTCCCGCTCGAAGAAGTTCCGGCGCGCTCGCCTGATCGTGCTCGTGCTGGCCGTGCTGCTGGTCGGCGCCGTGGCCGGCGGCGGCTACTGGGGGGTGCGCACCGTGCACGCCTCCTTCCCCGTCGTCGAGGGCACCGTGAAGGTGGCCGGGATGACCGCCCCGGTCGACGTCAAGCGGGACGGCTACGGCATCCCGCAGCTCTACGCCGACACCGACGCCGACCTGTTCCGGGCCCAGGGCTACGTCCAGGCCCAGGACCGCTTCTGGGAGATGGACGTCCGCCGGCACATCACCGCCGGGCGGCTGTCCGAAATGTTCGGTTCCGGCCAGGTGGAGACCGACGGCTTCCTGCGGACCATGGGCTGGCGCCAGGTCGCGCAGCAGGAGTACGACACCAAGCTGTCCGAGGACACCAAGAAGAACCTGCAGGCCTACGCGGACGGCGTGAACGCCTGGCTCCAGGAGCACCCGGGCGGGTCGGACGCCTCGCTGGAGTACACCCTGCTCGGCGCCGTGAACGGCGACTACAAGCCCGAGAAGTGGGACCCGGTCGACTCGGTGGCCTGGCTCAAGGCGATGGCCTGGAACCTCTCCGGCAACCTCCAGGAGGAGATCGACCGCGCCCTGCTCTCGCAGAGCTTCGGGCCGGACCAGATCTCCCAGCTCTACCCGGACTACCCCTACGCCCGCAACGGCACGATCGTGAAGACCGGCACCCTCGCCGCCGACGGCAGCTACAAGCCGGCCGACGGGGCCACCGCACCGGCCGGCGCCACCACGCAGGCCCGGGCCGCGAGCGACGCCCTGCTCAAGGACGTCTCGGACAAGATCTCCGCGATGCCGCAGCTGCTCGGCCGCCAGGGCCAGGGCATCGGCTCCAACTCCTGGGTGGTCGACGGCAAGCACACCACCACCGGCAAGCCGCTGCTGGCCAACGACCCGCACCTGGGCCCCGGCCTGCCGTCCATCTGGTACCAGATGGGGCTGCACTGCCGCACGGTGAGCGCGACCTGCAACTACGACACCGCGGGCTTCACCTTCTCGGGCATGCCCGGCGTGGTGATCGGCCACAACAGGGACATCTCCTGGGGCTTCACCAACCTCGGCGCCGACGTCACCGACCTCTACCTGGAGAAGGTCACCGGTCCGGACACCTACCTGGTGGACGGCAAGGAGAAGAAGTTCCAGTCCCGCAAGGAGACCATCAAGGTCGCCGGCGGCGAGGACCGGACGATCACCGTGCGCAGCACCCAGGAGGGGCTGCCGCTGATCTCCGACCAGAGCACCCAGCAGCAGCACGTCGGCCAGAACGCCCCGGTCGGCAACGCCGCTCCGGACCGCGCGGCCGGCTACGGCGTCGCGCTGCAGTGGACCGCGCTGGTCCCGGGCCAGACCATGGACGCCGTCTTCAAGCTCGACCGGGCGGCCGGCTGGGCGGACTTCCAGGCCGCCGCCGCCGACTTCGCCGTCCCCGCGCAGAACCTGATCTACGCCGACACCAAGGGCAACATCGGCTACCAGGCCCCCGGCATGATCCCGCAGCGGACCAAGGGCGACGGCACCTACCCGGCGCCGGGCTGGGATTCGTCCTACGGCTGGAAGAAGGACTTCGTCCCCTTCAAGGCCCTGCCGTACAGCTTCAACCCCGCGGCCGGCTACATCGTCACCGCCAACCAGGCCGTGATCGATCCCACCGGCTACAAGTACCTGCTGACCAAGGACTGGGAGTACGGCACCCGGGCCAAGGAGATCTCCGACCAGATCGACTCCCGCCTGAAGAACGGCGGCAAGATCTCCCCGACCGACATGCAGGCCATCCAGCTGGACAACACCAGCGTGATGGCGCAGACCCTGGTCCCGCTGCTGCTCAAGGTCCAGGTCGACGACCCCTACGTGCGCGAGGCCCAGGACCTGCTCAAGGACTGGAACTTCCGGCAGGACGCCGACTCGGCCGCCGCCGCGTACTACAACGGGGTCTGGCGCCAGCTGCTCACCCTGGCCTTCGGGCAGAAGTTCCCGGCCGGCCTGCGGGCCGAGGGGGACTGCCTGCTGGTCCGGCAGAAGCGGGACGCCACGCTGCCCGAGGGCGCCGTCGGCAACACCACCCAGGCGGTCACCGAGTGCGGCACCCGCGCGGCCGCCAACGCCCAGCCGGACGGCGGCGACCGCTGGACCGAGGTGGTCCGCCAGCTGCTCAGCAAGCCCGACAACGGCTGGTGGGACTACATCGACTCCAACCACCGCCAGCAGCACGGCTTGGACGGCCTGCTCGGCGAGGCCATGAAGGACGCCCGCCAGGACCTCACGGCGCAGCTGGGCAAGGACATAAAGACCTGGAGCTGGGGGCGGCTGCACACGCTCACCCTCAAGGAGCAGACGCTCGGCACCGACAACTCCTCGATCGCCTCCGGCCTGGTCCACCGGCTGCTCAACCGGGGGCCCTACCAGCTCTCCGGCGGCACCGCGGCGGTCGACGCGGCGGGCTGGAACGCGGCGGCCGGGTACCAGGTCGACTGGATCCCGTCGATGCGGATGGTGGTCGACCTGAGTGACTTCGACGCCTCCCAGTGGATCAACGTCGGCGGAGCCTCCGGCCACGCCTTCCACCCGAACTACAACGACCAGACCCAGCTGTGGGCGGACGGCCAGCTGCTGACCTGGGCGTACTCGCCGGACGCGGTGGGCAAGGCGGCCAAGCACACCATGACCCTGCTGCCCGGCTGACCCGCTGACCCGCTGACCCGCTGACCCGGCTGCCGGGCCGACCGGCGCCGGCCACCGGGTCGGCGCCGGTCAGCCTGCGAAGCGGACCACCCCGGAGGGGGTGACCGCCGCCCGGACCGGCAGGTCGTGCGGTTCGGCCGGCACCCGGGCCAGCAGTTCGTGGTCGTACAGCACGGTGGCCAGGTCCGGCTCGGCCCCGGCGGCCGCGAGCCGGGCCAGCACCCGGTCGTACGAGCCGCCGCCGCGCCCGAGCCGGATGCCCCGGTGGTCGACCGCCAGGCCCGGCAGCAGCACCAGCCGGGCCGAGCACACCGCCGCCGGGCCGAGTCGCGGGCCGGTCGGCTCCAGCAGGCCGCGGGAGGCCGGGGCCAGCTGCCCGGGGCCGGTGTAGCGGGCCCAGTCCAGGTCGTTGTCGGGCAGCAGCACCGGGAGCAGCACCCGGACCCGGCGGGCCAGCAGCGCGTCCAGCAGCGGCCCCGTCCCCGGCTCGGCGCCGACCGACACGTACGCCGCCACGGTGGCGTCCGGCTCCGCCAGCCGGCCGGCGTGCTCGGCCAGCGCCTCGGCGGCCGCGGTCCGCTCGGCCGGCGTCAGGGCCCGCCGCCGGGCCAGCAGCCGTGACCTCAGCCCGGCCTTGTCGTTGGACAAAGGATTGGCAGTCAAGGGATCTCCACAGCTCGGCGCCGGCACGGTGAGCAGAGCCTGACATGCGGAAGGCCGCCGATGTCCACCCCGCTCCTGGTAGAGGCCCTGGCGCCGATCGGCGCGGCCGCGCTGGCGGCCGCCGGCTGGTGCGGGCTGCGGTTGCGGCGCAGCACCGCGGGGGCGGCGCTCCGGGAGGCCGAGCTGAGCCGGCGGATCGCCGAACTGGAGCAGGAGTGCGCCGAGTTGCAGCGCACCGCGGCCTGCGACCCGCTCACCGGGGTGTGGAACTACCGGCACCTCCAGCTCACCCTGGACCGCGAGATCGAGCGCTCCCGCCGGGCCGAGCAGGGCGAGGGCCGGCCGCGCCCGCTCGCCCTGCTGATGCTGGAGATCGCCGGTTTCGAGGCGATCGTGGCCGAGCACGGCCGCGGCCGCGGCAACGCCATCCTGCGCGACCTGGTGCAGCGGCTGAGCATCGAGATCCGCCGCTCGGACACCCTCGGCCGGTACGGCGGCGAGGAGTTCCTGGTGCTGCTGCCGGACACCGGGGCCCAAGGCGCGGTCCAGGTCGCCGAGCGGCTCTGCTGGGCGGTACGGCGCCACCAGTTGCTGGACTGGTCGCCGGCAGGCCCGGCCCCGCGGCGCTCGGCCGGGGGGAACGGGCTCACCGCCGCGATCGGCATCTCGGTGCTGCCCGAGGACGGCGGACACGCCGCGCTGCTGCTGCGGGCGGCCGACCGGGCGCTGGGCGAGGCCCGCGCCGCCGGGGGCGACCGCTGGCACGGCGGCGAGTGGCACCACCGCGAGGGTGCGGCCGAGCGCGTGGCCGAGGTGGCGGATGCGGCGTCCGGCCGGCCGGACGGCGCGGATGTCAACGGAACGGTTGTCCACGAAGGGGTTGCCGGTGACGGGGCGGCCCCGGCCCGTGGCGGCCACCCCGGGGAGCCGGCCGGGCCGGCCCCGGCACCTGCTGTCGACGCGGCCGCCGCACAACCGCCTCGCAGCCCTCACCTGATGGTTCCGGGGGCGGTCGGCGGGCCGGGTAGTGTGTCCACCTGCGCAGGCAAGGCTCCCACCGCCCCTGCCCGCCCCTCTCGGGTCACCGCTACGGAGGCCGCGCGGGATACGGTTTCATAGTCGGTTCATATCACTCTCAGTTGGGCGCCAGCACGCCTTAGTAAGGTCACCGCATGACACAGACGCACGCCCGCACCCCCATCACCAAGGCTGTCGTGCCCGCAGCCGGGTTGGGGACCCGGTTCCTGCCGGCGACCAAGGCGACTCCCAAGGAGATGCTGCCGGTCGTCGACAAGCCCGCCATCCAGTACGTCGTCGAGGAGGCCTCCGCCGCCGGCC
Source organism: Kitasatospora sp. NPDC049258 (assembly GCF_040678895.1). Taxonomy (NCBI): domain Bacteria; kingdom Bacillati; phylum Actinomycetota; class Actinomycetes; order Kitasatosporales; family Streptomycetaceae; genus Kitasatospora; species Kitasatospora sp. NPDC049258. The sequence continues at coordinate 166,611 of NZ_JBFAQT010000014.1, forward strand.
TCTCCGACATACTGATGGTCACCGGCCGCAACAAGCGGGCTCTGGAGGACCACTTCGACCGGGCGTACGAGCTGGAGGAGTTGCTCACCCGCAAGGGCGACCACGACCGCCTGCGCCGGGTCCAGGAGTCCGTCCAGCTCGCCAACATGCACTACGTGCGCCAGGGCGACCCCAAGGGCCTCGGCCACGCCGTCCTGGTCGCCGAACAGCACGTGGCCGGCCAGCCGTTCGCCGTCCTGCTCGGCGACGACCTGATCGACCCGCGCGACCCGCTGCTCTCCCGCATGATCGAGGTCCAGCAGGAACTCGGCGGCTCCGTGGTCGCGCTGATGGAGGTCGACCCCGCCCAGATCCACCTCTACGGCTGCGCCGCCGTCAAGCCCAACGGCTTCGGCGACGACGTCTTCCGGATCACCGACCTGGTCGAGAAGCCCGAGACCGCCGAGGCCCCCTCCAACTACGCGGTGATCGGGCGCTACGTGCTCGACCCGGCCGTCTTCGACGTGCTGCGCAACACCCCGCCCGGCCGCGGCGGCGAGATCCAGCTCACCGACGCGCTGCGCGAGCTCGCCACCCGCGAGGAGTCGCAGGGCGGCCCGGTGCACGGCGTGCTCTTCAAGGGCCGCCGCTACGACACCGGCGACCGCGCCGACTACCTGCGCGCTATCGTCCGTCTGGCGTCCGAACGAGAGGACCTCGGCCCGGAGTTCCGGTCCTGGCTCAAGGAGTTCGTCGCCACCGAGATGCAGAGCTGAACCGACGAGAGCGAGCGTGAGGCGATGACCGGGAGAGACAACCCCTGTTGCGAGGAGCCCTCGGCCCCGGCGACGCCCCGGATGTGGAGCGTCGACGAGCACCTGGCCGACGTCCTCGCCCGGATCGCCCCGCTGCCCGCGATCGAGCTGCAACTGCTCGACGCCCAGGGCTGCCGGCTGGCCGAGGACGTCACCTCCGAGGTCGACCTGCCACCCTTCGACAACAGCTCGATGGACGGCTACGCCCTGCGCACCGTCGACACCGCCCGCGCCACCGGCGAGTACCCCTCGGTGCTCGCCGTGGTCGGCGACATCGCCGCCGGCGCCGGCGAGCTGCCCAAGGTCGGTCCCGGCCAGGCCGCCCGGATCATGACCGGCGCCCCGCTGCCGCCGGGCGCCGAGGCGGTCGCCCCGGTCGAGTGGACCGACGGCGGCACCGGCACCGGGCGGGCCGCCGACGCGATGGGCGCCGCCGTGGCCGAAGAGGTGGTCCGGGTGCTGCGCCCGGTCGGCGAGGGCGACCACATCCGCCGCCGCGGCAGCGACCTCGGAGCGGGCGACCGGGTGCTCGACGCCGGCACCGTGCTCGGGCCGACCCAGCTGGGCCTGCTCGCCGCGATCGGCCGCGGCACCGTACGGGTCCGCCCCCGCCCCCGGGTGGTGGTGCTCTCCACCGGCAGCGAGCTGGTCCAGCCCGGCGAACCGGTCGGTCCCGGCCGGATCTCGGACTCCAACAGCTTCACCCTCACCGCGGCCGCCCGGGACGCCGGCGCCATCGCGTACCGGGTCGGCGGCGTCCCCGACGACGCGACGCTGCTGCGCTCCGTCCTGGAGGACCAGCTAGGTCGGGCCGACCTGATCGTCACCAGCGGCGGGGTCAGCGTCGGCGCGTACGACGTGGTCAAGGAGGTCTTCGAGAGCTACGGCGGGGTGGACTTCCGCCGGCTGCGGATGCAGCCCGGCAAGCCCCAGGGTTTCGGCCGGATCGGCGAGGGCGCCGGCATCCCGCTGCTGGCCCTGCCCGGCAACCCGGTCAGCGCCTACATCTCCTTCGAGCTGTTCGTCCGCCCGGCGATCCGCACCATGCTCGGCGCGCCCGACATCCACCGCCCGGTGGTGCCCGCGTACTGCACCGCGGACCTGCGCTCCCCGGCCGGCCGCCGGCAGTTCCTGCGCGGCCGGTACGCCGACGGGCGGGTCGCCCCGGTCGGCGGCGAGGGCTCGCACCTGGTCGGCGCGCTGGCCCGGGCGAACTGCCTGATCATCGTCCCCGAGGACAGCACCGCCGTCCCGGCCGGCAGCACGGTCGACGTCGTCCTGCTCACGGAGCAGTCGGGGTGAGCCCACGGGCGGGCTTGGTTGTACGGTAGCGCGGTATTCGACCCGCGCTCCTGGAGTGACCCGTGACCGACAACCCAAGCGGCGACCGCCTCACCCACGTCGACGACACCGGCGCCGCCCGGATGGTCGACGTCTCCGCGAAGGCCACCACCGTCCGCACCGCGGTGGCCGCCGGACGGGTCCGGGTCTCGGCGCGGGTGATCGAGCTGCTGCGCGGCGAGGGGGTGCCCAAGGGCGACGCCCTCGCCGTGGCGCGGATCGCCGGGATCATGGGGGCCAAGAAGACCCCCGACCTGATCCCGCTCTGCCACCCGATCGCCATCTCCGGGGTGAAGGTGGACCTGGCCGTCACCGACCGGGCCGTCGAGATCACCGCCACCGTGCGGACCGCCGACCGCACCGGCGTCGAGATGGAGGCCCTGACCGCCGTCGCCGTCGCCGGCCTGACCGTGATCGACATGGTCAAGGCGGTCGACAAGGCCGCCGCCATCGAGGACGTCCGGGTGCTCACCAAGACCGGTGGCAAGAGCGGGGACTGGGCCCGCGAGGACGAGCGATGAGGGCCCTGGCCGTCACCGTCTCCAACCGCGCCTCGGCCGGCGTGTACGAGGACAAGGGCGGCCCGCTGCTGGTGGCGGGCCTGCGGCGGATGGGCTTCAGCGCGGACGGCCCGCAGGTCGTCCCGGACGGCGAGCCGGTGGAGGCCGCCCTGCGGGCCGCCGTCGCCGCCGGGTACGACGTGGTGCTCACCACCGGCGGCACCGGCATCTCGCCGATGGACCTCACCCCGGAGATGACCGCCCGGGTGCTCGACCGCCCGATCCCCGGCATCCCCGAGGCCATCCGGGCGTACGGGCGCGAGAAGGTGCCGACCTCCGCGCTCTCCCGGGGGCTGGCCGGGCTGGCCGGGCGCACCCTGATCGTCAACCTGCCGGGCTCGACCGGCGGGGTCAAGGACGGCCTGGCCGTGCTCGCGGAGCTGCTCCCGCACGCCGTGGACCAGCTGGCGGGCGGCGACCATCCGCGGCCCGGTACCACCCCGGCCCCGGCCGGGCCCGCCACCGGTGGGCCCGCTGCCGGCGAGCCCGGGCGCACCGAGGGGAGTGCGAGCTGAACACGGGCTGGCCGGTCGAACTGCGCGAGGGTGACATCACGCTGCGTCCGATCCGGGTCCGCGACCAGCGCTCCTGGCAGGAGGTCAGCCGGCGCAACCGGGACTGGCTGCGGCGCTGGGAGGCCACCGTCCCGCCGGTCCCGGTGGGCAGCCCGGGCGGCTCCCGGCCGACCTACCGGCAGATGGTGCGGTACCTGCGGGGTGAGGCCGCCGCTGGGCGGATGCTGCCGTTCGTGGTGCTGTACCAGGACCAGCTGGTCGGGCAGCTCACCGTCGGCGGGATCACCTGGGGCTCGATGTGCTCGGCCAACGTCGGCTACTGGATCGACGAGTCGGCCGCCGGGAAGGGCATCATGCCGACCGCCGTGGCGCTGGCCGTCGACCACTGCTTCCGCGCCCTCGGCCTGCACCGGATCGAGGTCTGCATCCGGCCGGAGAACCGGCCGAGTCGGCGGGTGGTGGAGAAGCTCGGCTTCCGCGAGGAAGGGGTCCGGCCCCGCTATCTGCACATCGACGGCGACTGGCGCGACCACCTGGTGTACGCACTGACGGTGGAGGAGGTGCCGGAGGGGATGCTGGCCCGCTGGCGGTCGGTCAGAAGTGGCCGTAGATCCGGTAATTGAATGTATGTTCGAAATAGATATCGATATGGCATCGCGCCCGGGGCGAGCCGTCACAAATAGCGGCAAAATAGTCGGAGAATCAGCTTGATCACACGACACGCCGTGCCAAATTGCTGCCAGGCCTTCCCCTGCGCCCGTACCGTGTGAAACGTGAGCAGTAGCGGCCTTATCTACGCGGTCATCGTAGGGGCCTGGGCTGCCTATCTGGTGCCGATGTGGCTCCGCAGGCAGGACGAGCTCAACGAGTCGCGTCCTACGGAACGCTTCAGCACCGCGATCCGCCTGCTGGCCGGACGTTCGGCCATGGAGCGGCGAGCGGCCAGGACCCTGGGTGACCAGACCGAGACCGGTGACGGTGCGACCGACGCCGAGCCCGGGCTTTCGCGCGACCTCGACTCCGCGCCCGAGCCCGATTCCGAGCTTTCGCCCGAAGCGGCGCGGGTCGATGCGGCGGGCGCCGAAGAGGTGCCACCCGAGCGCGAGTCCGAGCCCGAGTCCGAGTCCGAGTCCGAGCTTCCTGAATCGGTGTCCGCGCCGGCGCCCTCGGCGTCCTCGGCGGGAGAGGTTCGTCGTGAACCCGGGCACGGACAGGTCCACGGGCACGGGGCGGCCTCCGTCGAGCGCCGGGCGCGGCTGCTGGCCCGGCGGCGCCGGATGGTCACCGCGCTCTTCTTCGCCTTCGCCCTCGGTGCGGTCGCGGCCGCCGTGGCGGGCGTGGCGTTCATCTGGGTGCCGATGGTGCCCGCCCTCCTCCTCACCCTGTACATCGGCCACCTGCGCCGGCTGGAGCGCCAGCGGTTCGAGGTGAAGCTCGACCGGGCGCGGGCGGCCCAGGCCGCCGAGCGGCTGCGGGCCCGCGAGCGCGAGCGTCAGCGGGCCGAGGCGGAGGCCGACCGGGCCGCCGCCCGGCACGACGAGGCGCACGCGGCCGACCCGGGCCGCCCGCACCTGCGGCTGGCGGCCGAGCCCGGCGGGCACGAGGCCGGTGACGGCCGCGAAGCCCGCGCGAGCCGGGAGGGGCGCGAGATCCGCGGCGACCGGCGCGGCCAGCGGGTGCGGACGGAGTCCGCGACCACCGCCGTGGCCGAGGCCACCGAGCACGAGGAGTGGGTGGACGGCATGCGGGAGCGCGGCGCGGCCGGCCCCGACTCCTGGGAGCCGGTGCCCGTCCCGCTGCCCACCTACGTGACCGCACCGGTCGCCCCCCGGGTGACCCGCAGCCTCGACCTCGGCGCACCCGGCACCTGGGACTCCGGCCGCACCACGGCGGACGCGCGCAACACGCCGCTCTTCGACCAGTACGCCGAGCACGGCCCGCCCCCGGCCGAGGCGGAGTGCCAGCCCCGGCTGCGCGCCGCCAACGAATGACCACCCCGACCCACCCCGACCGCCCCGTCGCAGGCCACCGCCACCGCGCCGGGGCGGTCCCGCTTCCGGGGCGGTCATGAGCGGCCCCGCAGAGGTGATAGAGTTCTTTCTCGTTGGGGCTGTGGCGCAGTCCGGTAGCGCACCTCGTTCGCATCGAGGGGGTCAGGGGTTCGAATCCCCTCAGCTCCACCCAATGTCAAAGGCCCTTCCGGGATCATCCGGGAGGGCCTTTGATCGTCTGTACAGCAGTGAAGTACAGCAACTACGCCGGGTGCTCGGGTGCTTCGGGGGTGGTGATGTGCTTCCCGAGCTTCTTGAGCGCGCGACGGGTCGCCTCTGACGGTACGTGGGTGTAGATCTCCATGGTGACCGCGATCTTGCTGTGCCGGAGGATCTGCATCGCGATCCGCGGGTGCACGTCCAGCGCGGCGAGGAGCGACCCGCAGGTGTGCCGGGTGTCGTGCAGCCGGATCACGCGGACGCTGGCCAGCTCGCACCGCCGCTTGAACGACCGGTTGAAGTTGCGCGGTTCGATCGGCGAGCCGGTACGGGTGGTGAGGACGAAGTTGAGCCCCGCCCACAGGTCGCCGGCGGCGCGCTCGGCGGACGCCTGCACCTGCCGGCGGTAGCGCAGCGCCGCAGTGCAGATGTCCGGCAGGGGGAGGACCGCGGTCGAGGCGTCGGTCTTGGTCTCGTCGTGGACGAGCTGACGCCGGATCCGCTGCAGCTGGGCCTCCACCGTCAGCAGCTCGGCGTCCAGGTCCACCGAACCCCACGTCAGGCCCAGCACCTCACCGCGTCGCAGCCCGAGCACCAGGATCAGCACGTACGCGGCGTAGAACGGGTCTCCGTCGCGTCGTGCGGACTCAAGGAAGGTCTTGGCCTCCTCGACGGACCAAGGCTTGCGAGGGGCCCTCCTGGGCGTTCGGAGCTTGACCAGGGCGGCGAGGTTCTTCGTGATCAGTTCCTCGGAGATGGCCGTGGTCAGCGCCGAGCGGAGGGTGTTGCGGGCATCCCGGACGGTGCGGTGCGAGAGCCGCTGATCGCAGCACCGGCCGATCGCACAGCAGCGCTGACGGCGCTTCGGGTCGCGGTGAGCCGTTGGGCGGGCGGCGTCCTTGCCCTGGGTGCAGCACTGGCACGCGTCGAGCAGGCTGTTCGTCCACTCGCGCACGTCGCGGACGGTCAGCTTGTCCAGCCGCTTCGAGCCGAGGCCAGGGGCGATGTACAGGCGGACGTGCATCTCGTACGTCTCGGCGGTCTTGGGCTTGAGGTGCGGGTTGACCACCTGCCGGAGCCAGTAGTCGAGGTAGCCACCGAGGGTGGGCGCGCTGGTGGACACCGGGCCGGCCTTGGCCGCGGTGTGCAGCTTGAGCCACTTCTCGTGGGTCTCGGTCCGGGTCTTGCCGTAGACGTACTTCCGGTCGCGGGTGCCGTCGGGCTTGGTCACCCAGACGTACGCGGCGAAGCCGCCCTGCTTCCGGGGGTAGATCGACCCCTCGCCGTTGCCGCGCTTGCCGCTCATGCGGACCATCCCTGCTCGGCCTCGGCAGCCTTGCGGGCCACGTACTCGTCCACCCACATCGGCAGGATCCTGCGGTCGCGGCCCTCCTTCACCGAACGGATCTGGCCCGTGAGCACCAGCATCTTGGTCTTGGTGAGGCCGAAGTTCAGCATCACGGCGACTTCCGCCATGGTGTGCCACTTGCGCTCGATCACGGTGGTGCTCATCGCGTGGGTTCTCCTTCCGTTCCGGGGGTGGGTTGTAGTGCTTGGGCGAGCCAGGTCTCGCCGGGGGTGAGGCCGGTGCCGGCGAAGACCCAGTGGGCGACGACGAGGGTGGTGTCGTCGTCGGCCTGGTGGTCGGGGCCGTGGAGGTGTTCGAGGGTCTGGGCGCGGCGCCAGGCGGCGCGGGCGTCGCGGAGGGCGCCGAGGGTGGTGGAGTATTTGCGGGTCTTGGTGGAGAAGTGGCCGCGGAAGCCGAGCATGTGTGCCCAGGCGCGGAGGCGGAGGTCGGCGAGTTCGGGGCGGGTGCCGAGGGTCCAGCAGGTGCGGATGAGGCGGCGGGCGTGTTCGGGGATGTCGAGGGTGGCGATTTCGCCGATCAGGCGGACGGGGCGGTCGAGGGCTCCTGTCGCGGTCTCGGCGCCTTTGGTGGCGTACTTGGCGATGTAGGCGGCCACGGCCCGGTCGGTGATCTGGACGGGGCCGTTGAAGTCGGTGCTGCGGATGGTGCGGATGTCGAGCTGGGTGCCGAACGCGAAGCGGTGTTCGTGGCCGTCGACCAGGGGGCCGGGGATGTCGGTGCGGCGGGCGGCGGCGCGGATGGCGTCGGTGAGCAGTTCGGCAGTGGCCCAGGAGGGTGGGCGGGTGGTGCCGCCGGCGGGGCCGTCGAGGCGGATGACGGCGTGGAAGTGGATGGCGCCGCGTTTCTGGTACTCGGCGACCTTGCCGAATGAGACGCGGGCGAAGGCGGCGAACTCGCGTTGGGTGAGGCCGGCGCGCTTGGCGATCTCGCGGCGCAGGTGGATGGAGAAGCGGGCCCAGAGCTTGCCCGCGTGAGCGTTCCAGAGGACGGCAGCCTGGTAGTCGTAGGTGTCCGGGTTCAGGGGCGTGCCGAGGGTGGGGTCGTCGGTGGGGTGGGTGGTGCCGCAGCGGCAGCGGCCGGTGGTGGGGCGGTTGTGGACGGGGCCGAAGCTGGGGGCGGTGAAGGTGGCGAAGACGCGGGGGTGGGTGGCGACGGTGTCGGGGGTGCCTTTGCCGCCGGTGAGTCCGGCGGTGATCAGGTGGAAGGTGTCGCGGCGGTAGGTCTCGGCGCAGGAGGGGCAGCGGGTGGTGCGGCGGTTGCCGCAGCGCAGCAGTAGGTTCCCGGCGGGCAGTTGGCTGGAGTCGAGGTGGTGCAGGACGGGGCCGATCTCGCCGGTGGTGGTGTCGATGGTGTGCTCGGTGCGGTGGCCGTGGAGGCGGATGGGGTGGGTGCATCCGGCGAGGCCGGAGAGCTGTCGCATGAGGGCGGGCATGGTGCCGAGTTGGGCCAGGTTGAGGAGATCGGCGACGGGCGGCGCGGCGGTGGCGGGGATGGCGGTACCTCCGGTCGGTTGGGAGGTGGCCGGCTGGACTCGTCAGGGGGCCAGCCGGCCGGGAGCTGGGTTAGCGGTCGCGGTGTGCGGGCTCGGGTTGCTGGTGCTGGGCCGTCCAGTCCTCGGCGCAGACCTTGTGGACGGGCTTGCCGCGCTCGGAGCGCAGGTTGGTGGGCCGGTCGCAGATGCCGCAGGGGGCGGGCTTGTTGTCCCAGTGGCGGGAGTCGCGCCAGTCGAGGAGCGCCACCGGGTCAGCCGGCGGTGACGGTGGCGGGCACGGGGCGGGCGGCGGTGCCGGCGCCGAGGCAGGTGCGGCAGGTGACCGGGATGGTGTGGCGGGAGCCGTCACGGTTGCGGACGCCGGTGGTGATCACGGCGGTGGCGAAGCCGGAGCAGTCCGGGCAGATCCGGGTCGGGGCGTGGCTGTGCTGGGGCATGATGAAGGTCTCCTTCGTGGGCCTTGGGTTCGGGAAGGGGTTGCGGTCCCCGGGGCGGCGGGATGCTTGGCGGCTTGCTGCCACCCCGGGGGCCGGTCTTGCTAGCGGCGGCGGGAGGTCCGGCCGTCGGGCTTGTGGGAGTACATGTCGCGGTCGGCGGCGGAGAGCGCGTCCGTGAGCGAGGGCATGGGCAGGTCGGCCAGGTGGCAGACGCCGACCGAGGCGCCCACCGGGATGGACAGCCCAGCCACCGACACCCGCCTTGTAAGGGCGGTGCTCAGCAGTTCCAGGCGGTCGGCGGTCACGTCCAGGGCGACGAGGGCGAACTCGTCCCCACCGAGGCGGGCCGCGGTGCCGGTCCGGCCGCACCAGGTGTGCAGGCGTTCGGCGGTGGTGGCGAGGACGGCATCTCCGGCGGCGTGGCCGTGGATGTCGTTGACTGCCTTGAAGTCGTCCAGGTCGATGAGCAGGACCGAGACTCGGCCAGGAAGTGTGCGGATCAGGTGCTCGGCGCGGGTGGTGAAGCCGTCGCGGGTGTGCAGGGCGGTCAGCGGGTCACGGCGGGCGGTGAGGAGCTTGCGGTAGAGCCAGGCGGTGTGGCTGGTCCAGCCGGCCAGGGGAACGCCGGCCGCGGTGAGGATCGAGGTGAGGTCCATCGTGCGAGTCCTTCCGGGCGGAATCGGGCGACGGGGTGCGTGCCGGGTTCGAGTCCCGTCACTCACCCGAGGTGCGGTGCGGGTTGCGGCCCGGGGCGGCGGGATGCTTGGCGGCTTGCTGCCACCCCGAAGGCCGGTCAGATACCGAGGGAGAGCGCGCGGGCGGAGGCCCGGTCGAGCAGGTGGTGGACGTCGGCCTGGCGGGTGGTCGGGGCGTCGTTGAAGACGTCCGGGGAGGTGACGGGTCGGCCGGTGCTGTGGAGCACTTCCATGACCTGGTTGCGGGCCCGGCCGACGGTGGCCGGGGTGCCGTAGCCGTGGGCCAGGACGGCGGTCTGCGCGCCGAGGAGGCAGACCCGGCCGGCGGTGTCCCATAGGGCTCCTTGGAGCCAGCCGAAGGCGGTCAGGTAGCGGGAGGTGAGCCGGAGGTGGTCGGCGACGCTCACCGGGACGGGTCGAGCGGGGCGGTGGACGATCCGGTCGAGAAGCGTTGCTCGTGCCTGCGGGTAGCCGGTGTTCCAGGGCTGGACGGTGCTGCCGTAGTTGCAGAAGTACGGGAGCACGGCGGGGCGGGCTGCCGCGGGGAGGGTGGCGAGGTATGCCTCGATCTCGGCGACGAGCGCGGCCCCTTCCGGCCCGAGGGCGAGGGCCCCGGGCAGGAGGAGTGCAGTGGTCATCTCGGCTTCTCCGTCCGCTACTTGGTGCTGACGGCGTCAACGCCGGAGCGGGTGGTCTGGTCGATGAGCGGGGCGAGGAACGTCCCGGCGAGGTAGAAGCCGAACAGGGCGATCAGGGCGGCGACCCAGAGGCGGATGCCGAGGAACTTGACGGTGGCCCAGGCGCCGATGCCCAGGACGAGGACCAGGGGCAGGGTGATGTTCATGGCGGGGTTCTCCTGTCAGCGGGCGGTGCAGCGGTGGGTGCGGGCAGCGATCTCGGCGGCGGGCCGGGAGGTGTAGTCGGCGCAGAAGCCGCAGCGCGGTGCGGTGCAGGCGGCGGTGTGCTTCTCGCGGCCCCGGCCGTCGTAGTAGGTGGCGACCTGCACGGGGCCGATGCGGATCACGTTGCGGGGGCGGATCGGGCGGGCCATGGCGGTTGTCCTCCGGTCAGGTGAGCTGGGCGGCGATGGCGGCGGCGAAGTGCGCTGGGACACCGAGGCGGGCTCGGAGGGTGTCCGTGTCGATCGGCGTTCCGGTGCGGGCCTGGTGGTCGTCGGCGACCTTGCGGGCGTGGTCGACCAGGGCGGCGGGGACCGCGAACGGCGGGGCGGGAGCCGGGGCCGGCGGCAGGGCGGGCACCGGTTCGGGTGCCGGGACGGCTTCCGGATCAGGGGCTGCGGCTGGGGCAGCGGCGGGCGGTGCTTCGGGTGTGTAGAGCGGGAGTTCGGGCTCCGGGGCCGGGGTGGCGGGTTCGGTGGCCGCGGGGCTGTGGGCGAGGAGCGTGCCGCCGAAGAAGGCGAGTGCGGGCCACCCGGCGACGAGGATCCGCAGCCAGGCCGGGACGTGGGCCAGGTCGAGGAGTCCGGCGGTGGCGACGTTGGCGCCGAGCGAGGCGGTCAGGGCGATGGCGAACCAGGTCCAGGCGGCCGGGGCCGGGGCGTTGTTGGCCCGCAGGGTGCGCATGCGGTGCCAGGCGGCGACCAGCAGCAGATCGACGGACACGGGGTAGGCCCATGCCTTCCAGCCGTGCTGCCCGGCGGCCTGCGCGAGGTCGTGGAGGTGGGCGAAGGACAGGGCGCCGGCGATGGCGGCCTGGATGAGGACGGCGTCCGGGCGAGGCAGGCGCATCCGTGGCTCCTCTTCCGAGGTCGGGCCGGGCGACGCAACAAGGCCGTCGCCCGGCCCCGACGGGGCGGGTATGGGTAAGGGGAGGTCAGCGCCTGTATCGGCGCTCGCCCCAGCGGTCGGCGTCCTTGATCGCCGTCCACACGGCCTCATCCGCCTTCTGCAGAGCGGCGTGGGTCCGCACGATGTCCTGCGGCGATCCGTGGTCGGCAGCACGGGCCGCGGCGGCGCCGACCGCGTTGCGCTCCTGGACGGTCTTCTCGTAGTGCTTGTGGGCACCGAGGTGGCGCAGCTCGGTTGCGCTCTGTACCAAGCGGTCGGCGGGTGCGTCGGTGTTCTTGCGGCTGAACAGGCCCATGGCAGGCTCCTTCTGAGGTTGTCCGGGCATGACGGGGTAGGGATGTGGCGCGGAGACGGCCGCGCCGGACGGATGCGGTGGAGTGCTACTGGGTTGCGGTGCCGGTGCCGAGGCAGGTGGGGCACAGGACCTCGACCTCGCCGGCGGGGCGGGACTTCTTGCCCCGGCCGACGGTGTGGGTTTCGCGCACCCAGCCCTCACCGGCACAGGCGGGGCACTCGGGCAGGGTGGCGGCCTTGGGTTTGCGGGTGACAGCCATCGCTCACGCGGCCTGGTTGGTCAGGGCGGCGTACCGCTCCAGGGCGGCGAGGTAGGCGGCGGTCTCGGCGGCCAGGGACCGGGCGAAGGCCAGATGGTCGGCCAGCGGGAGCTTGTCGTCCCCGGCGAGCGTCAGGGTCACGGGGGCGGACCACATGTTCAAGATCGGGGTGCGCTCGGTGCCGTAGTCGTGGCAGGTCACGCGGGAGCCGGGCTCGGGGTAGAAAGCCATGGTCGCGGACACGGCATGGTCCTCTCGGGCCGTTTGGGGTATGGCGGGGGTAGGGACTTGGCGCGTGGGCGGTTGCGCCGACCGGATCGGGAGATCGTCAGCCGGTCACGGGGCGGGGCTTGACCAACGAGGGCACATCGGCCGCTTCGGGTACCGCCGATACGGCCGGCCGGAAGGCCGCAAGCGCGGGCAGCTCGGGGGTGAGGTGAGCGCTGTCCCGGCAGATCCGGGCGGCCTCGGCCAGGGTCAGCAGCGGGGTGCGGATGAGGGACCAGCCGCCGGAGGAGTCGCCGGCCACGGCGACGCCGGGCGTCTCCGGGGCGATCTGGGTTGCGGCGAAGGTGGCTTCGGGCGAGATGTCGCTGAGCCCCATCTCCGCGGTGGGCTTGTCGTTGACCCGGTGCACGACCCGGCCGGTCAGCTGGGCGCGGAGCATGGTGGCGCCCTTGCCCAGTTCGGAGCCGAAGCGCTGGCCGCAGACCTCCAGGTAGATGCCGGCGGCCCGGCCGATCTGGGCGAGGCGGATCAGCTGGGTGACCATGTGGTCGCGCCGTTCCTCCTCCTTGCGGGTGGCGACGAGGAACAGCTCCGCGACCTCGTCCACCAGGAGGACCACCGGCACCGGCCGAAGCTTCGCCGGCAGACCCCAGATGTCCGAGGTGATCTCCTCCTCCCGCACCGAGTCCGGGATCCCCTGGTGCGAGCGGATCAGCTCGTACCGGTCGTCCATCTCCCCCACCAAGGCGTCCAGCAGGGCGCTGGCCTGCTCCGGGTCGGTGGCGAGGCCGGAGAGCCGGGGCGCGAACGGTGCCTGCTCGACGCCGCGCTTGCAGTCGATCCCCACCAGCGCGACCGGCCGCCGGGCCAGGCCCGCGATCAGGTTGCGCATGTAGACCGACTTGCCGGACAGCGTGGCGCCGAGGTTCAGGCTGTGCGGAATCGCCCGGTAGTCCCGGACGAAGGCCGTACCGTCGTCCCGCAGGGCCACCGGCACCAGCAGGTCCCCGGCCGGCAGACGGCGCGGCATCCGCACCTCGCGGAGCACGTCGAAGCCGGTCATCCGCAGCTCGACCACACCGGGCTTGACCACCGCCACGTGCACGGCGTGCACACCCCAGGCATGCCGCAGACGCTCGGCCGAGGCCTGCACGTCCAGTGGTTCCTGTCCCGGCGCCAGTCGGAGCCGGACCCGAAGGCCCGTCGAGGTCGGCCGCACGCGGCAGATCCTCGGCGGGACCGGGCGGATCTCGCGGCGGGTGGTCGCCCGCAGCAGCAGGACTCGGAGCCGGGACGGCTCCACCGTGAGCCCGCAGGACTCCATGGTCGAGCTGTACGTAGCGGCGAACCGCGCGGCCGTGACCGGCAGACCGACCGCCGACCAGTACACGGCCGGAGCCTTGACCCGGGCGTAGGCCGCACCGCCCGCGACGGCCGCCAGCGGACCGCCCACCTCGGCGAGCGTCAGCAGCTCGGACACGGCGATCAGCCCTGCACCGCAGCCGGGACGAGCGAGGTGATCGCCGCCGCCCGGAACGAGATGCCGTGCCGCTTCTGACCGTTGAACTCGTTCTCCCAGTCACGGGCCTTGAGCCCGGTCACCGCCACCGGCGTGCCGACCGTCAGGCCCTCGGAGACACCGGTCTCCGGCACGGTGACGGTGTAGAGGTTCGCCTCGCCCTCATCGGCGATGGTCAGGCCCACCGTCAGCAGCCGGGCACCGGTCTCCCGGTCGAGGGCGACCTCCCCGGTCTGCTTGTTCACCAGCTTGAGCGCGGGCGGGACCACCACGAAGACGAAGGCGGTCGAAGTGTCGATCTTGAAGACGGGCACGTTCCATCTCCTCTAGAAGAGGTGCTCTCATGCACTCATGTACATGAGTTGGTGAGTAGAAGAGTGCCCGACTCCTGTACATGAGTCAACCCGCCCCGGGAAGAATCCTGGGACGGGTTGCGGAAGTTGATCGTCCGTCAGTCTCGGGCGGCGAACCGGTAGTCAAGAACGAACTGGTCAGCGGCCATCACGGTGTCGCAGACCTCGACCACGCGGCCGGCGGAAGTCGTGGCGTTCCGGACCAGGTGGATCACCGGCGATCCGGGGCTCAGCGCCAGCGCGGTCGTCTCGGGCTTGGTCGCAAGCCGGGCCCGCACGGTCTCGGTGAACTCGGCGAGCGCGTGCCCGTGCTCTTCCAGCCGGGCGTAGATCCCGCCGCCGCCGGGGTTCTCGGCGAACATCTCCGGGATGTCCTTCACCACGTCCCAGGGCAGGTAGGAGGTGGCCTCCTCGGTCGGAGTGCCGTCGCGGAAATAGCGCCGCTTCCGTGCGAGCACCTTGGTGCCGGCCGGAACGTCCAGGCGCTCGGCGATCTCGGCCGGAGCTTCGATCGGGCCGACGAAGAGGACGTTCACCGAGGGCGTGCCGCCGGACTGCTCGGCCTCGGCCAGGTAGGCCGCCTTTCCCGCCAAGCGGTGGGCCCGCCGAAACCGGTCGGAGGACTTGCGCTGCACCGGGGGCCGGGAGCGGACGAAGGAGCCGCGGCCGTGGTGCGTCTCGATCAGTTGGGTCGTCCGCAGCTCCGCGACGGCCTTGCGCACCGTGCCGGACGCCACGCCGTACCGCTCCATGAGTTCGGCCTCGCTCGGAACAGCCGCTCCAGGGCCAAGGACCCCCGTGCGGATCTGCGTCGCAAGGTCATCGGCGATCTGCAGATACTTCGCTTTGGCCGTAGAGGCCGCTTCACCGCTCGCCATAGTCCTTCTCGGGCTCCTATTCTCCTGTACATGAGTAGCAGCCACCGAGAAGCCCCGTCAACGCCGCTCCACTCCGTGTCGGTGGCCGGCGTCGTCGTCCGCGAGGACGGCCGCGTCCTGGCCATCCGCCGGGCAGACAACGGGACCTGGGAGCCGCCAGGAGGGGTGCTCGAACTCGGCGAGACCGTCGAGGCCGGCGTCCGACGCGAGGTCTTCGAGGAGACCGGTGTCGACGTCCAGGTCGACCGGCTCACCGGGGTCTACAAGAACATGACCCGGGGCATCGTCGCCCTGGTCTTCCGCTGCCACCCGATCGGCGGCGCCGAGCAGCTGTCCGACGAGTCCACGGCGGTCTCCTGGCTCACCCCGGACGAGGTTCGCGCGCACATGGGCGAGGTCTATGCGGTCCGCATCACAGATGCGCTCCAGGACGAGCCCCCGCACATCCGGGCCC
The DNA here is from genome assembly GCF_040678895.1 of Kitasatospora sp. NPDC049258. Lineage (NCBI taxonomy): Bacteria > Bacillati > Actinomycetota > Actinomycetes > Kitasatosporales > Streptomycetaceae > Kitasatospora > Kitasatospora sp. NPDC049258. Next base: position 181,818 of record NZ_JBFAQT010000014.1, read on the forward strand.
ATGACGGGCGCACGCTGACCATGTCCGGGAGCTGAGTAAAAACCTTCTCTACGGGTTCAAGGCACCTCGCTCCGCTCGGCGCGGGGGGAGGGCGGAGCAGAGAGGGGAAGGCACATCACGGCGGCATCGGAGATACCGGCGTCGATTCCCGACCTCCTGAACTGACTGGCAAGCAGCCTCACACAAGGTTCGGGGTGCCGCGCGATGCGCGGCGGCGCCGGCCGTCCGCCGGCGCGCGCCCCGCCTCCTGTCTTCGCCCCGGCTGGGGCTTCGCCGTCGACCGTCCGCGCCCGAGGGGCGG
>NZ_JBFAQT010000015.1:0-178915 GCF_040678895.1 Kitasatospora sp. NPDC049258
ATGCTGCGCCTCGGTCGCCTTCTCGCTCGGACCCCGGCGGACCTGCTCCCGAAGCTCGTGCAGCTCGGCCACCCGCCCCCGCGCATCAGCGGGGGCGGTCTCCAGCTCCTCAAGGATGTCCATGCCGCGGACGGTAGGAACGGCATCTCGCGCCGCACTCGGCCGGCGCTCAAGGCACGCCGGACTCCCGGTGGAGGCAGGTCGGCCGACCGCGCGATCCGGTCGGCCGACCTGGGGTCGGGTCAGCCGACCACGTGGTCCAGCTCCATCGACAGCTCGGCCCCGGCCAGGTCGAGCCGGGTGTCCGCGGCCAGCACCGCGGCGTGCAACCGCTGCAGCCGCGCCGAGGGCTCGATGCCGAGCTCGCCGACCAGCGTGTTGCGCAGCCGCTGGTAGGTCTCCAGGGCCTGCCAGGAGCGGCCGGAACGGTACTGCGCCAGGATCAGCTGGGCGTGCAGGCCCTCGTGCATCGGCCGCTGCGCGGAGAGCATGGTCAGCTCGCTGAGCAGCACGGCGTGCCGGCCCAGCCGCAGGTCGGCCGAGATCCGGCTCTCCAGCGCGCCCAGCCTGGCCTCCTCCAGCTGCAGCACCTCGATCTCCAGCACCCGGCCGACCTGGATGTCCACCAGCGCCGGCCCGCGCCACAGCGCGAGCGCCTGGCCGAGCAGCTTCGAGGCGGACAGGTCGTCGTGCGCGGCGAGCGCGGTGCGCCCCAGTGCGAGCAGCCGCTCGAACTCGGAGCTGTCCACCTCACCGGGCTGGACGTCCAGCAGGTAGCCGCCGTAGCGGGTGACCAGGATCTCCTTGGCCGTGGAGGACTGCTCGGCGTGGAACGCCGTGCCGAGCTTCCGGCGCAGCTGGAGGATGTAGGTCTGGAGCGTGGTGGAGGCACTGCGCGGAGGATGGTCGCCCCAGATCTCCTCCATCAGGGTGGGTACGGTCACCACCTGGTTCGCCTGGAGAGCCAGCAGCGCGAGGATCTGCCGTGGCTTCGCGGCGCTTGGTGCGAAGGAGGTCTCCTGCTCCTGCGCGACGAACGGGCCCAGAAGTTTGATCTGCATGGATCCGCCTCCCTTCCATTACTGGCCAGCACCGGGGAATCACTCCGGAGAGCGTCGCACGCGGGCGGTGGCCGGCAACAGTGAGATCTTCACGGATCGGGCGGGAATCACGACACGCGAACGCCATGCGATTCTCACGCCGCGCACATGACGGATCCACTGTCCACGGCGGGGTCGAATCACACAGACTTCCGTGCCGTACCCACTGTGAGAGCACCGGCCGACCCTAACAACGGAGTAGCCCCCGTGACCGCACTCGCCGTTTCAGCCGCACCGTCCAGCACCGGCCTCGAATGCGACTGGCGTTTCGCCGAACTGGTCATCGCAGCCCACCTCGACCCGGCCCTGCGCACCCGCTACACCGCCGAACCCGCCCCGGTCCTGGCCGAGTTCGGAATCTCCCTGCCGCTCGGCGCGCCGATCCCGGCGCTCGCGCCGGCCACCGCCGCGCAGTTCACGATCGAGGACCTGGACCGCATCGAGGTCCTCGCCGACTTCTGCTTCTGCACCGTCGACAGTGAGCTCTGAGCCGGAGCTCAGAGCCCTTCCCACGACCGGCCCGCGGGTACTGGCGTTCCGACGCCACCTGCGGGCCGAGGTCGTCGTGGGCAAGGGTGCGTACCTGATCTCGGAGCGGGGCACCACCCGCCTGCGCGGTGCGCACGTGGAAGCGGTGGCCCCCCTGCTGGACGGCACCCGCGACCTGCCCTCGCTGCTGCGCGAGGCCGGCGACCGCGCCTCGGCCGCGGAGATCGGTGAGCTGCTCGGCTCGCTCTCCGCCGCCGGCCTGGTCAGTTACCGGCCCGCCGACCAGCCCGGACGGGATCCGCGGGCCGAGGCCTTCTGGGAGCTGGCCGGCCTCGACGGCACCAGCTCCTCGGCCCGCGTCGGCGCCGCCCAGGTCCGGATCCTGGCGGTCGGCCGGGACGACGAGGCCGCCGTCCGCCCGGCGTTCGAGGCGGCCGGACTGCGCTGCGTGAGCTCGGACTCCCCCACCGCGGCGGAGCTGACCGTGGTGGTGTGCGACGACTACCTGGCGCCCGCGCTGCGCCGGATCGACCTGGCCCAGCGGGCCGCCGGCCGGCCCTGGCTGATCGCCAAGCCGACCGGGTCGGTGGTCTGGTCGGGGCCGGTGCTCACCCCGGACGGCGGCGCCTGCTGGCAGTGCCTGGCCCACCGGCTGCGCGCCAACCGGGTGCACGAGCTGACCGTCCAGCACGCGCTGGGGATGGCCGAACCACCGCTCGGCCCGGAGGCCTCGCTCGGCGCCACCCGCGCCATCGGCCTCCAACTCGCCGCCCTGCAGGCCGCCAAGTGGCTGGCCGGGCAGCCCGGCCCGCAGCGCCAGGAGATCCACACCCTGGACACCCTGGGCCTGCGGGCCGAGCAGCACGCGGTGCTCCGCCGACCGCAGTGCGCCACCTGCGGCACCCCGGGCGCCGGTGCGGCCAGGATGCTGGAGCCGGTCGTGCTGCGGGCCGCCCGCAAGGTCTCCACCACCGGGAACGGCCACCGGCACCTGACCCCGCAACAGGTGCTGGACCGCTACGGCCACCTGGTGAGCCCGGTCTCCGGGGTGGTCCAGGCGATCACCCGGGCCGAGGCCCCCGCGCTGCTGCACTCCTTCACCGCGCGCACCTGCACCGTGCCGGTCGGCCGGGCCCCGCTGCGCCGCGAGAGCGGCGGCAAGGGCGCCACCGAACTCGACGCCCGGGTCAGCGCGCTGTGCGAGGCGCTGGAGCGCGAGTCCGGACGGCTGCACGGCGACGAGCCGCGGATCAGGGACTCGCTGCGCGGGCTCGGCGAGATCGCCCTGCACCCCAACCGCTGCCAGCTCTACCACGAGCGGCAGTACCGCGACCGGGCCCAGTGGAACGCCGCGCACGGCAGCTACCAGCGGGTCACCGAACCGCTGGACGAGCGCACCCCGATCGACTGGACCCCGGTCTGGTCGCTGACCGGCGGCCGCCGGCGGCTGCTGCCGACCTCGCTGCTGTTCTACGGCTCGCAGCCGTCCGGCGAGGGCTCCCGCTACGCCCGGGCCGACTCCAACGGCTGCGCCGCCGGGGGCAGTCTGGAGGACGCCGTGCTGCAGGGCTTCCTGGAACTGGTCGAGCGGGACGCGGTGGCGCTCTGGTGGTACAACCGGACCCGCCAGCCGGCGGTGGACCTCGCCGCCCTGGGCGACCCGTGGATCGGCGAGGTCGCCCGGCTGCACCGCCGGCAGGGCCGTGAACTCTGGGTCCTGGACCTCACCGCCGACCTCGGCGTCCCGGTGGTGGCCGCACTCTCCCGGCGGGTCAAGGGGCCCACCGAGGACATCCTGTTCGGCTTCGGCGCGCACTACGACCTCGCGTCGGCCGTCCGCCGGGCCGTCGCCGAGGTCAACCAGCTGCTCCCGGCGGTCGCCCCGGCCGTCCCCGGCGGTCCGCCGCGCTACTCCCTGCGGGACCCGGCCGCCCTGCACTGGTGGCGGACCGCGACCGTCGCCCGCCACCCGTACCTGCTCCCCGACCCGGCGCGGGCCGCCGTCCGCCCGCACGAGCGGCCGTCACCGGCCGGCACCGACCTGCGCGCCGACGTGGAGACCGCCGGCGAACTGGTCCGCCGACACGGCATGGAGCTGCTGGTGCTCGACCAGACCAGGCTGGACATCGGGCTGCCGGTGGTCCGGGTGATCGTGCCCGGCCTGCGGCACTTCTGGGCCCGCTTCGCCCCCGGCCGGCTCTACGACGTGCCGGTCCGGCTCGGGCGGCTGGCGGAGCCGACGCCCTATGAACGGCTCAACCCCGTACCGTTGTTCGTGTGAGCGCGGTCCGCCCACGGGTGGTTCGTGGGAGACTTGAGCGAGACTCGACCGAGACCCTCGATAGTGGGCCATTCGCACACTGCCTACCCCGGAGAGCCCCATGGACGTACCGGCCGGAGGCTCCGCGCCGGAGCTTCAGCGCCTCTGGTCGCTCCGCGAGGACGTCGATGTCGAATTCGAGGAGGGGCCGGACGGGGACGCCCTGTTACGCAACCGCTGGTCGACCGTGCGGCTGGCCCGGCCCGACCGGGCCGGCCGCGAGGCGCTGCGCCGGATGACCTTCGGGCCGATCTCGCTGGACAACATCCTCAGCGGCGCGGAGCGCGGCTCCCGGGCCCGGCTCGACGATCTGCTGGGCCGCATCCAGCACCTGACGATCCGTTCGGTCGGGTTGACCGACAGCGAGCTGCCGCTGCTGTCGGTCGTCCCGATCTCGCCGCGGGCGGAGCTGGAGCAGGTCGGGGTCGGGCCCGACCGGCCGATCCGGCTCTCCCGGTTCGCCGTGCTGTCCGGCGCCGGGCGCGGTCTCACCCTGGAGTCGCCGCTCTCGCTGTTCCGGGTGCTCGCGCACCGGCCGGCCGCCGCCGCCCTGCTCGGCGCGCTCGGCTGGACCACCACCCTGGCCGAGCTGACCGCCGCCCTGCCGTTCCCGGCCGCGGCCGTCCGGGAGGCGGTCGAGCACCTGCTGGGGGCGGGGCTCGCGGTCGGCGGCCACCCGGGGCCGGAGGGCTGCGCCGCCGTCTTCGCCGAGGACACCGATCCGGTGCTGGCCACCTGGGCACCGGTGGACCTGCTGTTCCACACCCGCAGCACGATCGGCCGGCACGACAACGACTTCGGCGCCACCTATGCGCACGCCAACCGGCTGGCCCCCGAGCCGGCCGTCCGCCCGGTGCCGGCCGGCCGCCGCTTCGCACTCCCGCTGCCCTCGGCGACCGACCGGGCCGAGCCGCCGTTCGCCGCCGTGGTGGAGCGGCCGCCGCAACCGGTCGACTGCGCCCCGCCCACGGCCCGGCTGACCCTGACCCAGCTGGGCGAGCTCTTGTACCGCTCGGCGCGGATCCGCGCGGTCTCCAAGGACCCGTCCGGCCCGCCCGAGTACGAGATCAGCGAGCGGCCGTACACCAGCTTCGGCGGGACACATCCGCTGGAGCTGTACGTCTCGGTGGACAGCTGCGCGGGCCTGCCCCGCGGGGTGTTCCACTACGACCCCGCACGGCACCGGCTGACCCTGCTCACCGAGGACCGGGACGTGCTCGCCAAGGTGCTCTCCTGCAGCAGGGTGGCGGCCGGGCTGGCCGGCCCGCCACCGCTGGTGATCACCCTGACCGCCCGGTTCGCGCGGGCCGCCTGGAAGTTCAGCGGGCAGAGCTACGCGCTGGTGCTGCGCGACACCGGCGCCGCCCTGCAGACCCTCGAACTGGTCGCGGCCGCGATGGGCCTGGCGACCGCGCCGCTGGCCGCCGCCGACATCGAGGCGGGCGCCCGGGTCTCCGGCGTCGACTGGCGGGCCGAGTCCTCGGTCGGCCAACTGGTGGTCGGCCCGGCGGCCGCCCCCGCGGCACCGGGAAGCTCGTACCATCCCTGGAACCATGGTGTCTGACGGTCTCTCACCCCGTACGCTCGGTCCTCAGATGCGTCTGATCGGAGGATCCGGACCAGTGGCGAGGGACGACATGGCCGATGACGAGGGGATCCGGCGGGAGCCGGCACCGATGTTCGCGCTGGGGATCCTCTACTCGGCGCTGCTCGCCTATCTGGTGCAGGTCTCGGTCAACCTGGTGGTGATCCGCCCGGGCAGCCCCGGCCTGGTGCTGGGCATCGCGAGCTTCATCGTGATCTGCGGCTGCCAGCTGATCCACTCGCTGCCGCAGGCGAAGAAGGTCCGGCGAAGATTCGGCCGGCTGACGCTGGCCCTGCAGGCCGTGCTGACCTACCTGCCGATCCTGCTCTTCGGCGCGGTCTGGGGCGCCGCCGGCGGCTTCCTGGCCGCCTCCGGGCTGATGCTGCTGGAGGGGTTCTGGGCCTGGCTCTGGTACTCCCTGGTGGTCCTCTCGATGTCCGGCGTGGCGCTGGCCTACCAGGCCAAGCCGCAGGACGTCGTCTACGTCACGATCTCCACCCTGCTGAGCGGCCTGATGATGTACGGACTGAGCCGGCTGGTCACGCTGGTGGTCGAACTGCACCGGGCACGAGGCCAGTTGGCCCGGCTGGCGGTGGCCCAGGAGCGGCTGAGGTTCGCCCGGGACCTGCACGACCTGCTCGGCTACAGCCTCTCCGCGATCACCTTGAAGAGCGAGGTCGCGATCCGGCTGGTGCACAACAACCCCGGCCGGGCGGTCGAGGAGCTCACCTCGGTGCTGGGCATCTCCCGCCAGGCCCTGGCCGACGTCCGCGCGGTGGCCCGCGGCTACCGCGACATGTCGCTGGCCGGCGAGGCCGAGTCGGCCCGGGGCATGCTGGCGGCCGCCGACATCGTGGTGGAGACCCGGATCGAGTGCGCCGACCTGCCGGGCGTGGTCGACACCACGCTGGCCACCGTGCTGCGCGAGGCGGTCACCAACATGCTCCGGCACAGCAAGGTCGAGCGCTGCGACATCGAGGTCACCGAGCAGGGCCCGGACATCCGGCTGCGGATCGTCAACGACGGGGTGCCCGACCGGCACCGCCAGCGCGCCCGGGTGGTCGGCCAGTTGCCCGGCGCCCGGACCTCCGGCGAGGAGGGCGGCAGCGGTCTGGGGAACCTGGAGAACCGGCTGGCCGCGATCGGCGGCACGCTGCTGGCCGGCGTCCAGCAGGACGGCACCTTCCAGGTGGTCGCCCTGGTGCCGCTGGCCCAGCAGACCGATCTGCGCAGCGTCTCCTGACCCTCGATCGGTCACCGCTGCGGTCGGACGGTCTGCCGGGCCTGGTCCTGCCGAGCCCTGGTCCTGCCGAGCCTTGGTCCTGCCGAGCCCTGGTCCTGCCGAGCCTGGTCCGGGGCCGCTCAGCTCAGCCAGCCCGCCTCGTCCGCGAGCCGGATCGCGTCCACCCGGTTGCGGGCGTTCAGCTTGGTGACGATGTTGGTCAGGTAGTTGCGCACGGTGCCGGCCGACAGGAACAGCCCGGCGGCGATCTCCACCACCTCGGCGCCCTGCGCGGCCATCCGGAGCACCTGCACCTCCCGGTTGGTCAGCGGGCAGTCGCCCGAGTCCCAGGCGGCCATGGCGAGTTGCGGGTCGATCACGCGCTCGCCGGCGGCCACCTTGCGGATCGCCTTGGCCAGTTCCTCCGGCGGCGCGTCCTTCAGGATGAAGCCGGACACCTTGGCGGCCATCGCCCGCCGCAGGGTGCCCGGCCGGCCGAGGCTGGTCAGGATCAGCGCCCGGCAGGACGGCAGCCGCTCCCGCAGCAGGGTCGCGGCGGTCAGGCCGTCCACCCCCGGCAGGTCGATGTCCAGCACCGCGATGTCCGGGCGGTGGGCGAGCGCCTGCGGCAGGATCTGGTCGCCGTGGTCCACCTCGGACACCACCTCGATGTCCGGTTCCATACCTAACAGCGCCACCAGCGCCCCCCGGACCATGTTCATGTCCTCGGCAAGCAGTATCCGAATCACTTGGCCCCGGCCCCCGTCCGCGCACCGGCTCACAGACGTCTGCCTCCGACACCGGTACCGCTTCGAATCGGTCTGGCTTGTGCGACCGCCAGAGGTGCGATTCTAGTCAGGAGATCGCGGCAAGCAACCTTCTGATCACACTCCGAAAGCTACCCCTGGCGGGTGGGGCCGATCAGAGCGTCGACCAGCCCGTCGTCGAGCATGGTGGCGGCCGCGATGTCCGGTGTCTCGTCGAACCCGGCGTCGAACAGCGCCACGCTCACCGTGTAGCCGGTGACGGCCCAGGTGCCGAAGCTCCACTCACCGCCGGTGCCGGGCGAACCGTCCGGGCGCAGCACCTGCACCCGCTCCGCGCCCGGCGCGAAGCCGAACTCGGTGAAGCGGAACCGCAGTCCCTGCCCGATCGCCTTGCTGTAGGCCTCCTTGAGGGTCCACAGCCGCACCAGCGCCGGATTGCGCAGCTCGGGGTCGATCAGCTCCAGCTGGGCCGCCTCGTGCGGGGTGCAGATCTGCTTCTCCGCCCCGGTGCCGAGCAGCGTGCGGCCGGCCAGCTCGGCGTCCACGCCGATCCAGCCCCGCCGGGTCAGCCCCACCACCAGCAGGTCCTCGGTGTGGCTGAGGCTGATGTCGACCTGGTCGCAGCCGCGCAGGTACGGCCGGCCGCCGAGCTTGTACGCCAGGTCCACCGTCTCCGGCGGCGCCTGCAGGGCGGCGCCGGCCGCGGTCTTCAGCAGCAGCCGGGAGGCCAGGAAGCGGCCCCTGACCTGCTCGTGGGACATCGCCTGGTACCTGGCCCAGTCGCGGCCGAGCACCGCCCGGTCACCCGGGTAGTCCTCCTCCGCCGCCGGCGGCTCGGCGGCCTGCGCCCCCGGCATCCAGTCGCCGAGGGTGGCCACCAGCACGGCGCTGCCGCGGCGGGTGAGCGACTCCCGGATCTCGTCCCAGCCGCCGTCCCGGCCGCGGTGCACCGGGATCGGGCGCCCGATCGCGGAGCTCGGGCCCAGCACCGGCATCACGGCCGGTCCTCGGCGGCCAGCTCGGCCAGGTACTCGGCCAGCGTCGAGCAGCTCACCAGGCTGTCCACCATCTCGGCCAGCGAGAGCTCGCCCAGCTCCGGGAAGCGCAGCTCGATCCGGTACTTGAGCTGCATCAGCATCACCGAGTCGAAGCCGAGGTCGTCGTAGAAGCGGGCGTCCACCGGCACCGCGGGATGCCCGCCGCCCAGCACCGCGGCCGCCTCCTGGACGATCTCGACCAGCAGCTCGGCCGGCCGCTCCAGCACAGCACTCATCGCGCACTCCCTCGTTCAAGGTCGGTCATGGTCACGGCTCCTGAGATGCGATCAGTCCGCCGGCACCGCGGCGGTCGGGTCGTCGTAGAGGTCGAAGCTGCCGCCCGCCGCGTAGCGCCGCAGCAGCTCCTCCAGCACCCGGCCCTCGGCACCCGGCGCCGGGCGGCCCGGCAGCCCCAGGCCCAGCCGGCGGCAGATCCGCAGCAGGGCGAGCACCACCCAGTCGGGCCGGGCCAGGAACTCGTCCGGCCCGCCCCGCTGGTGCCGCCAGACACCGAGCGCCGAGGCCGCCGCGAGCAGCAACGAGTACCGGTCCATCAGCGCGTAGCTGCGCGGGTCGGCCAGGTCGTCGCGGCGCCGGCCGGCCAGGCTCCGGGCGGCCGCGCGCAGTTCGTGCAGCTCCGCGGCGAGCGTGCGGACCAGGGTCTCCAGCACCTCGCGGTGCTCCCCCGCCGCGGCCACCGCGGTGGAGCCGGCCGCGAAGTCCGCCAGCTCGGCGAGCAGCGGATCCCCGGTGCCGGCGACGCCGAGCCGGCCGGTGTCCAGCGGGGGCAGGTCGTCCCGCAGCCGGAACAGCGCCGGGCCGGGCGCCTCCTCGACCAGCCAGGCGTGCTCGGCCAGCACCGGCAGCCGGGGGATGACGGTCGACTGGCAGGCCGCCGTCCCGGAGTGGCCGAGGCTGGTGATCGGCAGGTCGCGGACCTGCTTCTGGAAGATCCCGTACGCCCCGGAGCGCTCGTACAGGCTGGAGCCGAGCAGCACCGAGAGGTCGTAGACGGTGTCGCTGAGCAGGATCGGCAGCAGGTACTTGGTGGCCGCCGCGTACACCCCGGTGGCCTCCGGGTGCAGGTGCACCGCGCGGGTGCTGGTCAGCGCCAGGCTGTCGCAGACCAGCAGGTCGGCGAAGGAGCCGGCCAGGCTCGCCCTGGCCTGCGGCACCCGCAGCACCGGCCGGCCGTGCACCCCGCGCTCGATCGCGAACCGCAGCGCGGTGCGCAGCGCCGTGTCGACCCCGGCGAGCACCATCGAGGGCAGCACACTGCGGGTCAACTGGAAGGAGCTGAGGGCGAGTCGGACGCCGTCGCCCCAGCCGCCGAGCAGCGCCTCGCGGGGCACCGGGCAGTCGGTGAAGGCCAGCCCGCTCATGGTGCAGCCGCGCAGGCCGACGGTGGGGAAGCGGTCCAGGTCGCGCACCCGGTCGGTGGGCAGCGCGGCGCGTTCCAGCAGGACGGCGGAGTGGCTGCGGCTGCCGGGCCGGTCGTCGGTGCGGCAGAAGACCACCAGCGCCCCGGCGTGCTCGGCGTTGACGATCACCCGCTTGGCACCGTCCAGGCGCAGCGTGCCGTCCTCCTCGGTCAGGCTGAACTCGTCCCGCAGGAAGGCGTTCCCGTGCGCCAGGTCGCGGTAGGCGACGGCCACCCGCCCGCCGGCCAGCAGCAGGTCGGCGGTGCGGCGCTGCTGCTCCTCGGTGCCGGCCGCCCAGACCGAGACGGCGGCCAGGAAGGAGCCGGCGCCGAAGCCGACCCCGAGCGAAGGGTCCCGCCGGAAGACCGGCCGGAGCATCCGGGCGAGCACGTCCGCCCGGTCGAAGCGCCCGCCGAGCCGCTGCGGCACGAACTCCGCGCAGAGCCCCAGCGCGTGCAGCAGCCGCTCCGCCTCGGCGGGCAGCTCGCTGCGGTCGTCGGCCTCCAGCACGGCGCGGTGGCCGTACGGGTTGGCCGGGTCCCAGGGGTCGCCGAGGGCGCTCTCCAGCTCGGCGATCCGGCGGGCGACGGCGCTCTCGGCCGCGCGGGTGCCGACGGCGGTGCTCATCGCCCCACCTCCGACTGCACCAGGCCGCCGGCCACCAGCTGGGCCACCGCGGGGTCGACCACCTGGTGCAGGGCCTGCAGGCGGCCGGACAGGAAGAGCCGGCGCATGGTGCCGCGTTCCAGCTTCCCGCTGGTGGTGCGCCGGACGGTGCCGGGGCGGACCAGCAGCACGTTGCCCGCCCGCACCTCGAACTCCCGGGAGACGCACTGGCGCACGTTCATGTTCAGCCGGGCCAGGTCGACGTCGAACCGGCCCCCGGTCCTGACCTCCTGCACCACCACCACGTGCGGCCGGCCGGGCTCCACCTCGAACACCACCCCGGGCCCGAAGGAGCTGCTGAGCTGCTGCACCGCGCGTTCGATGTCCTGCGGGTAGAGATTCCGCCCGGCCACCACCAGCAGCTCCTTGATCCGACCGGTGACGAACAGCTCGCCGTCCCGCAGCACCCCGAGGTCGCCGGTGCGCAGGTAGCCCTCGTCGCCCTCGGCGGTCACCGCGCGGAAGGTCTCCGCGGTCTCCAGCGGGCGCTTCCAGTAGCCCTGCGCGATGCCCTCGCCGCGCAGCCAGATCTCGCCGACCTTGCCCTCCGGCAGCACCCGGCGGCTGGTCGGGTCGACGATCCGCAGGGTGAGCGCGTCCGGCGCGGGCCGGCCGCAGCTGACCAGGGTGCGCGCCGGGCGGCCCTGGACCGGCTGGACGAACTGGTGCTTCTCCAGCGAGGCCGCGTCCACCACCCGCTGGGTGGGCGCGGTGGCGTGGCCGCTGGGCCGCGCGGTGGCCAGCAGGGTGGCCTCGGCCAGACCGTAGGCCGGGACGAAGGCGGAGGCCCGGAAGCCGACCTGGGCGAACCGCTGGGCGAAGGCCCGCAGGGTGTCGGCCCGGACCTGCTCGGCGCCGCTCACCGCGGTCGTCCAGCCGGACAGGTCGAGCCCGGCCAGGTGGCGGTCCGCGATCCGGCGCACGCACAGCTCGTAGCCGAGGTCCGGGCCGCCGCTGACGGTGATCCCGTACCGGGTGATGGCCTCCAGCCAGCGCGCCGGGCGCCGGATCAGCAGGTCGGTCGGCAGCAGCACGCCGGTGCCGCCCAGCCAGAGCGGGTGCAGCAGCTGGCCGACCAGCCCCATGTCGTGGTGGTACGGCAGCCAGCCGCCGACCGTGGAGTCGCGGTCGGTGCGCAGCACGGCGGAGATCGCCCGCTGGTTGGCGAGCAGGTTGCGGTGCGTGACCATCACGCCGCGCGGGTCCCGGGTGGAGCCGGAGGTGTACTGCAGCATGGCGAGGCCGTCGGCCGCCCCGGCGGGCCGTCGCCAGTCCGCGGCATCCGGCAGGACGGCACCGTCCAGGGCCAGGCAGGACACCTCGCCGTGCCCGGCGACGGCGGCCATCAGCGAGATGTCGGGGGCCGAGCGACGGTCCGTCAGGATCAGCTGCGGCGCAGCGTCCTTGATCATTCCGAGGGTGCGCTCGTCGTTGCCGCGGCGGCCGTTCGGAGCCGGCCCCGGCACCGCGACCACACCGGCGTACAGGCAGGCCAGGAAGGAGACGGCGAACCGCTCGGCGTTCGCCTGGAGGATCAGCACCCGCTCGCCGGCGAGCCGTCTGTCCTGGAGCCAGGCCGCCAGCCGGCGGGCCGCGGTGTCCAGCTCCGCGTAGTCCATCCGCCGGTCGGTGAGCCGGTACTCGCGCCGGGCGGGCGCCGGGTGCTCGATCCCGGCCGGTACGGCCAGGGCCGGCAGCCGCACCCGCCCGACCGCCGCGGCCCCGACCGGCTCCTCCCGCAGGAACACCAAGGCATCCTTCTCCGGCTGCTGCGCGGCGTGCCGCAGCAGTACGTCGGTGAAGGTCTCGTTCTCCGACATCGCTTCCCTCCCTGGCCGTGGTGTCCGGCGCGGCTCCTCAGGCCTGCGCTGCGCACCGGCAGCCCGCCCCGTCGGGGGTCAGGATCAGCGCAGCTGCTCGACTCCCTCTCGACTGCGGGGCGGGCCCGGGTGGACGGGTGGTGGTCGCCCGGCCACGGTGTGCTGACGGTGCATGAGCGGTGGCCCGGTTGCGGGTGATCCACCCCGGCCGAACCATGGAGGGGTGCCCGGATACCTGCGCCACCCCCACCTGCGCGGCGACCTGCTGACCTTCACCGCCGAGGACGACGTGTGGGCGGCCCCGCTGGCGGCGGACGGCACGGTGGGACGGGCCTGGCGGATCAGCTGCGACCGCACCAGGGTCAGCCACCCGCGGCTGTCCCCGGACGGGGCGACCATCGCCTGGACCGGCTGGCAGACGATCGCCCCCGAGGTGTGGACCGCCCCCTCGGCGGGCGGCGAGGCCGTCCGGCTGACCTACTGGGGCAGCAGCGACACCCGGGTGCGCGGCTGGCTGCCGGACGGCGAGGTGCTGGCGGTCACCTCGTACGGCGAGCCCTTCGCCCACTACACCTGGGCCTACGCGCTGCCGCCGGACGGCTCGCCGGGCCGCCGGATGCCCTGGGGGCCGGTCGCCGACGCGCAGCTGAGCGCCGAGCAAACGGTGCTGCTGACCGCCTCCGCGCCGCACGAGCCGGCCGCCTGGAAGCGCTACCGGGGCGGCGCCACCGGCCGGCTCTGGCTGGACCGCACCCCGCTGCTGCCCGGTCTCCCCGGCCATCTGGCCTCGCCGATGCCGGTCGGCGACCGGATCGCCTTCCTCTCCGACCACGAGGGCGTCGGCAACCTCTACTCCTGCCGGCCCGACGGCACCGATCTGCGCCGGCACACCGACCATGCCACCTACTACGCCCGGGAGGCCGCCGGTGACGGTACCCGGGTCGTCTACCAGCACGCGGGCGACCTCTGGCTGCTGGACGGCCTGGACGCGCCCGCCCCGCGCCGGCTGGAGGTGCCGCTGGGCGGGGCCCGGGCGGGCCGCCGGCCGTACCAGGTGGTGGCCTCCTCGCACGTCAAGGACCTGGCCTGCGACGCCACCGGCCGGGCCGGGGTGATCAATGTGCGCGGCAGCCTGTACTGGCTGACCCACCGGGACGGGCCGGCCCGGGTGCTGGCCGACACCCCCGGGGTCCGGGCCCGGCTGCCGGTCCTGCTCGGGCACTCCGGCCAGGTCGCCTGGGTGAGCGACGCCGAGGGAGCGGACGCGGTCGAGCTGGCCCCGCTGCCGACCCGGGACGGCACCGAGCGGGCCGCGCCGCGCCGGATCGCCGCGGGCCTGATCGGCCGGGTGCTGGAGCTGGCCGCCAGCCCGGACGGCCGCACCCTGGCGGTGGCCGCCTCCGACGGGCGGCTGCTGCTGATCGACGCCGAGGACGGCGCGGTGCGGGAGGTGGTGGCCTGCGCCTTCGGCCCGGTCAGCAGCCCCTCGTTCGCCCCCGACTCGCAGTGGCTCACCTGGTCGCAGCCGGTGGCCGGCCGGTCACTGCGCTCGATCCAGCTGGCCCGGGTGGACGCGCCGCAGCGGACCTTGGACGTGACCGGCGGCCGGTTCGAGGACGAGCATCCGGTGTTCACCCGGGACGGCCGCTTCCTGGTCTTCCTGTCCTGGCGCGGCTTCGACCCGGTGCACGACGTGCACACCGGCGACCTCTCCTTCCCGCTGGGCTGCCGCCCGTACCTGGTGCCGCTGTCCGCCGACACCCCCTCCCCGTTCGCCGCGCCGGCGCAGGGCCGCCCGCCGGTCGGCCTGGACCCGGAGGAGGCCGTCGGCGACGGCACCGTCCGGGTCGACGAGGCGGGGCTGTCCAAGCGGCTGGTGCCGTTCCCGGTGATCGCCTCCAAGTACTCGGCGACGGCCGCGGTCCGCGGCGGGGTGGTCTGGCTGCGCTGGCCGATCTCCGGGGCGCTCGGCCAGACCTTCGCCAATCCGGCCGACACCTCCGGGCGCCCCGCGCTGGAGTACTTCGACCTGGCCCACGGCACCCGCAGCACGGTGGTCGACAAGCTGGACGGCTTCGCGGTCTCCGGTGACGGCAGCGCGGTGTCGGTCTTCTCGGCGGGCGGCCTCAAGCTGCACCAGCTGTCCTCCCCCAACTCCCCGCTGACGGTGGACCTCCGGCGGATCACCCACACCGTGCACCCGGCCGCCGAGTGGCGGCAGTCCTACCACGAGGCGGCCCGGATCGCCCGCGACCAGTTCTGGGACGCCGGCATGTGCGGCCTCGACTGGGCCGCGCTGACCGCCCAGTACGAGCCGCTGCTGGACCGGATCGCCTCCCCCGACGACTTCGCCGACCTGCTGCGCGAGCTGCTCGGGGAGCTCGGCACCTCGCACGCGTACGTCACGCCCGCCCGGCGCGGCGAGGGCCCGTCCCCGGTGCTGCACCTGCTCGGCCTGCTCGCCGCCAACGCGCACCGCGCCCCGGACGGCCGCTGGCTGGTGGACCGGATCCTGCTCGGCGAGTCCTCCGACCCCAGGGCCCGGGCGCCGCTGGCCGGTTACGGCATCGAGGACGGTGACGAGCTGCTCGCGGTGGACGGCCGCCCGCCGGATCCGGTGCGCGGTCCGGCGCCGCTGCTGGCCGGCAGCGGCGGCACCACGGTCGAGCTCACCTTCCGCCGGGGCGAGCGGATCCGGCGGATCGCGGTGACCCCGCTGACCGACGAACGGCCGATCCGCTACCAGGACTGGGTGACCAAACGCCGCCGGCTGGTCCGGGAGTTCAGCGACGGGCGGTGCGGCTACCTGCACATCCCCGACCTCGGCGGCTCGGGCTGGGCGCAGTTCAACCGGGATCTGCGCAGCGAGCTCGCCAAGCCCGCCGTGGTGCTGGACGTGCGCGGCAACGCCGGCGGCAACGTCTCCGAGCTGGTGCTGGAGAAGCTCAACCGTCGGGTGCTGGCCTGGGACTTCACCCGCGGCAGGCACCCGGTCCGCTGGCCCAGGGACGCTCCGCGCGGCCCGGTGGTGGCCCTCGCCGACCACGCCACCAGCTCGGACGGCGACGTCATCATCACCGCGATCCGGCTGCTGGGCCTGGGCCCGGTGGTGGGCACCCGCACCTGGGGCGGGGTGGTCGGGATGACCGGCCGGCACACGCTGGGTGACGGCACCCAGATCTCGGTGCCCAAGAACGCCTCCTGGTTCACCGGCGGGGTCGGCTTCTCGGTGGAGAACCACGGGGTGGAGCCGGATGTCGAGGTGGTCCGCGGCCCGCAGGACTGGGCCCGCCGCGAGTACCCCGACCTGACCACCGCCGTCGAGCTGGCCCTGGGCCTGCTGGCCGAGCACCCGGCCGCCGGCCCGCCGCCGGACGACGCTCCCCGCCCCGACCTGCGGCGCCCCCCGCTGCCGCCGCGCTGAAGGCCGCCCCCGGCGTTCCGGGGGCGGTACGGCCGGGGCCGATCAGTCGAGGGGGTCGCCCTCGGCGGTCATGTCGGCGGCGGCCCGCCGGTCCTCCTCGGCCTGCTGGGCCTGCTGCCGTGCGCGTTCGGCCCGGTCCCCGAAGGCGTCCGCGGCCTCGTCGTGCGCGAGCGCCCCGCGCTCACCCGGGCTGACCATCTCGTGCGCCTTGGACCGGAACCTGTCGAAGATGCCCATCGCTCTCTGCTCCTCCGGCTAGTCGGACGGCGGAATCCCCTTCACTCTCACACCACCCCGCCACCCATGCCACCGGGGCCGCCCCACCCATCGGCCCGCCGGCCCTCGGCACCCCGGGACACGGCCGGGTACAGGACGAACCGGGCCCCGCGCAGCGTGTGCCGCGGGGCCCGGCTTCGATACGGGTGCGGGGTCAGCCGCTGATGCTGGGGGTGCCGGTCTCCAGGTGGCCGGTGAAGCGCTGGGACCAGGTGGTGTCGGTGTTGACGGTGACCGTGAAGTCGTACCAGCCGTTCTGGTAGGCGACCGCGTTGAAGTAGTCGCTCACGTTGCCGCCGGCCGGGACGGTGTAGGTCCACGGGCCGTCGGTGCGGTAGAAGTTCGAGGTGATGGTGAAGGTCACCGGGGCGGTGCCCGCGTTGGCGAGCTTGAACCAGACGGCCAGCTTGCCGGTGGTCGGGGCGTCCGCGTAGGAGGCGGTGACCGAGACCGTCTTGCCGGCCTTGGTGGCGTCGCCCTTGAAACGCCGCAGGAAGCGGTTGGGGCCGACCACGCTCAGGTCGTACGGGCCGTTGCCGAAGTTCGCGCCGCAGTTGAAGAAGTCGCTCTGGTCGGTGCCCGGGTCCACCGTGTACTGCCAGGGGCCGCCGCTGCGGTAGGCGTTGGCGTAGGCCGCGAAGTGCGCCGTGTTGGTCGCCGCCGCGCCGCGGTTCTCCATCTTCAGCCAGACCTTCATGACGTTGCCGGAGGCGAACTCCAGGTGGTCCAGGTTGGCGTTCGGCTGGTACGGCACCGCGCGGGCCGGGCGGGTACCGGCCTCCTGAAGCGGGAGCGCGTTGTTGACCGGCGCCGGGTTGGGCAGCGGGCCGCAGGCGGACAGGCCGATGGTGCCGTCCGTGTTGGGCAGGGCGGGCAGCCCGTACACCGGGTTGGCGAAGTCGAAGACGCTGGTGAGGTCGCCGCAGACCTTGCGGCGCCAGGCGCTGATGTTGGGGGTGGTGGCGGGCTTGCCGATGGCAGCCGTCCACTTCTCCAGGAAGCGCAGCACCGAGGTGTGGTCGAAGACCTCGGAGCTGACCCAGCCGCCGCGGGTCCACGGCGAGATCGCGATCAGCGGGACCCGGAAGCCGAGCCCGATGTTGGTGCCGCTGTAGAACTCGCCGGCGGTGCCGGCGGGGGCGGTGGGCGGCGGGACGTGATCGAAGAAGCCGTCGTTCTCGTCGTAGTTGAGGAACATGACGGAGGAGTTGAAGACATCCGGGTTGGCGTTGAGCGCGTCGATCACCATGTGCACGAAGTGCGCGCCGTCGGTCGGGGTGGCGTACGGGTGCTCGGAGGAGGCCTCGTCGGCGACCACCCAGGAGACCTGCGGGAGGGTGCCGTTCAGCACGTCGGCGCGGATCGCGGCGGCGATGTCGTTGGGGGTCTTCCCGGTGACCTTGGGCACCGACCCCATGCCCTTGACCGCCAGCGGGCTGCCGGCCGGGGCGCCGGAGAAGGTGTTGAAGTAGGCCAGTGCGTTGTCACCGTAGTTGTCGGCGGCGTTCTGGTAGACCTTCCAGCTGACGCCGGCCCGCTCCAGGGCCTCGGCGTAGGTCTCCCAGCGCAGGTTGGACTCGTCGCCGCCGTCGTACGCGGGGCCGCCGGCGGCGCCGGCCGGGTCGATCTGGCCGCTCCAGTGGTAGGTGCGGTTGGGGCCGGTGGCGCTCAGCACCGAACAGAAGTAGGCGTCGCAGATGGTCCAGTTGTCGGCCAGCGCGTAGTGGAACGGGATGTCGTCGCGGGTCAGGTGGCCGAGGGTGCGGACGTTGCCCTTGGCGGCGACCCAGGCGTCCATCTTTCCGCCGTTCCACGCCTTGTGCTGGTCGGACCAGCCGTGCGCGAGGTCGCCGTTGCACTGGGCGAGGCGCTCGGGGTCGGCGCCGCCGGCCGGCTTGGTGGCGCTGAACTGCCAGGGGTACTGCCGGCCGAGGCCGTTCGGCTGGTTGAAGACGCTGTAGCCGCCCGCGATCTGGATGGCGCTGCGGTCGGCGAAGCCCCGGACGCCCTTGAGCATGCCGAAGTAGTGGTCGAAGCTGCGGTTCTCCTGCATCAGGATCACGATGTGCTTGGCGTCCACGATGGTGCCCGTGGTGCTCGGCGCGGCGGCCTCGGCCGACGCGGTGGCGGCGGTGACGGTGCCGCCCGCCACCGCTGCCCCGGCCGCCGCGCTCGCCGACAGCGCCATGAACTTCCTACGACTCAGCTCAGCCATCCGAACCGCCGCCCTCTCAGGAGTTGTGCACACAGGTTTGCACTCACCGAACGCGGTGCATCCTGGCCCAGTCGGGCGCGGAAGGCCATGACTTTGCAGGAAGGCTTGTTGGACTGTTCGCCCGTGCGTCGTCGGGCGACCCGGGGGTGAACGGACGGGTCAGTCGTCCTTCACAACGATGCCGAGCGCCTGGGCGAACTGCGGCGCCAGCTCGAAGAGTTGGTGTGTGGAGATCAGCGCGCCGCGCAGCCCCAGGTGGCCGTCGGCCAGCCCGAGCCGGACCGCCCCGCGCAGGTCGGTGCGGGTCAGCGCGGCCCCGCCGAGCCGGACCTCCTCCAGGGTGGAGCCCGGGAAGGCCACGTCGGTCATCCTGGCCTCGCCGAAGTCGACGTCGCGCAGCAGGCAGTCCTCGAACACCACGTCCCGCAGGGTGGCCCCGCGCAGGTTGACGGCCTCCAGCTTGCACTGACGGAAGACCACCCGGCGCAGCGCGGCGCCGTACCAGGCGACGCCGGCGAGCACCGTGCCGAGCAGCGCGCTGTCCTGCCAGTCGCTGTCGGCGAAGTCGGTGGCGACCAGCCGACTGCTGTGCATCCAGGCCTCGTTGAAGGAGGAGCGGCGCAGCTTGGCGCCGTCGAACTGCGCCCCGGTGAAGGCGCACTCCAGGAAGCCCGCACCGGCGGCCGGACCGGTCTGCTCCAGGCCGTCGAACAGGACGGTGTCGTAGCGCCGGTCGGGCCGCAGCGGGCCGGTGTGCGGCTGCAGGAGGTGGGCGTACGGCAGCTGGTCCAGCTCGTCGGGAGCGGCGGGGACGCTGGGCATGGGGTGGCTCGTTCCGGTCGGCGACGGGGCCGGGCCATCCTCGCACCCGGCACCGACAACCCGGCCGCGACAGCCCGGCCGCGGCCGCTCAGCGCGCCGCGAGCGCCCGCCCCTCCCGCGCGTACAGCACCAGCCCGACCGCGACCGTCGCGGCCGCCACCAGCCCCGCCAGCAGCACCCCGGCCTGCCCGGCGAAGGTGCAGCCGAGCACCGCCGCCGCGGCGAGCGGCAGCACCGCCTGGCCGACCCCCTGCTTGGTGTGCCGGGAGTGCAGCAGCCAGACCGTGAGCAGGTAGACCGCCGCGGGCACGGTGACCGCCGCGGTGGCCGCCTCGGCCGAGATGTGCGCCTGCCCGACGGCGTACTCGACCGCCACCTCCAGGCCGGCCCCGATCGCGGCCGCCGAGCCGAGCACCAGGTAGTGGCCGTAGCCCCAGAGGAAGGCCTGCCGGTTGGAGCGCAGGTGCTCGTGGATCGGCCGGGCGAAGTAGATCCACCAGGCGGCGAAGCAGAGCAGGATCCCGCCGCCGGCGATCGGCAGCAGCTCGCCGAGGGCCTCGTGCTCGTCCAGCGCGGACTGGATGGCGACGGTCGCGGCGGAGACCGTCTCGCCGAGCACGATCAGGGTGAACAGGCCGTAGCGCTCGGCGATGTGGTGCGGGTGCCAGGTGCTCTGGGTATGCCGCTCGGCGAACACCGGGACGGACAGCTCCAGCGCGATGCCGATCGGGACCACGTACGGGCGGGTGCTCGCCGGGACCAGCAGCATCAGCGCCCAGCCGACCTGGCAGACGGTGATCCCGGCGGCGTACCGCAGCGCCATCACCCGGGCCCCGCCGCTCTCGCCGCGGGCGGCGCGCAGCCACTGGGTGACCATCGCGAGGCGCATCACCACGTAGCCGACCACCGAGAGCGTCAGGTCCTGGTCGTCGAACATCCGCGGGACCCCGGCCGCGAGGATCAGCACACCGGTGATCTGCACCAGGGTGGTGATCCGGTACGGCACGTCGTCCACGTCGTAGGCGGAGGCGAACCAGGTGAAGTTCATCCAGGCCCACCAGATCGCGAAGAACGCGAAGGCGTAGCCGACCAGGCCGTTGGCGAGGTGGTCCTCGGTGACGGAGTGCGCGAGCTGCCCGCCGGCCTGGGCCACCGCGACCACGAAGCAGAGGTCGAAGAAGAGCTCCAACGGGGTGGCGGCGCGGTGGGGTTCGTCCCGGCGGCGGGGGACCATCCGCCGGACCGGCCGGGCGTCCCCGGCGAACGGGTCGACGCCGGCCGGGGCAGGGCGGTGCGGGGCGCCGCGGTCCGGGTCGGGCAGGGCGGCTTCGCTGGTCATCGGATCGCCTTCGCAGGGGGAGAGCTGACCCCGCGATCCTGGCAGCAGCGCCGCCCGCGCGCACGCATCCGCGCGGCACGCCGAACTGTCCCGTTGCACCCGTTTTGACCAGTCGTCAGGCAGAGTTGACGGTGCAGTGCGCGATCCGGGTGACAGCTCGACGGCTCCCGGGCGCGCCCTGCGCGCGGTGTCCCGTCCACCCCGGGCGGGCCGATAGATTCCACGCCAAGTGGAACGACGACACGGGCGGTCTGCGGGCAACGCGGAAGGTCAAGGCGGACGGCGTGGACACGGGGGCGGCTTCGCCGGATCCCGCGCCCACGCCTGAACTCCTCGTGATCACCGCGCTGCTCGCCAGCGCCGCCGGTCGCTCGCCCCGGCCGCGGGCCCGGGAGCGGGCCCGGGAGCGGGCGTCGGCGAGATGGGCTACTTCTCCCAGCCGACCGAGGTGATGACCGTGTCGGCGAGGCTGCCGGCCCCGAAGTTGGCCAGGCCCTTGCGGACCGCCACGATGCTCGGCCGCTGGTACAGCTCGACGGTGTGCGCGAGCTCCCAGATCTTCACGTCCGCCTGGTTGTAGAGCTTGGCCGCCTCGGTCGGGTCCAGCGCGCCGGCCGCCTTGCGCAGCAGCGAGTCGATCTCCGGGGTGCTCAGCTTCGAGTAGTTGCCGAACACGTTGTCGCCCTGCGGGGCCCGGTAGATCGGCACCGTCTTGGAGAGCGGGAAGGAGCCGGTGTTGCGCCAGCTCGCCAGGTCGAACTTGCCCTCGTTGATGTACTTGGAGAAGTACTCCTTGCTGGGCACCTTGTCGACCGAGAGCTTCACCCCGACCTGCTGGAGCATGCTCTGCACGGCCGCGGCCAGGTCGGACTGCGCCTGCGTGGAGCCGTCGCTCATCACGTAGTGCAGCTCCAGCGGCTTGCCGTCCTTGCTGCGCACCCCGCCGGCGTCCTTCCAACCGGCCGTGTCCAGCAGCTGCTTGGCGGCGGCCGGGTCGTACTTCACCCAGTCGCCCGCGTTGGCCTGGTAGCCCTTCTGGTTGGTCATGAAGAGGTGGTTGTCCAGCGGCTTGAACTCCACCGGGACGCCCTGGTTGACGATCTTGATCAGCGAGGCCCGGTCGAGCGCCTTGCCGAGCGCCTGGCGCACCCCTTGGTCGGCGAGCGCGCCGTTGCCGCCGAAGGAGATGTGCACCTCGTCCCAGGGGGTGCCGGTGCGGATCGCCGCGTCCTTGGAGTCCTTGAGCTGGCCGTACGCGGTGGCGGTGCCGGCCGAGGCGAAGTCCACCTCGTTGTTGAGGAAGGCCTGGGTGATGGCGGCGGAGTCCAGCACCCGGTAGGTGATCTTGTCCAGCTTGGGCTTGGGGCCCCACCAGTCGGGGTTGGGGACCAGCGTGATGGTCTGCGCGGTCTTGTCCGAGTTTCCGATCTTGAACGGGCCGCCGTAGATCGGGACCTGCTCGATCCAGCCCTCGTTGAAGGCCTGCGGGGTGGCGATGCCGGCGGCCGGGAGCAGCGGGCTGAACAGGCTCTGCCAGTCCGCGTACGGCTCGCTGAAGGTGACCTTCACCTCGCTCGGATCGGCGCCCTGCTCCACCGCGGAGATCTGCTCGTAGCCCGAGGAGTCCGACAGGTTGTAGGCCGGGTCCTTGCCGTTGGAGGCCTGCCAGACCGCCTTGAAGTCCTGGTAGCTCAGCTGCTTGCCGTCCGACCACTTGGCCTTGGGATTGAGCTTGTAGGTGATCACCTGGGGCGAGGTGGAGGTGACCTTGGCCGACTCCAGGTACTCCGGGACGGGCTGGTAGACGCCCTTGGCGTCGGAGCGGAAGATCCTCGCCTCGACGTAGCCCATGATCTCGACCGCGTCGCCGTAGGTGCCGTCGACCTGGTACGGGTTCCACTGGGTGATCCACTGCTGCAGCGGCTCGCGCAGCTCCCCGCCGTCCTTGATCTTGTCCAAGGGCTGCGGGTTGTTGTCCTCCGCGTCCTGGGTCGGCGCCACCGTCTTGGCCACGTCGTTCGCCGAGCCGCCGGCCGAGCTGCTGCAGGCGGTGGCGGCCAGCACCACGGCGACGGCGGCGGCCGCGGCACGGCCGAATCTGCGGGTGGCGAGCGATGCGTCCATCAGGAAGTTCCCCGGGGTCTCGAAGAGTCGACGGCCGCCAGGTGTGGCGACACTTGAACGTGGGCAGCCAAGTCGGTGCCGACAGGCAGAACGTAACAGCGGATCAAGTCGACTACCAGGGGGCGGTGTTCAGATCTGATCCAACCGAAACGGGCCGCAACACCGCCGCAACATCCCGTCTGCACCCGTCTGATCCACTGTGACCTGGGCGTTCTCCCACCCGGTCGAACCGCCTCGCAGCGCAACCCCTGGACGGCCGACCCGCAGTGCCGTACAACTGCTGCGCGAACCTGCTGAATCCACCCCTTGAGCGAAGGCGAACGATCATGTTCACCAGGTGTGCGAACTTCCTCGGCGGCATGCCGTGATCCGCTATCTGGCGAAACGGCTGAGCTACTACGCCGTGCTGCTGGTCGTCGCGATCTTCCTCGCCTACGCCCTGTCCTGCACCGCGCTCGGCCCGCGCGCCTACTTCGAGGCCAAGCAGCCCCGGCCCTCGGCCGCCGCGGTCGACCGCCAGCTCACCGCGCTCAACATCAACGACCGGACCCCGGTGGTGGAGCGCTTCGCCACCTGGGCGGACGGCCTGGTCTTCCACGCCGACCTCGGCCGGACCATCCACAACACCTCGGTGAACGAGGAGTTCGGCCGCCGGATCTGGGTGTCGCTGCGGCTGCTGCTGATCGGCAGCCTGCTGGGCATGCTGCTCGGGGTGGCCGGCGGGGCCTGGAGCGCGGTCAAGCAGTACCGGATCTCCGACCGGACGCTGACGGTCTTCTCCTTCGTGCTGCTGTCCACCCCGGTCTTCCTGGTCGCGCTCTTCCTGAAGAACGGCGCCATCGCCGCCAAGAACGCGGCCGGCCACGAGGTGATCCCGTTCACCGGCTACGAGACGCCCAACCTCGCCGGCGGGGTCGGCGCCCACCTCGGCGACTGGGCCCTGCACCTGCTGCTGCCCACCCTGTCGCTGGCGCTCGGCGGCCTCGCCACCTACAGCCGCTACCAGCGCTCCACCATGCTCGACGTACTCGGCTCCGACTACCTGCGCACCGCCGAGGCCAAGGGGCTCACCCGCACCCGGGCGCTGCTCAAGCACGGCCTGCGCACCGCGGTGATCCCGATGTCGACCATGTTCGCGTACAGCTTCCTGGGCATCTTGACCGGCGCCGCGTTCACCGAGACCATCTTCGGCTGGCACGGCATGGGCGAGTGGTTCATCCAGGCCATCAACGAGCAGGACATCAACGCCGTGGTCGCCGTCAACCTGTTCGCCGCCGTGGTGATCCTGGCCGCCGGCTTCCTGGCCGACGCCCTGCACGCCGCGCTCGATCCCCGGGTCAGGTACTGATGACCACCACCGTGCTCCCCGACACCGCCCCGCCCCCGGCCGAGGAGGCCGCCCCCGCCGGGCGGCTGCGGCTGGTGCTGACCAGGCTGGCCGCCGCCCGGGGGGTGCTGGTCGGCGCCGTGATCGTGCTGCTGCTCTTCCTGCTCGCCTTCCTCGGCCCGTACCTGACGCCCTGGGACTACGCCACGCCCAACTACACCGCGATCCGCCGACCGCCCTCCGCCGAGCACTGGTTCGGCACCAACGGGATCGGCCAGGACGTGTTCGCGCAGACCGTCCGGGGGCTCCAGAAGTCGCTGGTGATCGGCCTGCTGGTGGCCCTCTTCTCGACCGTGCTGGCCTCGCTGGTGGGCGCCTGCGCCGGGTACTTCGGCGGCTGGGCGGACCGGGTGCTGATGTTCCTGGTCGACCTGATGCTGATCTTCCCCAGCTTCCTGATCATCGCCATCGTGTCGCCGAAGCTTCGCGGCACCGGCTGGCTGGCCTTCGTGCTGCTGCTGGGCCTGTTCAACTGGATGATCACCGCCCGGGTGATCCGCTCGATGACGCTATCGCTCAAGGAGCGCGAGTTCGTCCGGGCCGCCGAGTTCATGGGCGTGAAGCCGTTCCGGATCATCCTGCGGCACATCCTGCCGAACGTCTCCTCCTTCCTGATCATCGACGCCACCATCACGGTCGGCGGCGCGGTGATGAGCGAGGCGGCCCTGTCCTACTTCGGCTTCGGCGTCCGCGCCCCGGACGTCTCGCTGGGCACCCTGCTGGCCGCCGGCACCGGCGACGCACCCGTCTTCCCCTGGCTGTTCTACTTCGCCGCCGCGCTGCTGGTGCTCTTCGTCCTCGCCGTCAACCTGGTCGGCGACGGGCTCCGCGACGCGCTCGACCCCACCGCCGAGGCGGGCCGCCCGGCCCGCGCCACCGGCACCGCCACCCGCCGTCTGCGCCGGAGAAACCCGTGACCCCCGCCCTGCTCACCGTCCAGGACCTGACGGTCGACTTCGGCCCCTCCCCCGCCGTCCGCGGCGTCGACCTGGAGCTGCGGCGGGGCGAGACCCTCGGCATCGTCGGCGAGTCCGGCTCCGGGAAGTCCGTCACCGCGCTCGCGGTGCTCGGGCTGCTGCCCGGTACCGCCCGGGTCGGCGGTTCGGTCCGGCTGGAGGGCCGCGAGCTGGTCGGGCTGCCCGGCCGGGAACTGGCCCGGATCCGCGGCCGCAAGGTCGCCATGGTCTTCCAGGACCCGCTCTCCGCCTTCACCCCGGTCTACCGGATCGGCGACCAGATCGCCGAGGCCGTCCGGATCCACCAGCCGCTGGACCGCGCCGCCGCCCGCCGGCGGGCCGCCGAACTCCTCGACCTGGTCGGCATCCCGGCCGCCGAGCGGGCACTGGACAGCTTCCCGCACGAGTTCTCCGGCGGCATGCGCCAGCGCGCGATGATCGCGATG
Organism: Kitasatospora sp. NPDC049258; assembly: GCF_040678895.1. NCBI lineage: Bacteria > Bacillati > Actinomycetota > Actinomycetes > Kitasatosporales > Streptomycetaceae > Kitasatospora > Kitasatospora sp. NPDC049258. Next base: position 25,417 of record NZ_JBFAQT010000015.1, read on the forward strand.
GCGATCGCCAACGACCCGGACATCCTGCTCGCCGACGAACCCACCACCGCGCTGGACGTCACCATCCAGGCCCAGGTGCTGGAGGTGCTGCGCACCGCCCAGCGGGAGACAGGGGCCGCCCTGGTGCTGGTCAGCCACGACCTCGGGGTGATCGCCGGGATGGCCGACCGGGTCGCGGTGATGTACGCCGGGCGGGTGGTGGAGACCGCCCCGGTGGACGAGCTGTTCGCCCGCCCCCGGCACCCCTACACCCTCGGCCTGATCGGCGCCGTCCCCCGGCTGGACGGCCGCGGCGGCCCGCTGGTCCCGATCCCCGGCAGCCCGCCGGCCCCCGGCGAGGGCGGCCCCGGCTGCCCGTTCGCCGCCCGCTGCCCGCTGGTGGAGGAGCGCTGCCGGGCCGCCGAACCCCCGCTCGCCGGCGCCGACGACCACCTGGCCGCCTGCGTCCGGGCCGAGGAGCTGGCCGAACGCGGCCCGGCCCCGAGCGAGGTCTACCCGGTGCCCGAGCTGCCCGCGCCCGCCCCGGCCACCCCGCGCGAGGAGCGGGCCCCGGTGCTCGCCGTCAGCGGGCTCACCAAGACCTTCCCGCAGCTCAAGGGCGCCGTCTTCAAGCGCAAGGTGGGCGAGGTGTACGCGGTCGACGGGGTCGACCTGGACATCCGGCGCGGCGAGACCCTCGGCCTGGTCGGCGAGTCCGGCTCGGGCAAGTCCACCACCCTCTACGAGCTGCTCCGCCTCACCCGGCCCCAGGCCGGGCGGATCGAACTGCTCGGCCAGGACACCGCCACGCTCGACCGGGCCGCCGCCCACCGGCTCCGGGCCCAGCTGCAGATCGTCTTCCAGGACCCGATGGCCAGCCTCGACCCCCGGATGCCGGTCGGCGACATCATCGCCGAACCCCTGCACGCCCAGGCCGTCCCCCGGGAGGCGGCCGCTCGCCGGATCCCCGAACTGCTGCGCCAGGTCGGCCTGGACCCGGCCCACGCCAACCGCTACCCGCACCAGTTCTCCGGCGGCCAGCGGCAGCGGATCTCGATCGCCCGGGCGCTGGCCGTGCGGCCCGAGCTGCTGGTGCTGGACGAACCGGTCTCCGCCCTGGACGTCTCCATCCAGGCCGGCGTGCTCAACCTGCTGCAGCGCCTGAAAGCCGAACTCGGCCTCGCCTACCTCTTCGTCTCGCACGACCTCTCGGTGATCCGGCACCTGGCCGACCGGGTCAGCGTGATGTACCTCGGCCGGACGGTCGAGACCGGCGCGGTCACCGAGGTCTTCGAACGGCCCCGGCACCCCTACACCCGGGCACTGCTGTCCGCCGTCCCGCTGCCCGACCCGGCCGCCGAGCGGGCCCGCACCAAGGTCCTGCTGGCGGGCGACCCGCCGTCCCCGACCACCCGCCAGGACGGCTGCCGCTTCCGCACCCGCTGCCCGGTCTACGCCGCGCTCGACCCCGCCCGCCGCACCCGCTGCGAGACCGAGGCCCCGGCCCCCACCCCCGCGGCCCCGGGCATCGACCACACCGCGGCCTGCCACCACCCGGACGGTGCCTAGCGGGCCGTGGGGGCGCCGGGAGGCGCCCCGGCGCCCCCGCGGCCGACGTTCCGTCAGCCGGGCCGCACCGCACCCATGTACGGCATGGTGTCGATGGCCAGGTACATGACGTTCTTGCCGGCGCGCGGGGCGTGGATCATCATGCCGCCGCCGACGTATATTCCGACGTGGTGAATGTCGTTGTAGAAGAACACCAGGTCACCGGGTTGCAGATCGGCCCGGGCGATGTGCGGGCCGGCCCGCCACTGGTCCTGCGAGACCCGCGGCAGCGAGACCCCCGCCGCCTGCCAGGCCCGCAGGGCCAGCCCCGAGCAGTCGAAGACGTCCGGCCCGGTGCCACCCGACCGGTACGGCTTGCCGAGCTGGGCCTTGGCGAACGCCAGGACGGCGGCCGCCCGGCCGCTCGCCGGCACCTCGGCCGCGAGCGCCTCGGCGGTGGGCCCGCCGTCGCGGCCGGTCGAGGAACGGCCGGCCCGCGCCTGGTCCGCCGCGTCCACCGTCGCCCGCTCCGCCGCCGTGAGGCCGGCCATCAGGCGGTTGGTCTCGGCGAGCTTCGTCTGGACCGTCTTGCGCTCGGCGGCCATCGCGGAACGGCTCTGCTCCAGCTCGGCCAGCGCCGAGGTGGCCTCGGCCCGCTGCTGGTCGAACCGCCGGCGACGCTCCTGGAGGTCCTTCAGCAGCCCGACCTGGGTCTCGGCGGCCTGCTCCTGCCCCGCGGCCCGCCGCAGGTAGCCGGCCGGGTCGGAGTCCAGCATCAGCGCGATCCCCGGGTCGATGCCGCCCGCCCGGTACTCGGCCGCCGCGACCGTGCCCAGCCGCTCGGCGAGCGCGTTCAGCTGCTCCTGGCCCTCGGCCAGCCGCTGCTGGAGCCGGGTGGTCTCGCCCTGGAGCTGCTGGTGCCGGGCCTCGGCGCCGTCGAAGTGCTCGGTGGCCACCTCCGCCTCCTCGTTCAGCCGGTCCAGCTGCGCCTGGACGGTGGCCAGGTCCGGCTTGGGGGCGGCCTGCGCGGCCGGTGCCGCGGACAGCGCCGCCGTACCGGCGGCCGCCGTGGTCAGGACGGCCAGCCTGGCCCGGCTCGGCGGACGCTGCTTGCGGTGACTACCCATGTACTCGACTCTTCTCCGGAACGACGGATCCCGTCAGGACGGGACGGGGTTTCGGCCCCACCCGGTCATACTCACGGGCGGCCGCCGAGGTTGTCTGCCGAATCGAACTCCCGCCCGGCCCGATCTGCGGGCCGCCGAGTTGAGCGGGGCGACCGGCCCCGTGTAATGTTCCGCAGGTCAGCAGGCGCCGCTAGCTCAGTTGGTTAGAGCAGCTGACTCTTAATCAGCGGGTCCGGGGTTCGAGTCCCTGGCGGCGCACAGACAGGGTCCGGGCCTCTCCACCACGGTGGAGGGGCCCGGACCTTTTTGCCCCCATGCGCACCACCGCCTCCCGCCGCCGCGACCAGAGTGCGGGACGGGATCTCGGGCAGCAGCTCGGACCGGGACGTCCTCAAGGCGCAGGCCAAGGCCCAGGGGATCGACGTCCGACTGGTCACCTTCGACGACTACGCGCTGTCCAACAAGGCGCCGACCGGCGGCGGCATCGAGCTGAACGCCTTTCAGCACCTGGCCTTCCTGAGCCGGTTCGACGCCGGCAAGCGCACCGACATCGCCTCGATCGGCGCCACCGCGGTCGCCCCGTGCGACCGGGCAGACCGTCTGCATGGTGCTGGTCACCCTGCTGATCGCCGGGGTGCTGATCGGCACCGAGGCGGCCATCTTCCCGATGGCCCTGGTGGCCACCTTCGGGGTGGCCCGGGCGATGGGGGCGGGGCCGCTGCGGATCATCCTCACGGTGCTGGTGCCGGAGGCGCGGGGGCCGCTGATCCTCGGGCTCACCTTCGTGCTGGTGGCGCCGATCGACGTCTCCGCGGTGGCCGACACGGTCGGCGGCGGCGTGGGCGCCTGGCGATGACCTACGGCCACCTGCGGTTCGACACCTCGGTCCAGCCGACCGGCGCCCTGCCGGCCCGGCCGGTGATGCGGCGCCGAGCCGCCGCCCCTCCCCCGGCCGGCCGCCGTCACCCCGACCGCCCGGCCAGGATCGCGGCCGCCACCTCGGCCGGCCGGTCGAGCATCAGCAGATGGCCGGCCGGCACCGCGGCCCGGAACTCGCCGTCCAGCCGGGCGGCCAGCGCCCGCTGCCGGTCCAGCCAGCCGGAGCCGTCCGCCCGGCCGGCGGCCAGCACCGTCACCGGGACGTCCGGCAGCGGCAGCCGGGCGCGCAGCCTGGCCAGCTCGGCCGCGGTGTCCAGGTAGGCGGTGTTCTCCCGCAGCAGGGCGCGCAGCACCCGCCCGGGCCGGTAGCACCGGCGCACCAGCTCCGCCGGGACCTCGTCCCGGCCGCGCACCGAGACCAGCCGCACCACCAGCCGCCGCGCCGCGGGCCCGGTCAGGTAGGGCACGGCGGCCGCGGTGAGCGTCGCGGCCAGGGCGCGGGCCGCCAGGTCGCGCGGCCCGGGCCCGGGCCGGGGGCGCGGATCCTCCTCCACGCTCCCGTCCAGCAGCACCAGGCCGGCCGTCCGTCCGGGGTGCAGCCGGGCGAAGGCCTCGACGTGGAAGGCCGCGAGCGAGTGGCCGACCACCGTGCACGGGCCGGGCAGCCCCAGCGCGGTCAGCACCCGGCCGATCCGGTCCGCCTCGCCCGCCAGGGAGGGCGGCCCGGCCGCCGGTGCGCTGAGGCCGTACCCGGGCCGGTCGAAGCGGACCACCGTCCGGTGCGGGAGCAGCAGCGGCACCACCGGGTCCCAGTCGAACCAGCAGCCGCCGAGGCCGCTGCTCAGCAGGCAGACCGGCCCGGCGCCCTCCCGGAGCACGTGCAACGGCAGGCCGCCGATCCGGAGGATCACCGGACCTCCTCGCGCTGGGCGCCAACAGTGTGTACATAGGCACCCTAATCGGATGCAATCGGGCGGCCCGTGCTGACCATCCCCGCGAACCGTGTATTGTTTTCCACGTCGGACAGGCGCCGCTAGCTCAGTTGGTTAGAGCAGCTGACTCTTAATCAGCGGGTCCGGGGTTCGAGTCCCTGGCGGCGCACAGACCATCGGAAGGCCCTCGCGAAAGCAGGGGCCTTCCGGCGTTTCAGCAGGTCGCGGCGATCGAGGCGACCAGCGCGGCGACGAAGCGCTCGCGCACCCGCGGCTCGAGAAGATCGAGCGAGAGGTAGGGGTTGAGGTCCTCCAGCTCCACCAGGAGCAGGCCGCCCTCGGGGGTGCGGCAGGCGTCGACCCGCTGGATCCCGTACGGCAGCGTGTTCCAGTCCGCGAAGTGCTGCGCGAAGGCGAGGTCCTCGCCGCCCGGCCGGTAGACCTCCAGCTCCCAGCGCCGCTCCGGGTCCGGGGCGTACAGGGCGTACTGGAAGACCCGGTCGACGAAGTAGAACGAGACCTCGTAGCGGAACGGGATCCGCGGCTGCACCAGCGCGCCGGTGAGATCGGCCGCCGCCAGCTGCTCGGGCCGCAGGAAGGTCAGGCCCATCGAGTCCGCGCCCAGCACCGGCTTGACCACGTACTCGGCGGCGGCCGGCAGCCGGTCCAGGTCCTCGTGGCGGTGGACGGTGGGGATCACCGGGTGGCCGTCGGCGGTCAGGTCGAGCAGATACTGCTTGCCGGCCATGTCGCCGCGCCCGGTGAGCGGGTTGTGGACCAGCGTGCCGCGCTCCCGGGCGGCGGCGCGGAAGGCCTGGTGGTCCTCCTGGTAGTGGATCACCGGACCGCTGTTGCGGATCAGCACCGCGTCGAAGGCGTCCATCAGGTCGACAGCCTCCCGGGGGTGGCAGAGCGCGACGGTGAAGTCCGCGCGGAGCCGGTCGGAGAGGTACACGTCCTCGTCGCCGTAGCGCCGGCCGTTGGCCGGATAGCCGAGGTCCGTGACGTACAGGATGCGCGGTCGCCTGGTCATGGGTGGTGCTCCCGGTGCACTGATACGGGTGAGTTCCGGCACCTTACCCGCGCCGGAGAGCGGGCCTACCAGGGATTTCTCCGCCGAGTGGGGAGAATTGGGACATAGGTCACCAACACCTGCGAAGTTGATCAGGCAGGATGGATCGGTCCATATCGTCAACCGGGTGAGCGACCGTCACGGGGCTCGCAGGGAGGTCCTCCGGTGCCCCGCACAACCCAGCAGGCCGACCCCAGTCAGCCGCGCGCCAAGCGCCGCCCCCGCCGGACCGGCTGGCGCCGGCTGATACCGACCTGGCGAATGACCCTGGTCGGTCTGCTCACCTCGACCCTGCTCGGGGTCGGGCTGTTCGTGCTGGGCATCACCCTGGTCAAGGTGCCGGACGCGCACGCCGCCGCGACCGCGCAGAGCAACACCTGGCTGTACCAGGACGGCTCGCTGATCACCCGCACCGGCCAGACCAACCGGCAGAACGTGGGGCTGGACCGGGTCTCCCCGGCCGCCCAGCACGCGGCGCTGGCCGCCGAGGACCGGAACTTCTACGACGAGGGCGCGGTCAACCTCAAGGGCATGACCCGGGCCGCGCTGGCCACCGTGTCCGGAGGCGGCACCCAGGGCGGGTCCACCATCACCCAGCAGTACGTCAAGAACACCTACCTCAATCAGAAGCAGACCGTCAGCCGCAAGGTGAAGGAGGTCTTCATCGCGATCAAGGTGGATGCGACGCAGAGCAAGGACGAGGTGCTGGCGGGCTACCTCAACACCTCCTACTACGGGCGCGGCGCCTACGGCATCCAGGCGGCCGCCCAGGCGTACTTCGGCGTCGACGCCGCCCAGCTCACCCCGGCCCAGGGCGCCTACCTGGCGGCCCTGCTCAACGCGCCGAGCGCCTACGACGTCTCGACCGCGACCCCGCAGGGCAAGCAGAACGCGGTCAACCGCTGGAACTGGGTGCTGGACGGGATGGTCCAGGAGAAGTGGCTGTCCGCCGAGGACCGGGCCGCGATCACCTTCCCCGAGGTGCTCAAGCCGCGCAGCGCGCCGGGCCTGTCCGGCCAGGCCGGCTACCTGGTGAACGCCGCCACCGACTACCTGACCTCGCACGGCATCCTGACCGACGCCCAGCTCGCACAGGGCGGCTACACCGTGAAGCTCAGCGTCGACGCCGAGCGCCAGCAGCAGCTGCAGGGCGCCGTGACCCGCCAGCTCACCGACAACCTCAAGCCGGACAGCCGCAAGCCGGACGCCGCCGCCCAGGCGGGCGCGGTCTCGCTGGACCCGAAGACCGGCGCCGTGGTGGCGCTCTACGGCGGCACCGACGCCACCAAGCACTGGATCAACAACGCCACCCGGCAGGACTACCAGGTCGGCTCGACCTTCAAGCCGATCGCCCTGGCGGCCGCGCTGGACAGCGGCGCCCGGACCCAGTCCGGCCAGCGGATCACCGCGGACACGGTCTACGACGGCAGCAACCGCCGCCCGGTCCAGGGCGGCGACGGCGTCCCGTTCGCGCCGAAGAACGAGGGCGAGCGCGGCTACGGCCCGATCACCCTCCAGCAGGCCACCGACTGGTCGGTGAACTCGGTCTACGCCCAGCTGGCCCAGGACGCCGGCCTGGAGACCGTCCGGGACACCGCGATCGCGCTCGGGCTGCCCGCCGACACCCCCGGGCTGAAGGCCCAGGGTGCGATCCCGCTCGGCGTCGCCTCGCCCAGCGCGATGGAGATGGCCGGGGTGTACGCCACCCTCGACAACGACGGCAAGCAGATCACCCCCTGGCTGGTGGGGTCGCTGGAGCACGGCGGGGAGCAGATGGCGCTGCCCGAGCACAAGGTCACCCAGGCGGTCAGCAAGCAGACCGCCCGGGCGGTCACCTCGATCCTGCAGGGCGTGGTCTCCGACGCCGGCGGCACCGGTTTCCGGGCGCAGGAGCTGGGCCGGCCCGCCGCGGGCAAGACCGGCACCACCGACGACGCCAGGTCGGTGTACTTCGTCGGCTACACGCCGGAGCTGGTGACGGCGGTCGGCCTGTTCGGCCAGGATCCGGCCGACGGCTCCCAGGTCTCGCTGAACGGGGTCGGCGGGGCCGGCAGCGCGGCGGGCGGCCGGTTCCCGGCCCAGATCTGGACCGACTACATGCGGGCGGCGCTGGCCGGCCAGCCGGTCAGGTCCTTCGCCAACCCGGTCGCCGACCGGCGGCCGCCGGCCGGCACCCCGACCGCGACCCCCAGCACGGCGCCGGCCACCCCGTCCGGTACGCCGTCGGCGGCCCCGACCCCCTCGGAGCGGCCGTCCTGGGGCGGCGAGCGCAACCAGTCCGGCGGCGGGCAGGGCCGCAACCCGTCCCGCACGCCCGCCACCCCGGGCACCTCGGCGAACCCGGGCGGGAGCTCGGCGGCCCCGGACACCGGGACGGACCAGGGCGCCACCCCGGCGGCGACCGGCAGGCCCGGCCGCACGGCGGTGCCGGCCGGGTAGCCCGCCCCGGGTGGCCCGCGCCGGGCCGGGCGGACCGCCCGGCCCGGCAGGACCAATACGCGAGATTGCACCTTACGTAGACCGTATGCCGACTGGCACAATGCCCGGGTGCACAGCTCCATGCCATCGCCCCGCCGCTCGGCCCGCTCGCTCGGTCTGACCCTCGCGCTCGTCTCCGCCTTCGCCTTCGGCGGGTCCGGCACGGCCGCGAAACCCCTGATCGAGGCGGGTCTGTCCTCCCAGCACGTGGTCTGGCTCCGGGTCGCCGGCGCCGCCCTGGTGCTGCTGCCGCTGGCCTGGCGGCACCGCTCGGCCGTGCTGCAGCGGCCGGGGGTGCTGATCGGCTTCGGGCTGCTCGCCGTGGCCGGCGTCCAGGCCTGCTACTTCGCGGCGATCGCCCGGATCCCGGTCGGGGTCGCGCTGCTGATCGAGTACCTCGGGCCGCCGCTGCTGCTCGGGTACGTGAGGTTCGTCCAGCGCAAGCCGATCTCCCGGGGCGCCACGATCGGCGCCGCCGTCGCCGTCGGCGGCCTGGCCTGCGTGGTCGAGGTCTGGAACGGTCTGAGCTTCGACGCGCTGGGGGTGCTGTTCGCGCTCGGCGCCGCGGCCTGCCAGGTCGGCTACTTCGTGCTGGCCGATGCCGGCCGCCAAGGCGAGCGGCCGATCGACCCGATCGCCGTCAGCGCCTTCGGGCTGCTGATCGGCGCCGTGGTGCTGACCGTCTTCACCCGGCCCTGGGAGGCCGACTGGAGCCTGCTGGCCGGCCAGGTGACCATGAACGGCCACCAGTTGCCCGCCCTGCTGCCGGCCGCCTGGATGGTGCTGGTGGCCACCGTGCTGGCGTATCTGACCGGCGTGGTCTCCGTGCAGCACCTGTCACCGCCGGTGGCCGGGGTGGTCGCCAACCTGGAGGCCGTGGTGGCCACGGTGCTGGCCTGGGTGCTGCTGGGCGAGCACCTCGGGCTGCCGCAGCTGACGGGTGGCGCCCTGGTGCTCGCCGGTGCGTTCGCGGCGCAGACCAGCAAGCCGCCGGCCGAGCCCGCTGCCGTCCCGGCGGACCTTACGGCCTTCGCGGAGGCGACCGCCGTCGCGGAAACGACCGCCGTCGCGGAAACGACCGCCGTCGCGGTGCCGGCCGGCCCGGACCAGGCGCCCGTCGACCTCGGGGCTCAGCGGCCGGTGAAGCCGAACCAGTCCAGATGACCGAGCGGCCACACCACCGCCGAGGCCGGGCCGGCCACGTCCGACACCGGCACCGCGCCGCCGCCGGGACCGTCCCGGTGGTAGCGGGAGTCGGCCGAGTCGCTGCGGTGGTCGCCCTCCACCCAGATGTGCCCCTGCGGCACCGTCACCGGGCCGAAGTCCAGCCCCGAGCAGGAGTCGTCCCCGGCGTGCAGGTAGGGCTCGTCGACCGTGCGGCCGTCCACCGTGAGCGTGCTGCCGCTGCACCCCACGGTCTGGCCCGCGGTCGCGATCACCCGCTTGACCAGGTAGTTGTCGTCCTTGGGCGGCAGCAGGCCGAGGAAGCTCAGGGTGCTGCCGACCGCGCCGGAGAGCGCGTTGTCCGCCGGCGGCTGCGGCGGCAGCCAGCCGCCGGGATCGCGGAAGACCACCGGTTCGCCGTCCTTCGGCTCCCAGCCGAAGATCGGCGCCAGCTTGTTGACCGCCACCCGGTCGCCCACCTGGAGGGTGTTCTCCATCGACCCCGAGGGGATCGAGAACACCTGGAACAGGCAGGTCTTGATCAGCAACGCGACCACCAGGCCGACCGTGATCATGACGGGGATCTCCACCCACCACGGCCAGCGGCGACGGCCGGGCGCCGGGGACTGGAGTTCAACTGCTGGACGGGGCTGGGTCACGGATCAGGCCGCCTGCGGGGAGAGGGAGGGTACACCGCACGCTAACTCCGATCGGGACGGACCGCGAAATCCCGTTCTTATCCGGAGCCGACGCGACCGCGCCCGACCAGGGGGCCCGGCCGACGAGCGGACTCAGCCGGTCAGCGGCTCGCTGGCGATCGCCTCGTGGTGGCGGATCACCTCGGCGATGATGAAGTTGAGGAACTTCTCCGCGAACACCGGGTCCAGGTGCGCACCCGCCGCCAACTCCCGCAGCCTGGTGATCTGCTCCCGCTCCCGGGCCGGGTCCGCCGCGGGCAGCCGGTGCTCGGCCTTCAGCCGCCCCACCCGCTGGGTCGCCTTGAACCGCTCGGCGAGCATGTGCACCACGGCGGCGTCGACGTTGTCGATGCTCTGCCGCAGGCTGGTCAGCTCGGCCCAGACAGCCGCGTCGACCCCCTCCGAGGAAGCGGTGGAGGAGTTCGTGGGCTGGTCCGTCATCGGGTGGCTCCGGGGCTGGCGGCGGTGCTGGCGGGCTGGGTGGCCGGTCGGCGCCCGTCCGAGGTCCGGACGGGCGGGCTCGGGCCGCCGCCAATCTAACAGGGGCGGCCGGACGGACCTGCGATTTTCGGCTGCCGTCCCGCCATCCGGAACGCCGGCCGCGGGTGCGGACGGGTACCGATCCTGCCCGGCGGGGCGGCTCGTCCGCGCGCACCCGTCGGCCGGTGCGCCCGCCCCGTAGGCTGGGCACCGCAGCACCGGACGTGACGACCCAACAGTTCCCCCCGCACAGGAGGCACCTGATCGTGGCAACCACCCGTACCGCGCACACCGACTGGGAAGGCGACCTGCTCAAGGGCAGTGGCCTGGTGACGTTCGACTCCTCCGGTATCGGTGAGTACGCCGTGTCCTGGCCCTCCCGCGCCGAGAGCGCGAACGGGAAGACCAGCCCGGAGGAGCTCATCGCCGGCGCGCACTCCGCGTGCTTCTCGATGGCCCTCTCGCACGGCCTGGCCGGCGCCGGCACCCCGCCCACCCGGCTGAACACCAAGGCCGACGTGACCTTCCAGCCCGGTGAGGGCATCACCGGCATCCACCTGACCGTCATCGGCGAGGTGCCCGGGCTCGACCAGGCGGGCTTCGAGGCCGCCGCGCAGGACGCCAAGAAGAACTGCCCGGTGAGCCAGGCGCTGACCGGCACCACCATCACCCTGACCGCCAAGCTCGGCTGACTCCTCGTCGGCTCCGCTCCCGCCCCCGGTGCGCGCCCCTACGGCGCGCGCCGGGGGCGGTGCTGTACCCGCAGCCGACCGAGCCGCGAATCACCCTGCCGGCGGTCGCCCCGGGTTCTTCCGGCCACCTATGATCAGCCACAGTGGCCTGTTCGCCGCCGGTGTGCTCCGTCCAGTGGTCCCCCGATCCCTCGGGCCGGGCCGGGCGGCCGATCCGGAGCCCGGCAGCCGTCCACCCCGGTACGGGCGGCCGACCGGATCAGTGCGAGCAGCGGACGGGAGCGTGCCGTGCCGGGCCGGAACGAGGGGGCCGACGCGCAGAGCCTGGGCGTCCGGCCGGAAGAGGGCCGCCGGGCCCGCGAGCCGCGGCCGGCCCCGGATCCCCACCCGCCCCATCTGCCGGGCGACGCCGAGCCGTCGGCGGGCCTGGCCACCTGCCCCAGCTGCGGCGGGCCGGTCGGCGGGGGCACCAGGCGGCTGCTGTCCGCGCTGCGCGCGAGCGAGTCCCGGTTCCGGGCCGCCTTCGCCGACGCCGGCATCGGGATGGCGCTGATCGACGCGGACGACCACATCATCGAGGCCAATCCGGCCTTCGCCGCCATGATCGGCCGCGAGGCGTCCGAGCTGGTCCGGGTGCACATCCACCAGATCATCGACCCCGAGGACACCCCCCGCCGGCTCTACCTGGAGCTGCTGCGCGGCGAGCGCGACCGGTTGAAGGTGGAGAAGCAGCTCAAGCACCGCGACGGGCGGACGGTGCTGGGCAAGGTCACCATCTCGCTGATCCGGGACGGCGCCGGGCGGCCGCTCTACACCCTGGCCATGGTGGAGGACGTCACCGAGCAGCGGCTGCTGGGCGACCGGCTGGCCTACCAGAGCCTGCACGATCCGCTGACCAGGCTGCCGAACCGGGCGCTGTTCTTCGAGCGCCTGGAGGAAGCCTTCGAGGCGGCCGGCGCCCGCCCGCCGGCGACCGGCCCCCGGGAGCCCCGGATGGGCCTGTGCTACGTGGACCTGGACGGCTTCGCGGCGATCAACGAGATGCTCGGCCACCACGTCGGCGACCAGCTGCTGGTGGCGGTCGCCGACCGGCTGGAGAGCGGCTTCGCCCAGGGCGACGGCCGGCTGCTGGCCCGGCTCGGGGGCGACGAGTTCGCGCTGCTGATCACCGACAGCTCCGGCAGCGGGCAGCTGACCGCGCTGGCGGCCCAGCTGGTCGAGGCGTTGGAGCAGCCGTTCGAGGTGGCCGGCCACCAGCTGACGGTGACCGCCTCGGTCGGCGTGGTGGAGCGGCCGGTGCACGGCACCACCCCGATCGACCTGCTGCGGGACGCGGACTCCACGCTCTACTGGTCCAAGGCCGACGGCCGGGCCCGCTGGACGCTCTACGACCCCGACCGCGGCGCCCACCAGCTGACCCGCCAGCGGCTGGCCACCGCCCTGCGGCCGGCCCTGGAGCGCGGCGAGTTCACCGTGGAGTACCAGCCGCTGGTGGGCCTGTCGGACGGCGTGGTGCGCGGCGCCGAGGCGCTGGTGCGCTGGCAGCACCCCCGGTACGGCACCCTCTCGCCGGACCGCTTCATCCCGCTCGCCGAGGAGTCCGGGGCGATCGTGCCGCTGGGCAAGTGGGTGCTGGAGGAATCGTGCCGCCAGGCCCGGCGCTGGCTGGCCGAGTTCCCCGACACCGAGACCTTCGTCAGCGTCAACCTGGCGGCCCGGCAGATCTGGGACTCGGACGTGGTGGCGGACGTCGCCGAGGTGCTGGCGGCCACCGGCCTGCCCGCCCGGCTGCTCCAGCTGGAGATCACCGAGAGCGCGGTGCTCGGCCCCGGCGGCCGGCCGTTGCAGGCGCTGCAGGCGCTGGCGGACATGGGCGTGCGGATCGCCATCGACGACTTCGGCACGGGCTACTCCAACCTGGCCTACCTCTCCCGGCTGCCGGTGCACGTGCTGAAGCTGGACGGCACCTTCATCGAGGGCTTCCGGGACGCGGCGCCGCTCGGGCCCGGCCCCGCCGGCGGCCCGGAGCCGGGCGACGACCCGCGGCGCCAGGCCCGGCGGGACGCGGCGGACGAGCAGATCGTCGGTGCCATGGTGCAGCTCGCCCACGCCCTGGGCCTGACCGTCACCGCCGAGGGGATCGAGAGCGCCGCGCAGGCCGAGCGGCTGCGGCTGACCGGCTGCGACACCGCGCAGGGCTGGTACTTCGCCCGCCCCGGCGAGGCCGAGCTGGTCGCGGCCATACTGCGCCGCGACCGCTCGGGCTGACCCGGTCGGCCGGCCCGTACCCCTCGGCGATCAGCCGGTCAGCCCGTACGCCTCGGCGATCAGGCCGTAGGAGCGCAGCCGGCGCTCCTGGCCGTGGATGTGCGAGGTGACCATCAGCTCGTCGGCCCCGGTCCGCTTGCGCAGCGCCTCCAGCCCGTCCGCCACCTGGCCGGGCGCGCCGAGCACCACGTTGGCCAGCCAGCTGTCGAGGAACTCCGCCTCGGCCGGGCTGTACGGGTGGTCGGCGGCCTCCTCGGGGGTCGGGATCAGCCCCGGCCGGCCCTGCCGGAGCCGGAGCATTCCCAGGCCCGCCGAGCGGGCCAGGAAGCGGGCCTGCGGCTCGTCCTCGGCCGCCACCGCGCTCACGCCGATCAGCGCGTAAGGCTCGTCCAGCACCGCGGACGGCCGGAAGCTGGAGCGGTACAGGTCGAGGGCCGGCACCGTGTTGGCCGCGCTGAAGTGGTGCGCGAAGGCGAACGGCAGGCCCAGCCGGCCGGCCAGCTGGGCGCTGAAGCCGGAGGAGCCGAGCAGCCAGACGGGCGGGCGCCCGGCGTTGCGGGGGACGGCGGCCAGCCCGGCGTAGGGGTGCCCGGGCGGGAAGTCCCCGTCCAGGAAGTGGGTCAGCTCGGCCAGCCGCCGGGGGAAGTCCTCGGCGCCCTCGTCGTCGCCCCGGCGCAGGGCCCGGGCGGTCGCCGGGTCGGTGCCGGGTGCGCGGCCCAGCCCCAGGTCCACCCGGCCGGGGTGGAGCGCCTCCAGCAGGCCGAACTGCTCCGCGACGGCCAGCGGGGCGTGGTTGGGCAGCATCACGCCGCCGGAGCCGAGCCGCAGGGTGCTGGTGTGCGCCCCGAGGTGGGCGAGCAGGACGGCCGGGGTGGAGCTGGCGACGCCCGGCATGCCGTGGTGCTCGGCCACCCAGAAGCGGTGGTAGCCCCAGCTCTCGGCGCTCCTGGCCAGCTCGGTGGTGGCCGCCAGGGCCTGGCTCGGGGTCGATCCGACGCCGACGGTGGCCAGGTCGAGGATCGACAGCGGCGCGGGCGCCGTGCCTCGGGCGCGGCCGCGGATCGGGTCGCCTTCCACTGTGGTCATGCCGTGCGTCCTCCTGGTCACCGTGAAGCCCTGCTCCTTGCGCTGGGGGACAACCGGCGAGGGCGGCGGGGTGTTCCCGGGCCCGCGCGGGCCCCGGCGCCCGGCTGCTGACCCTCCGACAGCGAGCCTCCACGCTTGGCGACTTCACGCCAGCGCGGGAAGTCGCCAGGCCCCGGGGGTCGCGGGCGCCGTGATCCTCGGGCAGGCTTGTGGATCAGCGCGGACCACTCACCGGTGCCGCGCCCATGTGCAAGGTCGACGGGCTGGACCAGCGCCGTTCGATCCCAGCGGGCCCCTGGTGCGGCACACCGTCCCAGGGGCTCGTGCCATGTCCGGGGTCGGCCTGTCCGGGGTGGCGTGAGCCCGCCGCGCCTCCTGTGAGTTCTGCCACCAGGGGTGCTTCATGGCATGAAATGTCGACCCGATAGCGTTGGCACCCTTAGCTGCTCTCCCCCGGGCGGTCTGGAGGGAGTAAGACCTTGGACGCCGCCGCCTTCATCGGCACCTCATGGATCTGCGCACTGGCGCTGTGTGCCGTGCTGGGCGACGCCTTCCTGCCCTTCATCCCCAGCGGCAGCCTGGTGATCCTGGCGGTGCTCAGGACCTCCCAGGTGGACGGCGCGCCGCTGCTGCTCGGGCTCGGGGTGGCGATCGCCTCCTTCCTCGGCGACCTGCTGCTGCTCAATCTGGCCCGGCGCGGCGCACCCGCGGTGCAGCGCCGGCTGGCGCACCGCCCGAAGCTGGCGGCGAGCGTGGAGCGGATGCAGCAGAGCTTCGCCGGGCGCTCCAGCCGGACCGCCGCCGCGATAGTGATCATCGCCAGGTTCGTCCCCGCCGGCCGCACCGTGCTGGACCTCGCCGTCGGGCACTCCCCCGAGCGCGGCGGCTTCCTGCGCTGGTCCGCACTGGCGGCGCTGCTCTGGGCGGCCTACATCGTCAGTCTCGGCTGGCTGAACAGCCACTGGTTCGACACCGCCTGGCTGAGCCTGGCCGTCTCCTGTGCGGCGGCCACCACCATCAGCACCGCGGTGGCCCGCTGGGCCCGGCGGCGGCGGCACGCGGTCGCGGTCTGAGCTCAGCCCCCGGCTCCGTTCGCGACCCGGCCCGCGACCTGCGGCGGCGGCGTTCTGTCCCAGGATCGCAACAGAGCCGACCGCGCCCGAACCCCTGCCCGAGTGGTCCGCGTGTGTGCTGACGGCGAGCGCCCCGAGGCTGACCGCTCCCAGGCGCTCGTGACATCCTGTGGGCTGAAATACAGATCAAATGTCCAATTTTGCTATCACTTGACCTCCCGGGAAGCTGTGGGTTCTCCGGAGGTCCGCTGGGCAGTCGGACTCATCGCGGCAGGGGAGACCACATGAGCACCATCTCGCGCAGGACAGTGCTGGGCGCCACGGCGGCGACCGCGGCGCTCGGAGCGGTCGCCGCCTGTTCCAGCAGCGGATCCGGCGGGAAGTCCCTCCCAGGGTCGGACAGCAAGGGGTCCGCCGCACCGGGTACGGCCACCGCCAAGCAGTCCCCGAAGGGCACCCTGATCGGTGACGGCTCCACCTCGGACACCGGCCCGCAGCCGAACCAGCCCAAGCCCGAGAAGCTCGAGCCGGGCGAGCAGCCCCCGCAGTTCGTGGTGCTCTCCTGGGACGGCGCCGGCGCCACCGACGACGGGCAGTTCGCCCGCTTCCTCAAGGTGGCGGCGGACCACAAGGCCGCGATGACCTTCTTCCTGTCCGGCATCTACACCCTGCCGAAGGAGAAGTCCGGTCTCTACCAGCCGCCCAAGCACCCGGCCGGCGCCTCCGACATCCCGTACCTGTCCGCCAACGCCGTCAAGAACACCGTCAAGCTGATCAGCGAGGCCTGGTCGGCGGGCCACGAGATCGGCACCCACTTCAACGGCCACTTCTGCTCGACCCGCGCGGACGGCAACGGCGTCAACAAGTGGACCCCGGAGGACTGGGAGAGCGAGATCGCGCAGGCGGTCTCCTTCGTCACCCAGTGGCGGACCAACACCGGCTTCACCGACGTGGAACCGCTGCCCTTCGACTACCGCAAGGAGCTCATCGGGGGCCGCACGCCCTGTCTGGAGGGGCAGAAGTCGCTGCTGCCGACCGCCGCCAAGCTCGGCTGGAAGTACGACGCCAGCTCGCCGGGCGGCCTGCAGATCTGGCCGCAGAAGGTCCAGGACGGCAAGATCTGGGACTTCCCGCTACAGGGCATGCCCTTCCCCGGGCACAACTTCCAGGTGCTCTCGATGGACTACAACATCCTCGCCAACCAGTCCGGCGGCTCCACCAAGGGCGACCCGGCCAAGTACAACGACTGGCGCACCCAGGCCCGCGACAGCTACCTGGCGGGCTTCGAGCGGGCCTACACCACCAACCGGGCCCCGCTGTTCATCGGCAACCACTTCGAGCAGTGGAACGGCGGCATCTACATGGACGCCGTCGAGGAGACCATCAAGACGATCGCGGGCAAGCCGGACGTCCGGCTGGTCTCGTTCCGGCAGCTGGTGGAGTGGCTGGAAGTGCAGGACCAGTCCGCCCTGCGCAAGCTCCGCACGCTCGGCGTCGGGCAGGCGCCGGCCGGGGGCTGGGCCGGCTTCCTGGGCGCCGCCGGCTGACCGCGGGCCGGCCCGCGCCGGAGCGGAGTGTGGGCAGCCCACAC
Organism: Kitasatospora sp. NPDC049258; assembly: GCF_040678895.1. NCBI lineage: Bacteria > Bacillati > Actinomycetota > Actinomycetes > Kitasatosporales > Streptomycetaceae > Kitasatospora > Kitasatospora sp. NPDC049258. The sequence continues at coordinate 42,484 of NZ_JBFAQT010000015.1, forward strand.
TCCGCTCCGGCGCGGATGGCTGTGTGCCCTACTTCGCCTTGAGGTCCGGCACCCGCCAGTCGATCGGCTCGGTGCCGAACTGCTCCAGCGCCTGGTTGATCTGCGAGAACGGTCGGCTGCCGAAGAACAGCTTGGCCGACAGCGGCGAGGGGTGCGCCCCCTGCACCACCACGTGCCGCTCGGTGTCGATCAGCGGCAGCTTCTTCTTCGCGTAGTTGCCCCAGAGCACGAAGACCACCGGCTCCTCACGCGCGCTGACCGCCTTGATCACCGCGTCGGTGAACTTCTCCCAGCCCTTGGCCTTGTGCGAGTTGGGCTCGTGCGCGCGCACCGTGAGCACCGCGTTGAGCAGCAGCACGCCCTGCTCGGCCCAGGGCATCAGGTAGCCGTTGTCGGGGGCCGGGACGCCCAGGTCGGCGTCCAGCTCCTTGAACATGTTCCGCAGCGAGGGCGGGGTCTTGACCCCGGGCAGCACCGAGAAGCTCATCCCGTGCGCCTGGCCGTTGTCGTGGTACGGGTCCTGGCCGAGCACCAGCACCCGGACCTGGTCGTACGGAGTGGCCTCCAGGGCCGAGAACTCCTGGCCGCTCGGCGGGAAGACCTCGTGCTCGGCCCGCTGCGCGGCGACGAAGGCCGCCAGCTCGGCGAAGTACGGCTTGTCCAGCTCGCCCGCCAGCGCCTCGCGCCAGGACTCCGGCACGTCCAGACCGGCACCCACGGCCACCTCGGCAACATCCGTCACGACATCAACCTCCCACCGCCGGGCGCGGACCAGCGGCCCGCCCCGGACGCACGACTTCCTTCGACACACCGAACGCTACACAGCGGCACCGACACTACGCGGCGCTGCGCACCGGCTCCCCGGCCGCCGCCCGCCGTACCCGCAGGTACTCCCAGCCGTTCAGCCCGACCAGCGCGACCGCCAGCACCCCGAGCGCCGCCAGGGCGGGCAGCCGGACCAGCAGCGGCAGCACGGCCAGCAGCAGCACCGCGGCCGCCAGCCGGGTCGGCGAGATCACCCCGAACATCATCTTCCGGGTGTAGCTGAAGCTCAGCAGGTACAGGGCGCACCCCCCGTACAGCAGCCCGAGCGCGCCGGCGCCCAGCGCGGCGCCCGGCTCGGCCACCGTCTCGCCGAAGCCGACCGCGACCGCGACCACCCCGGCGATCAGCGCCAGGTGGCCGTAGGAGAAGACCCAGCGGATCAGGTCCCGCCGGGACTCGCTGACCTCCAGGGCGAACCGCATGGCGTCCGCCGCGTACCCGAAGTAGAGCCACCACAGCGCGCAGGAGATGACGAAGGCCAGCGCGACCGAGACCAGCTGGGCCGCGTGCAGCCGGGACTGCGCGACCGGGCCGCCGATCCCGACGATCGACTCGCCGAGCGCGACCAGCAGGAAGAGCCCGAACCGCTCGGGCAGGTGCGCCGGGTCGTACCGCACCTTCGCCAGCCGGCCGCGGAACACCAGCGGGGCGGCCAGGTCGCAGCAGGCCGCCAGCGCCCAGAGCGCCACCCGCGGCCCGCCCTCCAGCAGCCCGCCCGCCACCAGCAGCGGCCCGCTCACCAGGGCGCCGACCCCGTACGGGCCCCGCCAGACGCCGCGGATCCCGGCCACCAGGGCGAGCAGCACCAGGCGCGCGGCCCAGTACGCCGCACCGAACAGCAGGCCCCGGGAGCCGTACGCCCCGGGCAGGGCCAGCGCCATGAACAGGCCGGCCAGGCCGACCGTGAAGATGCCGAGCCGCCCGCGCGGGGTGTCCACGTCCCGGATGTTCGCCTGGACCGTCGTGCCCACCCAGCACCAGTAGACCGGGACGAAGGCGATCAGTGCCTCGCCCGTACCCGCCAGGTCGTGGTGGTGGTGCAGCAGCTGCGACACCTGGGTGACGGCGAACACGAACACCAGGTCGAAGTAGAGCTCCGCCCAGGTGACGCGCTTCTCCCCGGTCCCCACCGGTTGCTCGCCCACGAATGATCCCCCCTCGTACGGACGAAGCCCTGCCGCCCCGGGCGGGGCGGCAGGGCTTCGTCGACGGTCCTCAGATCTGGTCGATCAGATCCGCGATCGACGTGACCACCCGGGTCGGGCGGTACGGGAACCGCTCCACGTCGGTCTCCGCCGTCAGACCGGTGAGCACCAGGATGGTCTCCATACCGGCCTCCATGCCGGCCACGATGTCGGTGTCCATCCGGTCGCCGATCATCACGGCGCTCTCCGAGTGGGCGCCCGCGGTGTTCAGCGCCTCGCGCATCATCAGCGGGTTGGGCTTGCCGACGAAGTACGGGTCGACCCCGGTCGCCTTGGTGATCAGCGCCGCGACCGAGCCGGTGGCCGGCAGCACGCCTTCGGTGGACGGGCCGGTCTCGTCCGGGTTGGTGCAGATGAACCTGGCGCCGGCGTTGATCAGGCGGATCGCCTTGGTCAGCGCCTCGAAGCTGTAGGTGCGGGTCTCGCCCAGCACCACGTAGTCCGGGTTGTTGTCGGTGAGCACGTACCCGGCCTGGTAGAGCGCGGTGGTCAGACCGGCCTCGCCGATCACGTACGCGGTGCCGCCCGGGCGCTGCCCCTTGAGGAACTTGGCGGTGGCCAGCGCGGAGGTCCAGATGCACTCCTCCGGCACCTCCAGGCCCATCCCGGCCAGCCGGGCGCTGAGGTCGCGGGGCGTGTAGATCGAGTTGTTGGTCAGCACCAGGAAGGGCTTGCCGGACTCCCGCAGCCGGCGGAGGAACTCCTGCGCGCCGGGGATCGGCGTGCCCTCGTGGATGAGGACCCCGTCCATGTCGGTCAGCCAGGACTCGATGGGCTTGCGGTCTGCCACGTGCGTGTCTCCAGAACTCGTGCGGTGGTCGTACGGAAACTGCACCCCGCTCCCCGGCCTGCGCGCCGGTCGGCCGGGTCACTGCTGGCTGCCCCAACGGCACCACCCTAATCCGCACGCCTGCCCGACGGCAGTCCCGCCCGCCCACCGGACGACGGCGGGGAGGTGAACGCCCCCCTCAAGGCTGCCTTAAGCCGCCCATAACACCGCTGAGCAGCCGTCATCTCCCCCTCCGGGCCCGGCTAGCTTCGTTGCCGGGCACCCCCACTCCCTGCGCCCACCCTCATCCCGACCGTCTCCCTGGCCGCTCCCCGCACCGGGCCGGGACGGGCCACCCGAAGGAGCACCGCCATGTCCGTCCGCCGCCTCACCGCCACCGCCGTGGCCCTCGCCGGCTGCGCCCTCGCCGGCACCCTCGGCTCGGGCACCGCCTCGGCGCACGGCTCGATGCAGAATCCGGTCAGCCGGGTCGAGGGCTGCTACCTGGAGGGCCCCGAGCACCCGAAGTCCGCCGCCTGCAAGGCCGCCGTCACGCTCGGCGGCACCCAGGCGCTGTACGACTGGAACGCCGTCCGGATCGGCGACGCCGGCGGCCGGCACCGCCAGCTGATCCCGGACGGCAAGCTGTGCAGCGCGGGCGACCCGGAGTTCACCGGCCTGGACCTGCCCCGCGCGGACTGGCCGGCCACCAACCTCACCGCCGGCGCCGAGTTCACCTTCCGCTACCACGTCACGGCGCAGCACCGCGGCACCTTCCAGCTGTTCCTCACCGACGACCACTACGACCCGGCCAAGCCGCTCGGCTGGTCCGACCTGGAGCCCACGCCCTTCCTGACCGTCACCGACCCGACCGTGTCGAACGGGCAGTACGTGCTGCCGGGCCGGATCCCGGCTGGCCGGACGGGCCGTCAGCTGGTGTACGCGATCTGGCAGCGCTCGGACAGCCCCGAGGCCTTCTACTCCTGCTCGGACGTGGTCTTCGACGGCTCGGGGGCGCCCGCCGGCTCGGCCGCCACCCCGAGCCCGGGCAGCGGCGCCACCCACTCCCACGAGCCGGCCCCGTCCCCTTCCGTGCCGGCGCCCGCCGCCTCGGCCCCTGCCCCAGCCGTCCCGGCGGGCGCGGCGGTCACCTCGGCCGAGCCGCCCGCACCGGCCGCACCGGCCGCCGCGACCACCCAGGGCAGCCCCGTGCGGACCGAGGGCGGCGAGCTCGCCCAGACCGGCAGCAGCCGCGCCACCGGCCTGCTCGGCTCCGTCGGCGGTGCCTTCCTGCTGGCCGGCGCCGCCGTGGTGGTGATCAACCGCCGCCGGCGCCGGCCGGGCTCGCACGCCCGCTGACCGGGCGTCACGGCCGGGGCGTGGTGCCGGGGCGTGATTGAGTGGGGGCATGACCAGCTCGCCCCGCTCCCCGTTCCGCGTCGGCCTGATCGGCTACGGCCTGGCCGGTTCCGCCTTCCACGCCCCGCTGATCGCCACCACCCCCGGACTGCGGCTGGACGCGGTGGTCACCGCCAACCCCGACCGCCGCGCCCAGCTGCACCGGGAACACCCCGGCGCCCGCGCGCTCGACACCCCCGAGCAGCTGCTCGGGGAGGCGGGCACCCTCGACCTGGTGGTGATCGCCTCCCCCAACCGCACCCATGTGCCGCTCGCCCGGGCCGCCCTCGCCGCCGGGCTGGCCACCGTGGTCGACAAGCCGCTCGCCGCCACCGCGGCCGAGGCCCGGGAGCTGTGCGAGCTGGCCGAGCAGGCCGGCCTCCTGCTCTCGGTCTTCCAGAACCGCCGCTGGGACGGCGACTTCCGCACCGCCCGCCGGCTGGTCGAGCAGGGCGCGCTCGGCCGGGTGCACCGCTTCGAGTCCCGGTTCGAGCGGTTCCGGCCGAAGCCCAAGGCCGGCTGGCGCGAGCTGGCCGACCCGGCCGAGGTCGGCGGCACCCTCTACGACCTGGGCAGCCACCTGGTCGACCAGGCGATCACCCTGTTCGGCCCGGTCGAGACCGTCTACGCCGAGATCGACACCCGCCGGGACGGCGCGGTGGTCGACGACGACGCCTTCCTCGCCCTGACCCACGCCGGCGGCGTCCGCTCCCACCTGTGGACCAGCGCCGTCGCCGCGCTCGGCGGCCCCCGGCTGCGGGTGCTCGGCGACTCGGCCGGCTATGTGAAGTCCGGCATGGACCCGCAGGAGGCCGACCTGCGCGCCGGCCGCCGCCCCGGCGACGGCCTCCCCTGGGGCGCCGAGGACCCGGCCGGGTACGGCACCCTGGGCACCGACGAGGAGTCCGCCCCCGTCCCCACCGACCCCGGCGACTACCCCGCCTACTACGCCGGCATCGCCGCCTCGCTCGCCACCGGCGCCCCGCCGCCGGTCGACCCGCGCGACGCGGTCGCCACCCTGGCCGTCCTGGAGGCCGCCCGCACCTCCGACACCACCCGCTCGGTGGTCCCGGTCGGCTGAGGCCCGGCGCACCGGAGGCAGGGTGACCCTCGTCACCCTGCCGGGAGTGGCCCCGGGCCGCCCGGGTGCCGCAGCATTCGAAGGAGGACCACCCGCACCGCACGGATCCCGACGTACCATCGCCGGAAGCCGTCCGTGCCCACACCCGAGGAGGAGGTCGGCGATGTCCCTGCTCGCGCTGCTGCTCGGGGTATTCCGGCTGCTGACCGGTGAGCTGCTCACCGGCTCCCCCGGGCTGACCGTCGCCGCCGCGACCGCCGCCGTGGTGCTGCTGTCGGGCGCCGTCGCCGGTACCCTGGCCGCCGCCCGGCTGCTCGGGGCGCGGGCCCCGGCCGCCGTCCGCAGCGGGGTGCTGCGCCGGCGCGCCTACCGCACGGCCTTCCTCCCCCAGCGTGATCCGGACGCCCGCGGCCGTCGCCGCCCCAGGGCGCCGGGAGCGGCCCCGGCGGCCGCGTAACCCTCGCCACCCCGGCCCCGCGCGGCCGCCCTCCGCCGTCAGCTCCGCTTCCTGAGACCCTCGGAGGGCTCGCTCCCCATGTCCCTTTTCGCCGTGCTCGACCCGGCCGTCCGGCTGGCCCACGACATCGTCTCCACCCTCGCCCAGGTGATGCCGACCGCGCTCGCCATCGTGCTGTTCACCGTCGCCGTCCGGCTGGCGCTGCACCCGCTCGCCCGGGCCGCCGCCCGCGGCGAGAAGACCCGGATGCGGCTGGCCCCGCAGGTCGCCGAGCTCAACCGCAAGCACAAGGGCAAGCCCGAGAAGCTCCAGGCCGCGATGGCCGAGCTCTACCGGACCGAGAAGTCCTCGCCGCTGGCCGGCTGCCTGCCGATGTTCGTGCAGATCCCGTTCTTCTCGGTGATGTACCGGCTCTTCACCGGCCACAACGACCTGCTGGACCACACCCTGCTGGGCACCCCGCTCGGACTGCACCTGCACGAGGCGCACGGCCCGGCGCAGTACCTGGTCTTCGGCGCGCTCTACGCCGCGCTGGCCGCGGTCGGCTACGCCTCCTTCCGGCGCGCGCGCCGGCTCTCGGCCGGCTCGACGGCGCCCGGGGCGTCCTTCGCGCCGTACCTGTCCTTCCTGACCGTGCTGTTCGCCGCCGTGGTCCCGCTGGCGGCCGGCGTCTACCTGCTCACCACCACCGCCTGGACGGTGGCCGAGCGCGCCTGGCTGCACCGCGACGCCCCGGCACCGGCCCCCGCCGCCCTCGCCAAGGCGGCGTAGCGCGGCGGCCCCGGGGCACCGCACGGGTGCCCCGGGGGGCGGCTCAGCGCCAGGCCGCCAGGTGGGCGTCGATCTCGGCGGTCAGCCGCGCCTTGCCGGCCTGGTCCAGGAAGGAGGCCTCGACGGCGTTCCTGGCCAGTGCGGCGACCCCGGCCTCGTCCAGGTCGAGCAGCCGGGCGGCGACGGCGTACTCGGTGTTGAGGTCGGTGCCGAACATCGGCGGGTCGTCGCTGTTGACGGTGACCAGCAGCCCGGCGTCGACCATCTGCCGGATCGGGTGCTCCTCGATCCGCTCCACCGCCCGGGTGGCGATGTTGGAGGTCGGGCAGACCTCCAGCGCGATCCGGTGCTCGCCGAGGTGGTCGAGCAGCGCCGGGTCCTTGACCGCATGGGTGCCGTGGCCGATCCGCTCGGCGCCCAGCACCCGCAGGGCGTCCCAGACCGTCTCGGGGCCGGTGGTCTCGCCGGCGTGCGGGACGCTGCGCAGCCCGGCGGCGCGGGCCCGGTCGAAGTACGGCTTGAACTGCGGGCGCGGCACGCCGATCTCCGGGCCACCGAGGCCGAAGCTGACCAGGCCCTCCGGGGCCAGGTCGACGGCCAGCCGGGCGGTCTCCTCGGCGGCGGCCAGACCGGCCTCGCCCGGGATGTCGAAGCACCAGCGCAGCACGACCCCGAGCTCCTTCTCGGCCGCCTTGCGGGCGTCCTCGATGGCCTCCATGAAGGCCACGTCCGGGATGCCGCGGCTGACCGAGGAGTACGGCGTGACGGTCAGCTCGGCGTACCGGATCTGCTGGCGGGCCATGTCCTCGGCCACGCCGTAGGTCAGCGCCCGGACGTCCTCGGCGTCCCGGATCAGGTCGACCACGCTCAGGTACACCTCGATGAAGTGCGCGAAGTCGGTGAAGGTGAAGTAGTCGGCCAGCGCGGCCGGGTCCAGCGGCACCTTGGTCCGGCCCTCGTGCCGGGCCGCGAGCTCGGCCACCACCCGCGGCGAGGCGGAGCCGACGTGGTGGACGTGCAGCTCGGCCTTGGGCATCCCGGCGATGAACGCCTCGATCCCGCTCTTCTCCTCAGCCACCCGGACACTCCTTCATCCCATTGCCCAACCTGTCCCGGCTCATCGTACGGATCATCGGCGGCCGGCCGGGTCACCCGCCCAGCGCCACCGCCACCGTGTGGATCAGCAGGCCCGCCAGCGCGCCCACCACGGTGCCGTTGATCCGGATGAACTGCAGGTCGCGTCCGACGTTGGCCTCGATCTTGCGGGAGGCGTCGTCGGCGTCCCAGCCGGCCACCGTGTCGGAGATCAGTGAGGTGATCTCCTCCCGGTAGGTCTCCACCACGTACTGCGCGGCGTCCTGCAGCCAGCCGTCGGCCTTCGCCTGGAGCCGGGTGTCGGTGGCCAGCCGCCGCCCGAAGCGGCGCAGGCCGTCCCGGATCCGCTGCCGCAGCTCGCTGTCCTCGTCCTCGGCGGCGGTGAGCACCAGGGTGCGCACGGCCGTCCAGGCGGAGGCGATCAGGTCCTGCACCTCGTCCCGGGCCAGCAGCTCGGTCTTGGCCCGCTCGACCCGGGCGATGGTGTCGGGGTCGTGCTGGAGCTCGACCGCGAAGTCGGCCAGGAAGTTGTCGACGGCGCCGCGGGCGGCGTGCTGCGGGTCGTCGCGGATGTCGGTGACGAAGCGCAGCAGCTCCTTGTAGACCCGCTCGCCGACCTGGTGGTCGACGAACTTGGGCGTCCACCCCGGGGTCTTGGCGGTGACCCGCTGCACCACGTCCTCGTGGTGCTCGGTCAGCCAGTCGTGCACCCGCACGGTGATCAGGTCCACCACCCCGTGGTGACCGCCGTCGCCGACCACCTTGGCCAGCAGCCGGCCGGCGGGCTCGGCGACCGAGGTGGCGGCGGCCCGGCGGGTGACCGCCTCGGCGACCACCGCCTGGACGTCCTCGTCGCGCAGCACCGCGAGCACCCCGCGCAGCGCGGCCGCCGCCTCCCGGGTCACCCGCTCGGCGCTGCCCGGCGCGGCCAGCCACTCGCCGAGCCGGCGGGCGATCCCGATCGCGCCCAGCCGGGCCCGGACCACGGGCGCGGAGAGGAAGTTGTCGCCGACGAAGTCACCGAGCGAGCGGCCGAAGGCGTCCTTCTTGGTCGGGATGATCGCGGTGTGCGGGATCGGCAGCCCGAACGGGCGGCGGAACAGCGCGGTCACCGCGAACCAGTCCGCCAGCGCGCCGACCATGCCGGCCTCGGCGGCGGCCGCGACATAGCCCGCCCAGGCGCCCGCGCCCGCCGCGTCGGCCCAGGTGGCCAGCGCGAACACCAGGGTGGCGAAGGCCAGCAGGCCGGTCGCGATGGTCTTCATCCGCCGCACGCCCCGGCGCTTCTCCTCGTCCGCGGCGGTGAAACTGACTCCGGGGGCGCGCCGGGGCGGCTCGGCCTGGCTCACTCTCTGATCAAGGGTCACCCCGACAGTCTGCCCCGCCGCCCGCCGCCCGGGGCCTCAGACCCCGCCACCGCCCAGGACGATCCGGCGCACACCCTCCCAGCGGGCCGGGTCGGTGACCCCCCGGCCGTCCAGCAGCACCCGCACCGCCGGGTGGTCCACCGAGCCCAGCTCCCGGTACTCCGGGTGGTCGGCCTGCACCACCAGCGCGCTCACCGGCTTCCCCTCGTCCGCCGGCAGCCCGAGCGCCGCGAGCTCCTCCGGGCCGTACAGCGGATCGCTGACGTACGGCTCGGCGCCGGCCGCCCTGAGCGCCTCGACCAGCGGGTACACCCCGGAGCGGGCGGTCTGCCGCACCCCGCCCCGGTACGCGGCGCCGAGCACCCCCACCGCGACGCCGGCCAGCGGGCCGAGCGCCCCCTCCAGCAGGCCGACGGCGTAGCCGGGCACCGCCTCGTTGGCCTCGCGGGCAGCCCGGACCACGGTGGCGTGCGGGTCGTTCCACAGGTAGAGCCGGGGGTGGACCGGCACCCGGTGGCCGCCGACCGCGATGCCGGGCCGGTGCAGATGGCTGGAGGGCTGCGAGTTGCAGGCCTCGATCACCCGGGCCAGGTCGACCCCGACCCGGTCGGCGTACCGGGCGAACTGGTTGGCCAGGGCGATGTTGACGTCCCGGTAGGTGCTCTCGGCAAGCCTGGCGAACTCCGCGGCCTCGGCCGAGTCCAGCGGCCAGACACCGTTGGGGCGCTCCAGGTCGGGGCGCGGGTCGAAGTCCAGCACCGCCCGGTAGAACTCCGCGCCCTGCTCGGTGGAGTCCTCGTCGATCCCGCCGACCAGCTTGGGGTGGCGCCGCAGGTCGGCCAGCACCCGGCCGGTGCGGACCCGCTCCGGGCTGAACACCAGGGCGAAGTCGCGGCCGGCGACCAGCCCCGAGCCGGCCTCCAGCCGGCGGGCGAAGCGGCCCCGGACGGTGCCCACCGGCAGTGTGGTCTCGTAGCTCACCAGGGCGCCCTGCCGCAGCCCGCCGGCCACCGCGTCGGTCACGGTGTCCAGCACCGAGAAGTCGGGTTCGCCGTCCTCGTCGGTGGGCAGCGGCGCCGCGATCACGATCGCCGCCGCCCCGGCGGCCGCCGCGGCGGTGTCGGTGGTGGCCCGGAGCCGGCCGTCCGCGACCACCTCGGCGAGCAGGTCGGCCAGGTCGGCCTCGCCGGGGAAGGGCGATCGGCCGGCCGCCACCGCGGCCACCACCTCGGGCGCGATGTCCGCGCCGGTGACCAGGTGACCCTTCGACGCGAACTGCACCGCCAGCGGCAGGGCGGCCCTGCCCAGGCCCACCACGCAGATGTCCATCATGTTCAGCTCCCTGCCGCCTTCGCCGGCCGGGCGTCCCGCCAGGCCCGGCGCCACCTGCGTGCGCTGCGCCGGACCTGGCGCGGCACCAGTCGGCGCCACCCCGGCGGCCGCACGGCGGGGCCTCCGGGAAGTTCGAAGAGCGCGTCGGGCAGGCCGAGCCGGGCGTCCCGGAAGACCGGGTAGCCGGCGTAGCTGCGCCCGCCGCGCCGGACCTCGGGCGGCGGCCCGAACACCGCCTCGTGGGCGATCAGGCCGCGCAGCACGGGCAGCTCGCCGCGCTGGGCGAGGGCCAGGCGCAGCCGGTCCGCGACCGGCAGCCGGACGAACAGGCCGGGCGAGCAGTACCGGTCGACCAGGCGGCCGATCTCCCGGACGAGCTCCGCCTGGTCCGGCCCGTCCAGGGCCAGGAAGGGCTGCTGGAGCAGCTGCGGCAGGTCCCAGCCGAAGTGCCGGCCGCGGATCGCGTCGCGTGCGGGGCCCGGCCCGGCCAGTTGCTCGACCACCTCCTGGACGGCCCGGATCCCGCGCAGCCGGTCCGCCGCGGCCGACCGGCAGCCGGCCGCACCGGGCCGGCGGGCCGCGCCGGGCACCGGGTGGATGTGCTCGTGGTCGGCCAGCACGGAGATCCGCCCGGCGAGCAGCAGGGCGGCCACGCCGAACGGCTGATCCGCGTGGGCCGCCAGGTCGGGGCGGCGGCGCAGGCCGTGGCGGGTGATCAGCTCGCGGCGCAGGAACCTCACGCCGGAGAGCTCCCAGGCCAGCGCCGGGTCCGCGAAGGTCACCCGCTCGGCGGTGGCGGCGCGCACACCCCGCGGCGGCTCGCCGGCCGTGCGGGCCAGCACCACGTCGGCCCCCCAGCGGTCGGCGGCGTCCACCAGCCGCTCCAGCGCCTCGGCGTCGAGCCGCTCGTCCGCGCCGAGCTCGCACACGTACCGGCCACGGGCGTGCGCGGTGGCCAGGTCGAGCGGGTCGGTGGGGGCACCGGCACCGTCCGGGGCGGCGGCCGGCCCGAGGATCCGGCAGCGGCCGGGGTGCCGCGCGGCGAAGCGCCGCAGCTGCGCGCCGGAGCCGTCAGTCGAGCCCAGGTCGACCGCCACCACCTCCATCCGCGGGGCGCCGATGGACTGCCCGGCCAGGGAGGCCAGGCAGTCCGCCAGGTGCGGCATGGCGTCGTGCACGGCGATCACGACGCTGACATCGGCTACGGTCATCGGTTCCTCACGCGGCGGCAGAGTCACCAGGTGACAACGCACCCGGCGGGGCACCGGTCACCACGATCACTCCAACGGTCCAGGCCGCCGCGGTCCGGGAGGCCGCCGCTCAGCCGATCGCGACCTCCGCGTACATCCGGGCGATCACGTCCTCGATCGCGGGCTCGCGCACCGACAGGTCGACCAGCGGGTACCTGGCCGCCACCGCGGCCAGCAGCGGCGCGGCGCTGTCCTGCGCCGGGAAGGCCAGCCACTGCCGCGGACCCTCGACCCGCACCACCCGAGCGCCGGGCACCTCGATCGCGGGCCGCGGCTCGGCCAGGTCGACCACCAGCGTGCGCTCGCTCTCGCCGGCGGCGTGCAGGCCGTCCAGGCCGCCGTCGTAGACCAGCCGCCCGTGGTCGATGACCATCACCCGGCCGCACAACTGCTCGATGTCGGTGAGGTCGTGGGTGGTGAGCAGCACCGTGGTGCCCCGCTCGGTGTTGACCTCGCGGAGGAACTCGCGGACCTTGGCCTTGCTGACCACGTCCAGGCCGATGGTCGGCTCGTCCAGGTACAGCACCTGCGGGTCGTGCAGCAGCGCCGCCGCCAGGTCGCCGCGCATCCGCTGGCCGAGCGAGAGCTGCCGGACCGGGATGTCCAGCAGCGCGCCGAGGTCGAGCAGGTCGACGCAGCGCGCGAGGTTGGCCCGGTAGCGGGGCTCCGGGATGCGGTAGATCCGGCGGGCCAGCTCGTAGGAGTCGCGCAGCGGGAGGTCCCACCAGAGCGTGGTGCGCTGGCCGAAGACCACGCCGATCCGCTGGGCCAGCCGGGTGCGCTCGCGGGCCGGGTCGACACCGGCCACCCGGAGCCGGCCCGAGGTGGGCACCAGGATGCCGGTGAGCATCTTGATGGTGGTGGACTTCCCCGCGCCGTTCGGGCCGATGTAGCCGACGCACTCCCCGGCGCCGACGGTGAAGCTCAGCCCGTCCACCGCCCGGACCTCGCGCTTCTCCCGGCGCAGCCGGCCCGCCTTGGTGCGTACCGTGAAACTCCGCCTGACGTCTTCGAGTTCGATCAGTGCCATGTCCGACTCCCTTGCCCAGATGGTCAGTTGTCGATGGTCAGTTGCCGGCGGTCAGTTGCCGGTGCCGCGGTAGGCCCGCAGGCCGGCCCGCCAAGCCGTCGCGGCGGCCAGCACGCACAGTGCGGCGGCCAGCGGCGAGGCGAACTGGAAGGCGGCGGGCAGGCCGAGCGGGTCCGGCTTGTCGAGGATCCGCAGCGCGGGCAGCCAGTTGACGAAGGCCAGCGGGAGGCCGAAGACCGTGCCGGCGACGAGTTCCCTGGCGAAGATGGTGGGCGGGTACTGCAGCATGGTGGCGCCGCCGTAGGTGAAGGAGTTCTGCATCTCCTTGGCCTCGTCCCACCAGAACTGCGCGCTGGCGCCGCCGATGAAGACGCAGGCGAAGATGACCGTCCCGCTCACCAGCATCATCGGCATCAGCAGCACCCGGTCGGGCGTCCAGTGCACGGACAGCTCGCCCAGCGACCAGAGCAGCAGCACCCCCGCCTGCAACGGCCGGCCGAGCCGGCGCAGCGAGAACCGCTCGGCGCACAGCTGGGCGAGGGCGGGCGCCGGCCGGATCAGCACGATGTCCAGGGTGCCGGCGCGGATCCGCTGCCCGAGCGCGTCGATGCTGCCGACCAGCAGGTTGGCCATCCCCAGCGCGAGGCCCGAGGTGCCGTACAGGAAGGCGAGTTCGGGCAGCGTCCAGCCGCCGAGGGTGTCGGTGTGCCGGAACATCAGCAGCAGCACCACGAAGTCCAGCGAGTTGGTGGCGATGTTGGCGCACAGCATCAGCACGAACGAGATCCGGTAGGCCATGATCGAGCGGGTCCACATCGCCGCCACCAGCCACCAGGAGCGCACCGACCAGCCGGCCCGCTCCAGCAGGGTCTCAGCCACCCTGGACCACCACCTTGCGGGTGGCGAGCAGTTGGACGCCGCGGCCGGCGGCCAGCAGCAGTACGGCCCACAAGGCCTGGAAGCCGAGCCCGGTGAGCAGCGCCGCTCCGGTGCGGCGCTCCAGCAGGACGTCGGTGGGCACCGAGATCAGCGCCGCCCAGGGCAGCTCCACCGCGACCCGGCCGAGCCAGCCGGGGAACAGCGCGAGCGGCAGCAGCATGCCGGAGAAGAACATCGCGACCACCAGCATCACCGCCCGCACGCCCTCCGAGTCGTGCAGCCAGAAACCGGTCAGCGAGACCAGGAAGCGCAGTCCGAAGCTGACCACCACGGCGAGCAGCACCGAGAGCAGGAACGCCGCCCAGACCCGGGGGTCGGCCGGCAGCCGGGTGTCGAAGGCCAGCACCCCGACCAGGGTGGGCAGCGCGCCCCGGCTGATCAGGTGGAAGGCGGCCCGGCCGAGGTCGCCGGCCAGCCACCAGCCCTGGAAGTCGACCGGCCGGTAGAGGTCGACCGCGATGTCCCCGGTGCGGAACCGCTCCTGCACGTCGTCCTGGAAGCCGCCGCCCCAGACCGCGACGGTGACCAGCAGCGCCTGGCTGATCCAGATGTAGCTGACGGCCTGCCGGGTGTCGTACCCGCCGAGGCCGGGCCTGGCCTGCCAGAGCGCGAGGAAGGTGTAGGCCAGGATGCAGCCGAACACGGTGTTGGTGAAGGCGCCGGCCAGGGTGGCGGCCCGGTAGGTCGAGTAGCGGCGGAAGGCACCGCGGGCGACCGCGAGATAGAGCTGCGCCGTGCCTCCGGGCACCGGCCTGAGCTGCGCTGTTAACGTCACAATATCTCCTTGTCGACTTATCGCAGCAGAGCAGTCCACAGGGCCGAACGGCGCGGCGGCGCAGAGGCGCGCAGAAATGCGCGAAGTCGCCGGGGCAGCCGGAACGGCCCCGACCGTCGGGCCCCCGGGGGTGCCGGGGCGACGTGCGGAGCTGTCCGAAGCGCTGTTCAGATGTGGACTACGACCGTATCGTCACCGATCCGACGGCGCAGCCGGATTACGGCAACCGACGGGCGGAACGGAGAGCCGGCGGCGGAGCGCCGCCGGCCCGGAGATGTCGCAGGTCTACAGGTACAGGCCGGTCGATCCCTCGGTGTCACCGAAGCGGGCGGCCGCCACCGCGTGCAGGTCGCGCTCGCGCAGCAGGACGAAGCTCGCGCCGCGCACCTCGACCTCCAGCTTGTCCTCCGGGTCGTAGAGCACCCGGTCGCCCGGCTCCACGGCGCGCACGCTCTGGCCGACCGCGACCGCCTCGGCCCAGGCGCACCGCTTGGAGATCTCGGCCGTGGCGGGGATCAGGATGCCGCCGGTCGAGCGGCGCTCGCCCTCGCTGCCCTCGATCTTCACCAGCACCCGGTCGTGCAGCATCCGGATCGGCAGCTTCTCCCCCAGCCGGTCGTGGCGGGGCTCGTCGTGCGGCAGGCTCAGCTCGTCGTTCTTGCTCACGCCCCGACCGTACCGGTCCGGGGCCCGGCCGGCTCCGTCACCCCGGCAACAGCAAGGGCCGAGCGGGTCGCAACCCGCCCGGCCCCGTCCGGCCCCCGTCCGGCCGCTGGTGCGTCCGGCTCAGCCCTTGCGGCGCTTGCGGGCCGAGGCCGCCAGCAGCAGCACACCGGCGCCGACCAGCGCGACCGGGATGATCCGGTCCTTGCGCGGCCGGCCCTTCTCGTCGGTGAACTGCGCCTTCACCTGCTCCAGCGCGCCGCTCGCGGCGACGTACGCCCGGCCGGCCTTCTGCTCCACCGAGGCCAGCACCTTCGCCTTGGTCTGCGCGGCGACGGTCGCCGGGTGCACCCGCATCGCCAGCTCGTCCAGGGTCGACGCGAGCCGGTCACGGGTCCGGGAGATGTCCGACTCGATCTGGGCCGTCGACCGGGCCGCCTTGTCCTTCGTGCTCGCCTCGCCCACGCGGGCCACCCCTCTTCTTCCTGCCGTTGTCCGGTACGACAGAGCCAGTCTGTCAGCTCCCCGCCCGGGCCGCGCAGCGCCACCCACCAACGGGGGTAGGTTTGCCGTGGTACGACCACCCAGTCCACGCACGAGGAGAGATCCACCGTGAGCGAGCGCCTTCAGGCCGGCGACACCGCCCCCGCCTTCACCCTGTCCGACGCCGACGGCAACCAGGTGTCCCTCGCCGACCACCTCGGCCGCAAGGTGATCGTGTACTTCTACCCGGCCGCCCTCACCCCCGGCTGCACCACCCAGGCCTGCGACTTCACCGACAACCTCGAGGTCTTCGCCGGGGCCGGCTACGACGTCCTCGGCATCTCCCCGGACAAGCCCGAGAAGCTCGGCAAGTTCCGCGAGACCGAGAACCTCAAGGTCACCCTGCTCGCCGACCCGGACCACGCCGTCCTGGAGGCGTACGGCGCCTACGGCGAGAAGCAGAACTACGGCCGTACCTACGTCGGTGTGATCCGCTCCACCGTCATCGTCGACGAGCAGGGCAAGGTCGAGCGGGCCCTCTACAACGTCAAGGCGACCGGCCACGTCGCCAAGCTGCTGCGCGACCTGAAGATCGCCACGTCGTAGCCGACGCCGAACCGCCGGTCGGGGCGATCGCCAGGTGCTCGTACCACTCGGTGCCCGCCATCGGCGTCAACCCGATCGGCCCGGCGGGCCGCGGCAGCCGGGCGCGGAAGCCTCATCACCCGGCATCGGCGGTGGCCGCGATCCGGGCGGCGAGCCCGGGTGCCAGCGGGTACCGGGTCTCGATCGGCAGCAGCGCCTGCGCACCGGCCGGATCGCCGGCCCGGACCAGGGCGTGCGCCCGGTGGGCGAGCGCCGTGACGTCCTCGACGCCGGTGATCCACCCGTCCACGTACCGGTGCACGGCCTCCCCGGTCAGGCCGACCTGGATCGCCCGGTGCCCCAGCGCGCCCAGCCGGATCGAGCGCTCCGGATCCCACTGGACCCGCACCGGGCTGGCGGCCAACTCGGCCTTCCAGTCGGCGGCCGAGGCGTGCCGCTCGCGGTCCTGGTGGCTCAGGCAGGCGTGCGCGAGCGCCCACTCGAAGCCCTCGCGGCTGATCCGTACGGCCAGCACCCGCTCCTGCCCGGCCTTGGTGCCCCACCCCGAGCGGTACATCATCCAGCGGAAGGACGGCTTGATCCAGGTCATCCGCTCCCGCTTGAACGGCGGCACGAACCTCCCCGCCGCCAGCGCCGGTTCGGCGATCGAGGCCGGATACGCCTGGTACACCACCAGGCTGCTGTCGTCGTACGCGGCGCGGACCTCACGCAGCGGCGGCTCGGACATCGCGGGGCTCCAGAGGTCGGGGACGGTGCCAGCGTCGCAGCCCCGGTCGGTCGCGCGCGAGCGGATTTCCACCCGCCGTACGGCCCCGGGCCGGCGCCCATGGAGCGGTGGCGGCCGACCCCCCGACCGGGTCGACCGCCACCGCCGTCTCTCACCTCGGGTCAGCAGACTCCGAGGTCGCTCCACACGCCCCACTGACCGGTGGTCGAGGGGTCCTCATTGGTGGTCCACCACTTGTTGCTGTACTGGTGGCCCTTCCACGACACCTTGGTGCCGGTGGTGGCGTAGACCGTCGCGGCGTTCCAGCTCGGCGCGGTGCAGGTGCCACCGGTCGGGCTCGCGGACTGCGAGGGGCTGGCCGAGGCCGACGGGCTCGCGGACTGCGACGGGCTCGCCGAAGCACTCGGGCTCGCCGACTGCGAGGGGCTGGCCGAGGCGCTCGGGCTCGCCGACTGCGACGGGCTCGGCGAGGCGGTGCCGCCGCCGGTCGAGCCGCGGGTCAGGTCGCCCGCCAGCCCGTACAGCGTGCCGCCGACGTTGACCGTCCAGTTGGCCGGGGTCGAGACCGGCAGGTAGTAGACGAAGTCCAGGTCGACCGAGGCGCCCGGTGCCAGCGACTGCCAGCCCGGCAGCTTGACCGAGACCCGGTTGTACGTGCCCTTCAGCCCGCCCACGTTGTTCGCCGCGGTGTGGTCCTGCCGGATCACCGTCAGACCGAAGCCGGACTGGTCCTTGGCGTTGCCCGGGGCCGAGTTGGCGTAGTCGAACTGGAACTCGGTGCCGCCCGGCAGCGTCTGGGTCGAGTTGTTGACGATGTGGATCTTCGGGTTGATCGGGTAGTTCGAGTCGCCCAGCGCGAAGTTGGTGAACGACACGTCGATCGGGAGGGTCCGGGCCGGCAGCGCGACGGTCGAGCGCACCGCGCCGTACGGCGAGGCCGCCTTGAACTTGTCGTACATCAGGGAGGTCAGGGTCGACCCCGGCACGTACTCGCCCTTGCCGCCGTTGGCGGTCGCGTCCCAGCGGTAGTCGCCCGCCAGCTCCCAGATCATGGTGCCGCCGGCGCCCTGGTCGACCACGTAGTCGGCCTTGGCCGCCACCGACTCCTCGTCCTCCGTCGACAGGAAGACCTTCTTGGCGTCGTTCCACAGCCACGGCGCGACCAGCGAGGAGCTGTAGTTGCGGGTGTAGGAGCCCTGCAGCGCGGTGTCGGTCAGCCCGTACGTGGACAGGTAGTCCGGGACGACGCCCTTCTCCAGGTTCTTCGCGTGCCACATCGGGTTGGAGCCCGCCGGGGACTCCTTGCCGTTGGTGTCCAGGTCGTGCCAGAGGTTGTCGATGCCGACCGCGCCGTCACCACAGGTGGTCAGCCCCGCCCCGGCCGGGCAGGTGCTGGTCGACGAGGTGCCCCACAGGCCGTTGGTGCCACCGGTGACGTTCTTGAACCCGCGGGTGTAGTACGGCAGGCCGACGTTGATCCGGCCGGCCGGCATCGCACCGCGGAAGTAGTGGTACGCCCAGTCGGTGTTCAGGTAGCCGATCCCGCCGTACTGCGAGGTGCCGTACACGTTGGCGGCCGCCAGCTCGGCGTCCTTGCCGTCGTCGTAGAGCGAGGCGTTCGGGCCGACGTACTTGTTCCAGGCGCCGTGCAGGTCGTACGACATGATGTTGACGTAGTCCAGGTACTGGGTGACCTGGAAGGTCTCCATGCCGCGCAGCAGGTAGCCCGAGGAGGGCGCGGCCACCGACAGCAGGTAGTGCTTGCCGTCCGCGGCACCGGCCCGGTCCAGCTTCTCGCGCAGCGTCTTCATCAGCGCCGCGTAGCCCTTGACCACCGCACCGCGCTTGGCGTTGGAGATCGAGGTGTCGAGCGGGTTGCCCGCGTCCTTCATCGAGGTCGGGTACTCGTAGTCGATGTCCACGCCGTTGAAGCCGTACTTCTTGATGAAGTCGACCGCGGAGTCGGCGAAGGTGTTGATCCCGGCCTGGTTGACGCTGCCGTCCGCGTTGGTGGTCATCGCGTAGAAGCCACCCGAGTTCACCCGGTTGCCGTCGTCCCCGAAGTAGCCGCCGGTCTCGGCCCAACCACCCACCGAGATCAGGGTCTTCACGTTCGGGTACTGCTTCTTGAACTTGGTCAGCAGGTTGAAGTGACCCTTGTACGGCAGCGACGGGTCCAGCTCCGCGCCCGGCACACCGGGGAAGGTCATCCCGGTGGCGGCGTTGGTCGGGGAGTCCGTGCCGACCGACAGCCTGTTGGCGCCGTCGATGTGGCCGAAGGCGTAGTTGAGGTGCGTGACCTTGTCCCACGGGATGTTGTTCACCAGGTAGGCCGGAGTGCCGTCCTGCCCGGTGCGCCAGCCCGTGAAGTAACCGATGATGCGGCGCTGGTGGTCCGCGCCCATCTTCTCCCGGCCCGCACTGTCGTACACGCTGCAGTACGGCACGTCCACGCCGGGCGTGCTGTACATGCCGTCGGGGCGACAGGACTGGTTGTCGACGGCCGCCTGCGAGGGCGCCGCACCCAGCGTCGCCATCAGCAGCCCGGCCAGACCGGCGGCGGCCGTGGCGGCGAACGCCGGCCGTCCGCCGGAGCTCTTGTGACGGCCGGCAGCGGTGGGACGCTGCGCCGTCGCGATTCGGATCAACACTCGGTCCTCCAGGAGAGAGTGTCGGACGCGCTGTGGGGACGCGCCTGTGGGGGAGGTTTTCGCCCGCCGCACGACGAGCCGTCAACTACCCGGCCCACCGCACCTCGGAGTGCGCCGAAGCTATGTGGTCTGAACCACAGAGGTCAATAGGTCTGTACCAATCGGTAGTGAACCGACACCCCTCACGCCCCCACTTCTCCCCCCACCCCCAGCCCCTGCGAACACCCCGCACCCAGCTACCCCAACACTCGTTCGTATCTGTACGGGGGACGGGATCGACAACGACCCGATGGGGAGGATCAACCATGTCCGTCAGGTACACCCGCGAGCTGCTCGCCGAAATCACGCCGCCCGCACCCTCGCTGGACACGATCCTGCGGGCACTCGGACGGGATCCGAACGCCCACAGCCGCCGCTACCTCCGGAGCCGGCTGGCCACGTACGGGATCGACACCTCGCACTTCGAGCCCGTCGGCAGCGTCTACACCAAGCAATTGCTCGAGGAGGCCGTGTCGGCCTGCCAAAGCGTCGCCGGCGTCGTCCGCCACCTCGGCCGGCAGCAGGCCGGCGGGACCCAGGCGCACATCGCTCGGCGGATCAAGAGTCTCGGGATCGACACCTCCCACTTCACGGGCCAGGCCCACAACAAGGGAAAGCGCTCAGCGCGGCGGCTGCGGCCGGAGCAGGTCCTCGTCCAGCGGCCCAAGGACGCGAAGCGAGTTCCCGGCGCGAGGATCCGTATCGCGCTGGCGGAGATCGGGCGCCCCGAGCGATGCGAGGCCTGCGGGACCGGACCGGTCTGGCACGGCCGACCGCTCACCCTGGAGGTCGACCACATCAGCGGAGACTGGTCCGACAACCGGCCCGAGAACCTCCGCCTGCTCTGTCCGAACTGTCACGCCGTCACGGAGACGTACTGCGGGCGGAACAGGAAAAAGCGGCGGATCATGAACGAATGAGCCTCCCGAGGGCGCCCCGAGGCCGGTGTTCTGTCGGGAGCGGAGGCTCTAGACTTGGAAGGCATGCGGCCGTGGCGTAATTGGCAGCCGCGCTAGCCTTAGGAGCTAGTGGACCTAGTCCGTGAGGGTTCGAGTCCCTCCGGCCGCACCACCCTCGGGGCCCGCCCGGAGTCGATCTCCGGACGGGCCCTCGTCGTCGCTGTGGCGCGGCCGTTACCCGAGCAGCTCGCGGACCACCGGGACGAGGGCGCGGAAGGCCTGCCCGCGGTGGCTGATGGCGTTCTTCTCGGCCGGGGTCAGCTCGGCGCAGGTGCGGGTGTCGCCGAGCGGCTGGAGGATCGGGTCGTAGCCGAAGCCGCCGTCACCTGACGGGGCGGTCCGCAGGGTGCCCCGCAGTTGGCCCTCCACCACCCGCTCGGTGCCGTCCGGCAGCGCGAACGCGGCCGCGCAGGCGAAGTACGCACCCCGGTGCGGGTCGGAGATGTCGCCGAGCTGGGCGAGCAGCAGGTCCAGGTTGGCCCGGTCGTCGCCGTGCTTGCCGGCCCAGCGGGCGGAGAAGATGCCGGGCGCCCCGCCGAGCACCTCGACGCACAGGCCGGAGTCGTCGGCGACCGCGGGCAGCCCGGTGGCCTCGGCCAGGGCGTGCGCCTTGAGCAGGGCGTTCTCGGCGAAGGTCACCCCGGTCTCCGGCACATCGGGGATCTCGGGGTAGGCGTCGGCGCCGACCAGCTCGACGTCCAGCCCGGCGGCGCCGAGGATGTCGCGCAGCTCCGCGACCTTGTGCTGATTGCGGGTGGCGAGGACGAGGCGTCGGGTAGTCATGGCGTCCACCCTAGCCAGTGCGCCGGGGCCGAACGGCGCGGCTCAGCCGGTGCAGGCCTTGCTGAGGTTGCCGGCCGCGGCTCCCAGCGGCTGCAGGTCGGGGGCCTGCTTGTTGTCGATGGCGTGCTGGACGTTCTGGACCTGGGTCTGCAGGTCGCCGAGCGCCTTGCTGACGTCGGTGTCGCTGGAGTTGCGGTTCAGCTTGTCGATGTCGTTCTTCAGCTGCTGCATGGCCTGGCCGGCCGCGGTCGGGTCGTTGTTGGCGTTGTTGAACGCGGCGGTGGCGTTGGAGACGTCGCTGGTGATGGTGATCGCGGTGTTCCCGCAGTCGATCGCCTTCTGGGCGGCGGAGCAGCTGACCGCGCTGAGCGGAAGGATCAGGGCGAGGGCTGCGACGGCGAGCACGGTCGGGCGGTTGATGCTGGGCGACTGCGGCATCGCGGTCCTTCGGTCGGTCCGAGGTTTCTGCCTGGCACGGTACGGGCTGCGCCGGTGGCGTGTACAGCATCCGCCGGCCGCGGCACCCACAAGGACGCCGGGGCCGGGCGGTCCGGTTGCGGACCTCCCGACCCCGGCGGCCACCCGGAAGGCGGCGTCAGCCTTCGAGCACCTTGCGCTGGATCTCGTCGAGCTCGGCGCAGCCCAGGGTGCCGAGGTCGAGCAGCTGGTCGAGCAGGTCGCGGTCGAAGGGGGCGCCCTCGGCGGTGCCCTGGACCTCGACGAAGCGGCCGTCCGAGGTGCAGACGATGTTCATGTCGGTCTCCGCCCGGACGTCCTCCTCGTAGCGGAGGTCGAGCATCGGGACGCCGTCGATGATGCCGACGCTGACCGCGCTGACGCCACCGGTGATGGGCTGGCCCTTGGCCCGGAGGATCTTCTTCTCGCGGGCCCAGGAGACGGCGTCGACCAGCGCGACGTAGGCCCCGGTGATGGCGGCCGTCCGGGTGCCGCCGTCGGCCTGCAGGACGTCGCAGTCGAGCACGAAGGTGTTCTCGGCGAGGGCCCGGTGGTCGATCACGGCGCGCAGCGAGCGGCCGATCAGGCGGCTGATCTCGTGGGTGCGGCCGCCGATCTTGCCGCGGACGGACTCGCGGTCGCCGCGGGTGTTGGTGGCGCGGGGGAGCATGGAGTACTCGGCGGTGACCCAGCCCTCACCGCTGCCCTTGCGCCAGCGGGGGACGCCTTCGGTGACGCTGGCGGTGCAGAGCACCTTGGTGTCGCCGTAGGAGACCAGGACGGATCCTTCGGCGTGCTTGCTCCAGCCCCGCTCGATGGTGATGGGGCGGAGCTGGTCGGGGGTGCGGCCGTCGATGCGTGACATGGGTAACGAGCGTAGTGGCTCCGGGTGAACGCTTCGGCCCGCCGCCCCCGGTGGGGCGGCGGGCCGTGGCGGTGGTGAGCCGGGGCTCAGCTCACATCATGTCCTCGATGTCGGCGGCGATCGGGTCGGCGTCGGTGCCGATCACGACCTGGATCGCGGTGCCCATCTTGACGACGCCGTGGGCGCCGGCGGCCTTGAGCGCGGCTTCGTCGACCTTGCTCGGGTCGACGACCTCGGTGCGGAGACGGGTGATGCAGCCTTCGACCTCTTCGATGTTGTCGATCCCGCCGAGGCCGGCGACGATCTTCTCAGCCTTGCTGGCCATGTCTTTCTCCCTCTGTCTCGGCGCCTCGGCGGGGGTGCCGCCGGTAGCCGTACTGCGGTGTGCGGTATGCGGTGGGCGCTGTCGGAGATGATGACGCGGGATCAGCTGCCGCGTCGTCGGAACAGCGCGTCAAGCATCACCCGTCTCCGGACGATATGCCACGTTAGTCCACTTTTGGGCTACTCCGGCGCGCAGGCTCAGGGCGCCGGTCCCAGGATGGCGATCACTGGGCCCAGGGCCCGGCGCGACCGCACCGCCCGAAGTGGTCTACACCAATATTAGGTGCACTCCGGACAACGCGGGACACCTCGCCGGCGTTCCCGCCCGGCCCGCGCGGGTTCCGGCACTCGGAGGACGACATGAGCTCGGCAGGCGCCACGATCCCGCGGAGCCCCTGGTGGCAGTCCTTCTACGGCGGCCTGCAGAAGATGGGCCGCAGCCTCCAGCTGCCGGTGGCCGTGCTGCCCGCGGCCGGCATCCTGAACCGCTTCGGCCAGCC
Source organism: Kitasatospora sp. NPDC049258 (assembly GCF_040678895.1). NCBI lineage: Bacteria > Bacillati > Actinomycetota > Actinomycetes > Kitasatosporales > Streptomycetaceae > Kitasatospora > Kitasatospora sp. NPDC049258. Next base: position 65,834 of record NZ_JBFAQT010000015.1, read on the forward strand.
CGACCTGCTCGGCGCGGACGGCCTCGGCTGGGACAACGTGGCCAAGGCCTTCGCCGCGGCCGGCGCCGCCCTGCTGGACGGCTCGCTCGGCCTGCCGCTGCTGTTCTGCATCGGGGTCGCGATCGGGATGGCCAAGAAGGCCGACGGCTCGACCGCGCTGGCCGCGGTGACCGGCTTCCTGGTCTACTACAAGGTCCTCCAGGCCTTCCCCGACCTCAGCGCCTGCAAGGGCGTGGTGGCCGGCACCCAGTGCATCGACTACGCCAAGCAGTCGGCCTCCAACATCGGCTTCCAGAACCCCGGGGTGCTCGGCGGCATCCTGATCGGCCTGATGTCCGCCTGGCTCTGGGTCCGCTTCCACCGCACCAGGCTGGTCGACTGGCTGGGCTTCTTCAACGGCCGGCGGCTGGTCCCGATGATCACCGCCCTGGTCGGCCTGATCTTCGCCGCGCTCTGCCTGTGGGTCTGGCCGCCGATCGGCGACGCCCTGGAGTCGTTCTCCCAGTGGCTGGCGGACCTCGGCTCGATCGGCTCCGGGCTGTTCGGCCTGGCCAACCGCGCCCTGCTGCTGATCGGCATGCACCAGCTGCTGAACTTCTTCCCCTGGTTCCAGTTCGGCACCTACGTCAAGCCGGACGGCACCGAGGCGCACGGCGACATCGCCCGGTTCCTGGCCGGCGACCCGACGGCCGGCCAGTTCATGACCGGCTTCTTCCCGATCTTCATGTTCGCCCTGCCGGCCGCGGCCCTGGCCATCGCGCACAGCGCCAAGCCGCACCGCCGCAAGGAGATCTACGGCCTGATGACCTCGGTCGCGCTGACCTCGGCGGTGACCGGCATCACCGAGCCGATCGAGTACTCCTTCGCCTACATCGCGCCGCTCCTCTTCGTCATCCACGCGATCCTCACCGGCGCCTCGATGGCCGTCACCTGGGGGCTCGGCGTGCACGACGGCTTCGCCTTCTCGGCCGGCCTGATCGACTACGTGCTGAACTGGAACCTGGCCACCAAACCGTGGCTGATCATCCCGGTCGGCCTGGGGTTCGCGGTCGTCTACTACGCGGTCTTCCGCTTCGTCATCGTGCGGTTCGACGTGAAGACGCCCGGCCGCGAGGACGACGACCAGGTCGAGGACGTCACCAAGGCCTGACCCGCCGTCACCCCCGGCGCCTTTTGTTGCGCAACTCGCCAAAAGGCCTGTTACGGCGGGTAGCCAAGATCGCCAATCCGCAACAAGGTTTCGATTTCATAGCACTTCCGACCTGCGCAGCTGTCCGGGGTTCCCCCCCTCTTCCACGCGTGCTAGAAAACTGGTCTACACCACTAGTGGTGTAGACCAGTTCGCGAGTCGGCCCCCGACGCTCCACCCCACGACCGACCCGCCCTGCCGTTAGGAACCACCCCCATGAGTACGACTGCGCAGGCACCGGCGCCCGCCGCCGCACCCAAGCCGGGAAAGAAGTTCGGCTCCGGAATCCTCCCCGGCCTGCAGAAGGTCGGCCGCAGCCTCCAGCTGCCGATCGCGGTCCTCCCCGCCGCGGGCATCCTGGCCCGCCTGGGCCAGCCCGACGTGCAGACCAACTGGCACTTCCCCGCCAAGCTGGTGCAGGTGTTCGGCGCGGCCGGCGGCGCGGTCCTGGACAACCTGCCCCTGCTGTTCTGCGTGGGTGTCGCGATCGGCTTCGCCAAGAAGGCCGACGGCTCCACCGCGCTGGCCGCGCTGGTCGGCTACCTGGTCTTCAAGCAGGTCCTCACCGCCTTCCCGGCCGAGGGCACCGTCACCGCCGCCCTGCCGGCCGGCAAGCCGCAGAACCCGGGTGTGCTCGGCGGCGTGGTGGTCGGCCTGCTGGCGGCCGTCCTGTGGCAGAAGTACCACCGCACCAAGCTGGTGGACTGGCTGGGCTTCTTCAACGGCCGCCGGCTCGTCCCGATCATCATGGCCTTCGTCGGCACCGGCCTGGGCATCGTGTTCGGCCTGTGCTGGGGCCCGATCGGCGACGTCATCTCCGGCGGCAACGACCAGCTGGTCGGCGCGGGCGCCCTGGGCGCGGGCATCTTCGGCCTGGTCAACCGGGCGCTGATCCCGATCGGCATGCACCAGTTCGTCAACACCTACGCCTGGTTCCAGACCGGCAGCTTCACCGACGCGACCGGCAAGGTCGCCACCGGCGACATCAACCGCTTCCTGGCCGGCGACCCGACCGCCGGGCAGTTCCAGTCCGGCTTCTTCCCGATCATGATGTTCGCGCTGCCCGCCGCCGCGCTGGCGATCGCCCACGCGGCCCGTCCGGAGCGCCGCAAGGTGGTCCTGGGCATGATGACCTCGCTGGCCCTGACCAGCATCGTCACCGGCGTCACCGAGCCGATCGAGTTCACCTTCCTGTTCATCGCGCCGGTGCTCTACGCCATCCACGCCGTGCTGACCGCGCTGTCGATGGCCGTCACCTGGGCCCTCGGCGTCCACGACGGGTTCAGCTTCTCCGCCGGCCTGATCGACTACGTGATCAACTGGCACCTGGCCACCAAGCCCTGGCTGATCATCCCGATCGGCCTGGTCTTCGCGGCGATCTACTACACGGTCTTCCGCTTCGCGATCACCAAGTTCGACCTCAAGACCCCCGGTCGCGAGACGGACGAGGAGATCGAGGACGTCACCAAGGCCTGACGGCCGTCCGCCCCCGGTGCCCCGCCGCGTCCCCGCGCGACGGGGCACCGGCGCGTGCGGACACCGCGGACCGCCGCGCACGAGATGCCGGAAAGCTTTGCCGAACGGTCGACCAACTGCCGCCCCGGCCCCGGTAGCGTCCGCGGCATCCGTTGGACCCGAGCCCGTGAGGGGTGTGTCGTGCAGGTGATCGACCTGGTGGAGGCGGCGGCGCGGCTGCCGCGGGCGTGGAGCTCCCGGTTGCTGGGCGAGGTCGGCGCCGCCGGCCTGAAGGTGCTGCGGATGGACGCGCTGCCGCTGGCCGAGGAGACCCACGCCGTCACCGAGGCGCTGCTGGTGGTCGAGGGGTGCCTGGAACTCACCGTGGCCGGCCGCCCGGTGACGGTGCGGGCGGGCGAGCTGGCCCTGGTGCCGGCCGGCAGCCCGCACGCCGTCCGGCCGGGCAGCCGGGGCACGCTGGTGATCGTCGAGGTGCCGGAGCCGTAGCACCGCTGCGGACGGTGCCCGCGGTCGGAAGCGGTCAGAACTCGTAGACCGCGCCGGGTCTGGCGAGGTCCACCGGGCCCGCGAAGGCGGCCCGGGCGTCGCGCAGGTTGCGCTGCGCGTCCGTCCACGGCGGGATGTGGGTGAGCACCAGGTGGTGCGCGCCGGCCGCGGTGGCGTGCTCGCCGGCCTCCCGGCCGTTGAGGTGGACGGCCTGGTAGGTGTCCTTGCCGTCGGTGTAGGCGGCCTCGCAGAGGAACAGGTCGGCCCCCGCGGCCAGCTCCACCAGCTCGGCCGACTCACCGGTGTCGCCCGAGTACACGATCGAGTGGCCGCCGTGCTCGATCCGGAACGCGTAGGCCTCGACCGGGTGGTTGACCTGCACGGCGGTGATCCGCAGCGGGCCGAGCTCGAAGCTGCCGGACTTGAGGGTGCGGAAGTCGAAGACCTCGGTCATCCCCGGCTCCTCGGGCATGTCGTAGGCCCGGGCGAGCCGCTCGGGGGTGCCGGCCGGGCCGTACACCGGCAGCGGCTCGGGGCAGCCCTCGACCCGGTAGTTGCGCGCGACCCAGTAGGCGCACAGGTCGACGCAGTGGTCGGCGTGCAGGTGGCTGAGCAGCACGGCGTCGACCTCGTACAGGCCGCAGTAGTTCTGCAGCGCGCCGAGCGCGCCGTTGCCGAGGTCCAGCACCGCCCGGTAGCCGTCCGCCTCCACCAGGTAACTGGAGCAGGGCGAATCGGCGGACGGGAAGCTCCCCGAGCACCCCACCACGGTCAGTTTCATGCCGAGCCCCTCCGCCCCGATGGGTCATGGTCCGCAGCGGCCGCAGCTACTGCCCCGGTACGGTCTTCGCGTGTCGAGGGTAAGGGCCGAACGGCACTTTGCCCCCGTCCCCGTGCCGCGCTGTGGCTGGAATCACCAGAACGGGGCGCGGGGCGGGGGCGGGCGTTCGAGGACGGTTCAGCGGTGCCGTGGGCGGTTGCGGGCCCAGGCCTTGACGGTGTCGGGGTACCAGCGCGGGTGCCCGTTGCGGTCCACCAGGTCGGGCTCGGGGAGCAGGCCGTGCCGGCGGTAGTTGCGGACGGTCTCGGACTGGACGTTGATGTGCCGGGCGATCTCGGCGTAGGACCACAGGTCGTTGCTGTTCGGACTCATCTGGACCACCTTCGGACGGAGTTACGGGCCTGGCCCGGGGCGTCGCGATCAGCCTTTCCGTCCGAACCGTGAGCTTTCACCCGGAACGGACGCTGTGGTCGTTCCGTGACGAATCAGCAGCTGAAAACGGACAAATCACCGAGTGTCACAGCGCCCGGGCGGCCGGGTACGGTCGGCGGATGAACAGCTCCCCGATCCTGCTCGTACTGCTGGTCGCCGTGGCGGTGGCCGCCGTCTGGTGGTGGCGCCGGCGCTCCCGGCCCGAGGGCGCGCCACGGCCCGCGCCGGGCCCCGGCCTGCGGACCGGCCGGCCCGCGCCCCGGGAGATCTGGTGGGCCGAGGTGCCGTTCGAGGACGGCCCGGGCGCCAAGGACCGGCCCTGCCTGGTGCTGCGGGTGAAGCCGCGCACCGCGCTGGTCGCGAAGATCACCACCAAGCACCACGCCGAACGGCCGGGCGTGCTGCGGCTGCCCTCCGGTGCGGTCGGCGACCGGCACGGGCGGGCCAGCTGGCTGGAGACGGACGAGCTGCGCGAGGTGCCGCTGGGGGCGTTCCGGCGCCGGGTGGGGCCGGTGGACGAGCGGACCTGGTCCGAGGTGGTCCGGCGGGCCGGGCACTGAGACGACGTGGGCACCGTACCCCGGCGGGTACGGCGCCCACGGCGAGGACGCGGCCTCAGGCCCAGAGCTGGCCCTGCAGCGCCTCGACCGCGGCCTCGGTGGACTCGGCGGTGTAGATGCCGGTGGACAGGTACTTCCAACCGCCGTCGGCGACCACGAAGACCACCTCCGCCCGCTCGCCGGCCTGCGCGGCCTTGCGGCCGACACCGATCGCGGCGTGCAGGATCGCGCCGGTGGAGACGCCGGCGAAGATGCCCTCCTGCTGGAGCAGCTCCCGGGTGCGCCGCACCGCGTCGGCCGAGCCGACCGAGTAGCGGGTGGTGAGCACCTCGGCGTCGTAGAGCTCGGGGACGAAGCCCTCGTCCAGGTTGCGCAGCCCGTAGACCAGGTCGTCGTAGCGCGGCTCGGCGGCGACGATCCGCACGCCCGGGACCTTCTCCCGCAGGTACCGGCCGACGCCCATCAGGGTGCCGGTGGTGCCGAGGCCCGCGACGAAGTGGGTGATCTCCGGGAGGTCGGCGAGGATCTCCGGAGCGGTGCCCCGGTAGTGCGCGCCGGCGTTGTCCGGGTTGCCGTACTGGTAGAGCATCACCCAGTCGGGGTGCTCGGCCGCGATCTCCTTGGCCATCCGGACGGCGGTGTTGGAGCCGCCGGCGGCGGGCGAGGGAATGATCTCCGCGCCCCACATCCGGAGCAGCTCGCGGCGCTCCTCGCTGGTGTTCTCCGGCATCACGCAGACCATCCGGTAGCCCTTGAGCTTGGCCGCCATGGCCAGCGAGATGCCGGTGTTGCCGCTGGTGGGCTCCAGGATGGTGCAGCCGGGGGTGAGCCGGCCCGCCGCCTCGGCCCGCTCGATCATGTGCAGGGCCGGGCGGTCCTTGATCGAGCCGGTCGGGTTGCGGTCCTCCAGCTTGGCCCAGAGCGTGACCAGCCCGTCGGTGTTTCCGGGGACGGCGGCGGAGATCCGGGGGAGCCGGACCAGCGGGGTGTTGCCGACCGCTTCGATCGGGCTGTCGTAGCGCATGGGGCGGCGGCTCAGCGGGCCCCGCCGGCCACGGCCGGCAGGATGGTGACGCTGTCGCCGTCCGCGAGGGCGGTGGCGATGCCGTCCAGGAAGCGGACGTCCTCGTCGTTCAGGTAGACGTTGACGAAGCGGCGCAGCTCGCCGCCGTCGAGCAGGCGCTCCGCGATGCCCGGGTGGCGGGCGTCGAGGTCGGTGAAGAGCTCCCCGAGGTTGCTGCCGGCGCCCTCGACGGCCTTGGCGCCGTCGGTGTAGGTACGGAGGATGGTCGGGATGCGGACCTCGATGGCCATGGCTGCGCTCCTGGGGAGGTGGGTCGGGTGGGCCGCACGGGTCGCGGCAGGGGTGTGGCCCCGGTCGCGGCCGGGGCGGTCGGTGCCGAAGTCAGCGGGCGTCGGCGGTGCCGGGACAGATCGCGCTGGCGAGCCGGCACAGGTCGACGTGCAGGCGCGCCACGAGGCGGGTGCCCGGGGCCTGGTTGCTCACATCGACGGAACGCATGGGCTCATCGTATAGATTCCCGCCCCCGGTCCGGCAGCTCTGTCTCACCAACCGGGCGGTTCCGTATCCGATGCTGAGATTCGGGTGAACCGGAGGAGTGCCGTCCGCAGGTGGCGCGCCGCCGGCGGGCCCCCGGTCCCGCCCGGAGGCGGTCAGGCACCGTACGCCTCGACCACCTCGACGTCTTCTTCCGTGATCACACCGTCCAGAATGCGGAACGACCGGAACTGGTACGGGTCACCCTCGCCGTTCCCGTCCGCGGTCGACACCAGCACGTAGTGGGCGCCCGGCTCGGAGGCGTAGGAGACGTCGGTGCGGGACGGGTAGCCCTCGGTGGCGGTGTGCGAGTGGTAGATCACCACCGGCTCCTCGTCGCGGTCGTCCATCTCGCGGTAGAGCTTGAACAGGTCGCCGGAGTCGAACTCGTAGAAGGTGGGCGAGCGGGCCGCGTTGAGCATCGGGACGAACCGCTCGGGCCGGTCGCTGCCGGCCGGTCCGGCGACCACGCCGCAGGCCTCGTCCGGGTGGTCCGCGCGGGCGTGGGCGACGATCGCGTCGCGCAGTTCTCGGGTGATGGTCAGCATGCGGTCAGGATAGCCAGGCATCGAGGCCCGCCCGGCCGTCGCGGGGTGCGTTCGACGGCCGGGCGGGCGGCCGGTCCGACAGGCGGACCGGGGTCTGTTGCCGGTCAGTCGCCGGACCGGGCGGGCACCGGGGTCCGCGGGCCGCCGTGGACGGCCTCCGGCCGGGTCCGCCTGAGCACCTGGTAGCCGATCACCAGCGCCACCGCCCAGCCGGGGAAGACGTAGAGCGAGATCCGGGAGTCCGGGTCGATCGCGATCAGCACCACGACCAGGACCAGGAAGGCCAGCGCGGCCCAGCTCGGCCAGGAGCCGCCGGGCGCCCGGAAGGTGGGCGCCGGGAGCCGGCCGGCCTGCCAGGCCCGGCGGTAGCGGAGCTGGCAGATCAGGATGACCGCCCAGGTCCACAGCCCGCAGACGGTGGCGACCGAGGTGATGTACTCGAACGCCTTGGCCGGGACGAGGTAGTTGAGCACCACGCCGAGGCCCATCAGCAGCGCCGAGACGGTGATCGCCGCGGCCGGGGTGCGGCGGCCGTTCAGCCGGGTGAGCCCGCCGGGTGCCTGGCCGCGCTGGGCGAGGTCGCGCAGCATCCGTCCGGTCGAGTACATCCCGGAGTTGCAGGAGGACAGGGCCGCGGTGAGCACCACGAAGTTGATGATGCCGGCCGCCGCCGGGATGCCGATCTTGCCGAAGGCCGCCACGAACGGGCTGACCCCGGGACTGAACTCCTGCCAGGGGACCAGGGCCAGAATGATCGTCAGCGCGCCGACGTAGAACAGCATGATCCGCCACGGCAGGGTGTTGATGGCCCGCGGCAGGTTCTTCTCCGGGTCCTCGCTCTCCCCCGCGGTGACGCCGACCAGTTCGACGCCGAGGTAGGCGAACATCACGATCTGCAGGGTCATCACGGTGGATCCGATGCCCTTGGGGAAGAAACCGCCGTCCGCCCACAGGTTGCTGAGCGAGGCGGTCTCGGCGGCGTCGCTGAAGCCGAGGGTGAGCACGCCGACGCCGATCAGGATCATGCCGATGATCGCGGTGACCTTGACCATGGAGAACCAGAACTCGATCTCGCCGAACAGCTTCACCGAGATCAGGTTGGCCGCGTAGAGGATCACCAGGAAGACCAGCGCGCTGGCCCACTGCGGGATACCGGGCGCCCAGAAGCGCACATAGACCGCCGCGGCGGTGGTCTCCGCCATGCCGGTGACCACCCAGAAGAGCCAGTACGTCCAGCCGGTCACGTAGCCCGCGAACGGGCCGAGGAACTCGCGGGCGTACTCGGCGAAACTGCCGGAGACCGGGCGGTAGGTGAGCAGCTCGCCGAGCGCCCGCATGATCACGAAGATCACCAGGCCGGCCACCGCGTAGCTGAGGATCAGGCTCGGCCCGGCCTTGGAGATGGCGGTGCCGGCGCCGAGGAACAGACCGGTGCCGATCGCCCCGCCGATCGCGATCATCTGGATCTGACGGCTGCCCAGCCCGCGCTCGTAGCCCTCCTCCTCGGGCCTGGCCTCGGTCACCTCGTCATAGGCCTGATCGGCCATGGCCACACTCCTTCTGCTCGCGGGGCGAGTGGAAGTCGTACCACGGTATGACCGGATACCGGTGGGTATCTGAGCGCTATTTGAGCATGACAGGTACGGATATCGTGGGGTATGCCCGGATTGAAGGGATATTCCGCCCAGCATGCGGACGGACCGGGCCGATCCGCACCGCGCCGGTCGCAGCGGTGCCCCGGACGCGCGGGCGCCGGGGCACGGGAGGGGCGGGCGGCGAGCTCAGCCGGACATCGCCTCCAGCAGGGTCTCCTGGAGCTCGCCGAGCCAGATGTAGGCCATCACCAGCGGCTTGCGCTCGTCGGTGTCCGGCAGGCGGTACAGGCCCTGCTCGTCCTCCTCGGAGACCTCCAGCCGGCTGCCCAGGGTGAGCCGCAGGTCGTTCAGCGCCCCGAGCCAGCGCCGGCACTCGCCGGCCGGGATCCGGAGCAGCCCGCCGTCCTCCCCCAGGCCGTCCAGCGAGCGGACCACGGCCAGCGCGTCCTCCCGCTTGCGGGCGCGCAGGTCGACCTCGGTGTAGCGGCGGAACTCGCCGGCCATCGCGCGGGTCTCGGCGTCGGTGCTCTCCCCGGGCTCGCCGTAGGCGTCGGGGAAGAGCCGGGCGAGAGCCGGGTCCTCGGGCGCCTCGGTCGGGCCCTCGGCGAACAGCGCCGCGAGCGGGTCGTCGCCCGGCCCGCCCGGGCCGGGCCCGATCAGCTCCAGCATCTGCACCTCCAGCGTGCGCAGGATGGAGGCCTCGACCTCGTCCAGCGCGATCGCCGCACTGCCGCCGCCGGCGCTCTCGAACAACCCAGCCATGAGTTCTGATCAGCCTGTCTGCTTGTGGTGGTGGAGGGGAGGATCAGTCGTGCTGGAGGGTCGCCCACAGTCCGTAACCGTGCATCGCCTGGACGTCCCGCTCCATCTCCTCGCGCGTCCCGCTGGAGACCACCGCGCGGCCCTTGGTGTGCACGTCCATCATCAGCTGTCGGGCCTTGTCCTTCGGGTACCCGAAGTAGGCCTGGAACACGTACTGGACGTAACTCATCAGGTTGACCGGGTCGTTGTGGACGATGGTCACCCACGGTGTATCCGGCTCCGCCACCGGCAGGCCCTCGACCTCAGGGCGCTCGATCTCCACCGGGGCGACACTCACGGCTGCTTCTCCCTCACCCGACACGACTTCCTCTGCTCCTCATGCTTCCATCCGGGGGACGCGCGAGCGAATCCGGGTCAACACGCACGGGGGAAATCGTCAAACTGACGCTAAGTGGTAGTAGCATCATCTTCATGGACGCCATCACCGCGAGCCGGTCCACCGCGCTGCTCACCGACCGGTACGAACTCACCATGCTCCAGGCCGCCCTGCGCAGCGGCGCGGCGCACCGCCGCTCCGTCTTCGAGGTGTTCACCCGGCGGCTGCCCAACGGGCGCCGGTACGGCGTGATGGCCGGCACCGGCCGGGTGCTGGACGCGGTGGAGGCCTTCCGCTTCACCACCCCGCAGCTGGACTGGCTCGCCGACCAGCGGGTGGTGGACGAGGCCACCCTGCGCTACCTGGCCGACTACCGGTTCACCGGCGACATCCACGGCTACCCGGAGGGCGAGGTCTACTTCCCCGGCTCCCCGCTGCTGCGGGTCGAGGGCAGCTTCGCCGAGGCGGTGATCCTGGAGACCCTGATCCTGTCGATCCTCAACCACGACTCCGCGATCGCCGCCGCGGCCTCCCGGATGACCTCGGCCGCGGGCGACCGCCCCTGCATCGAGATGGGCGCCCGCCGGGCGCACGAGCAGGCCGCCGTCGCCGCCGCCCGGGCCGCGTACATCGCCGGCTTCGGCGCCACCTCCGACCTGGAGGCCGGTTTCGCCTACGGCATCCCGACCACCGGCACGGCCGCGCACGCCTTCACCCTGCTGCACGACAGCGAGCGGGACGCCTTCACCGCCCAGATCGACTCGATGGGCCGGGGCACCACCCTGCTGGTGGACACCTACGACCTGGCCGAGGCCGTGCGCACCGCCGTCGAGGTGGCCGGGCCGGGGCTCGGGGCGGTCCGGATCGACTCCGGCGACCTCACCCTGCTGGCCCACCGGGTCCGCCGCCAGTTGGACGAGCTGGGCGCCACCGACACCCGGATCATCGTCACCTCCGACCTGGACGAGTACGCCATCGCGGCGCTGGCCGCCGCCCCCGTCGACGGGTACGGCGTGGGCACCAGCCTGGTCACCGGCAGCGGGCACCCGACCTGCGCCATGGTGTACAAGCTGGTGGCCCGGGCGAGCGGGCCCGACGGCGAGCTGGTGCCGGTGGCGAAGCGCTCGGCGGGCGGCAAGAGCAGCCTCGGCGGGCGCAAGTGGGCCGCCCGGCGCCCGGACGCGGACGGGGTCGCCGAGGCGGAGGTGGTCGGGCTCGGGCCGGTGCCCGCGGAGCTGGCCGGGCACCTCCTGCAGGTGCCGCTGGTCACCGGCGGCGAGGTGGTCGGGCGGGAGCCGCTGGCGGCCGCCCGGGAGCGCCACCGCCGGGCGCTGGCCGCACTGCCGCTCTCGGCGACCCAGCTGTCCAAGGGCGAGCCGGTGATCGTGACCGAGCTGCCGGCCACCGCCCAGGCGGGCCTGCCGGTCGGAGTCTGACCACGCCGGCCGCGGGCCTTTCGCCTACGCGCGTCACTCCCTAGAGTTCATAGCCCCGGCCCCTGGCCCCGACCCGAGACCACAACGAGAGAAGCCAAGCCATGCACCGCGCCCTGATCGTCGTCGACGTGCAGAACGACTTCTGCGAAGGCGGCAGTCTGGCCGTGTCCGGCGGTGCCGAGGTCGCCGCCGCGATCACCGACCTGATCGCCGAGTCCGCCCCCGGCTACACCCACATCGTCGCCACCCGCGACCACCACATCGACCCGGGGACGCACTTCTCCGCCGAGCCGGACTTCGTCAACTCCTGGCCGGTGCACTGCGTGGCGGGCACCGAGGGGGTCGGTTTCCATCCCAATTTCGCGCCCTCGGTGACCTCGGGAGCGATCGAGACGGTCTTCGACAAGGGCTCCTACTCGGCCGCGTACAGCGGCTTCGAGGGCAGTAACGAGAACGGTGAGGGCCTGGCCGACTGGCTGCGCTCCCGGTCGGTGTCGGAGGTCGACGTGGTCGGCATCGCGACCGACCACTGCGTGCGGGCGACCGCCCTGGACGCCGCCCGCGAGGGTTTCACCACCCGCGTCCTGCTCGACCTCACCGCTGCGGTGGCCGCCCCGACGACGGCGGCGGCCCTGGAGGAACTCCGGCTGGCCGGAGTCGAGTTGGTCGGCGAACCGGTGGTGCGGGGCTGACCCGCCAGGGGTCTCAGCGCTCGGTCACCAGCAGCTCGACCACGTCCTCGCCACCGGCCCGGAAGGCCTCCCGCAGCTCGCTGCCGACCGCCTCCGGCTCGGTGGCGAGCCGCTCGCCGCAGACGTACACCACCCGCACCCCGAGGTACTCCATCCGGTGCTGGCCGCCGCGCACCCAGGCGGCCTCGCCCTCGCTGACGCAGCGCAGGTCCGAATCCACCTCGACCGCCACCGCGACATCGGGCCAGTAGAGGTCGGGCACCGCCACGTAGGTGCCGCCGCGCATCCGCAGCTCCGGGCCGGTCAGCGGGGCCGGCAGCAGCCACTCGTCGACCAGCTCGCCGATCCGCTCCAGCACCGCCTCCCGCCCGGTGGCCAGCAGTTCGTCCAGGGCGGCGCGCACCCGGGGCTCCTCCAGCAGCCCGGCCTCGGCGAGCTCGGTGGACAACTCCCGGAGCGCACCGCCGGATTCGATCCGGGCGACGGCCTCGCGGAGCACCGAGCGCAGCAGGCCGGGGCCGATCACCCCGGCATCGAAGGCCCCCGCGTCCGTCCACTCGCGCACCGCGTCGGCCACCGCGCGGGCGACCGGGGCACAGGCCAGGCCGTGCACCGACCGCGCCACCAACTCCCGCTCGGTCCGGCGGATCCGGACCTCCCCGGCGTCCCGAAGCCGGCGCTGACGGGGCACCAGCACCTCGACCCCGGTGACGGCCGGCAGCCGCGGCATCGAGACGAAGCCGTACAGCGCGAGCGCGGCCGCGCCGGTGATCACCGCCCCGTCCCGGCCGTCCTCGTCGCGCCCGTTCTGCGCGGCGTACAGCAGCGCGGCCCACATCCGCTGCTCGGGGGTCGGCTCGCTCTCCTGCAGCAGGTACACCCGGGGCAGCATCCGCTGCCAGGGACCGCCTCGTCGGCAGTGTTCGCTGACCACCCGGGTCGGCACGCCACGGGCACGCAACTGGCTGGCCGTGATCACGTTCTGCTGCCGCCTGGCCAGCTCTTCGAGGGACAAGGACTGGGAAGGAATCTGGTAGCTCATGCCGACACCCTCCCCAACAGCCCCGCCCCGGCACCCCCGACCTGACGACCTGTTACCCAACCGTCGCGAAAACGGGACTGGTCTGCACTAAAGTCCCCATACCCTCACCCATTCGGCGGATAGGACGTTCATTCAGTTGCCGGATTAGATCGGACTTGACGGGTACCATCCGATTTTCATCGGATTGGCCTCCGGCGCAACCGAAGCCACCCCATGACACTGACCTGGTGATCATGACGGAGCGTGACCGGCGACGCACGGTGAAGCACCAACCCGGAGTCAACCCCGTGTCGGCGATTGCCTACCATCAGCTCATGCCACGTGACGAAACCTCCGGCCGGCGCACTGCCCAGCTGCGCCTCGGCCGACTGCCCGGCTACGTCCGCCGACCGGACCTCGCCCGCCGCAACAGCGAGGACGGCCGCGCATACAAGAAGGGCTGGGAGGTCCGCTTCACGGCGCGGACGGAGGAGGAGATAGCCGAGATCCGGGAGCTGGTGATCGCGGCCGGCTTCGCTCCGGCCAGGCCGTTCTTCAAGGGGCACCAGCTGATCCAGCCGGTCTACGGCATCGCGGCGGTCCAGGCCTACCTCGCCGCTCGGGAGGCGGTCGAGGCAGCCGAGGAATCCGCCCGCAGCCGCCGGACCGAGCCGTCCCTGGGCATCCCCGGACAGACCAGACGGGAGGCCGCCCCTGCGGCGGCCTCCGCTGCCGCCGTGGCCGCCTCCGCCGCGGCGGCCTCGGCCCGGCGCTCGCACCTGGCCGAACAGGCGGCCCCGCAGGCGGCCCCGCGGCCGGGCGGCGGCCGCAGCGACGTCAGCCCGGTCGGCCGTACGTCCTGAGGGGGTTGGCCACCGCGGGAGCAGCAGGTCGGCGGGGGCGTGGGCATCGCGGCGGCAGGTCGGCGGGGGCCGTGCGCGGCGCGGTCCGGCGGCCCGGACCGCGGCCGTGCGCCCCCCGCCCCGGCAGCACGCCCTGCGGATGCGCCGCCCGCCGTCGCCGATCCCGCGGCGGCATCCACTCGTTCGGGGCCGATCCGGTCGGCGCCGCGCCCCGTCCGCGCGCCGGCGCCGCCGGTCCGCCAGGCCCTGCGGCGGCGGCACCGGTACGCCGTCGAACGGACCGTGCCGGAACGGCGGCCGGCCCGGATCCGGCACCGTTGTAGCATCGCTGACCAGCCGTGACACGGTCACCGTCGGCGCCATGGCACAGACCTGACCGCTCGTCAGCGAATCGGCCGGATCGGGCCCCAGTCCCGGTCATCTCAACGGACTTGTCACCCGGTGCAGCGGGGCGAGGGCCTAGAGTGAGCGGAATGTGCGCCGCCCCGCCGCCCCGAGCAGATCGAGAGGCAGATGTGACAGAACGTCATGTCCAGGCCGAAGAACCGGCGGCTGCGACCAGGGCCGCGGACTTCCCCGGCATGCCGGTGGAGTTCGGCGCCTTCTGCGAACTGCACCGGCCCCGCTACCTGAGCTACGCCCGGGTCTGGTTCGCCGACCCGGACCAGGCCGCCGCGGTGGTCCGGCACGCGCTGGGCTGTCTGGCCTCGGTCTGGTCCGAGGTGCTGGTCGGCCCCAACCCCACGGCCGCCGCCTGGGAGATCCTGCGCACCACCATCGCCGAGCAGCGGGCCGGTTCGACCCCTTCGGGCCTGCGGCCCGGCCCGGCCGACGAGGACCTGGCGATCCTGCACTACGTGGTCGGGCTCGCCACACCGGAGATCGCCGACGTGATCGGCACCGACACCGCCAGCATCACCGGCCGCCTCCGGCACGCCCGCCGCAGCAGCCCCGTCGAGGAGGTGTGACGGGCGCCCGCCGCCCATGGTGATCGGGATCACCCGCGTGCCCCCTGCTGACGGGCCGTCCGCGGGCGAATGATGATCCCAGCCGACCGAAACGGAGCCCGCAGATGTCCCCAGCCCCCGCCGCACCCGGCGAGCCGGGCGGAGCCTTCCCCCCGGGGCCGCCGACCGCACACGCCTTGGTGCACGCCATCACCCTGGTCGAGCAGCAGGCCAAAGCCTGCGCCGACCTCGGCTCGCCGCTCTACGCCGCGCTGCTGGACCAGGTCGCCCTCGACCTCGCCACCGGCGGCCCGTGCGCGGCGGCGCTGGCCGGACACGAGAGCGCCCCGGCGGGAGCCGCCGTCGCCCTGCGCCTGCTGGGCGGGGTGCACGCCCTGGTGCTCACCGGGCGGGCCCCCGAACTGGCCGCCCACTACCCCAGCGCCGGCGGGCACGTCGACCCCGCCCGCCCGGCGGCCGCCTGGCCCGCCTTCCGGTCCGCCGTCGCCGCCAACCTGCCCTGGGTGCGCGACTGGCTCACCCGGCCACCGCAGACCAATGAGGTGGGCCGCGCCAACCTGCTCATCGCCGGCCTGCTGCACACCCTGGCGGGCCGGGCCCGCCCGGTCCGGCTGTTCGAGCTCGGGGCCAGCGCCGGGCTCAACCTGCTGGCCGACCGCTTCCGCTGCGAGTCCACCGACTTCTCGTACGGGCCGGCCGACTCACCGGTCCTGCTCACCGATGCCTGGCGCGGCGCACCGCCCGTCCCGCCGGCCGGATCACCGCCGCTGGAGTTCACGGAGCGGCGCGGCTGCGACCTGACCCCGATCGACCCCCGCTCCGCCGAGGGCGCACTCGCCCTGCGGGCCTACCTGTGGCCCGACCAGCCCGCCCGAGCGGCCCGGCTGGAGGGTGCGCTCCGGCTGGCGGCGCAGATCCCGGCCCCGGTCGAGGCCCGGGGCGCGGCGGACTTCCTGCGGGGGGTGGACGTCGTGGACGGCACGCTCACCGTGGTCTGGCACTCGATCATGCGGCAGTACGTCCCGGCCGAGGAATGGGCCGCGGTGGAGCGGGAGTTGGCGCGGCTGGCCGGGCGGTCCACGGCCGCGGCGCCGTTCGCCCACCTCGCCTTCGAACCGCGCCGGGACGGCGACACGCACCGCTTCGTGCTCACCGTCCGGTCCGGTCGGGAACCCGAGCGACCGCTCGCCGAGGCGGCCCCGCACGGGCTGCCGGCCCGGGCCCTGGACGCCCCGCCGCCCGGCCGGTAGCGCGGCGTCAGGGCGCGGTCAGGGGCGCGCGGCGGTGACGTCGTGCAGATGGTGGACCGGGTCGTGGATCAGATACCGGGCGAAGGACGCCACGGTGAACCGCGCCCCGTCGCTCCGGGTGCCGGTGCGCTCCCACCGCGCGCCCTCGACCTGTTCGAAGGCACAGGCCAACACCTCGGCCGCCGCGGCCAGTTCGACGGCGACCCGGGCCGGCTCCTGCCGGTCGTACCGTTCGGCGACGGCGGTCTCGTCCTGGTCCCAGTTGGGGAAGGCCGGATCGTCCTGGCCGAGCATCAGGGCGAGCCGGACGTCGAAGAGCCGGAACACGTCCCGGACGTGGCAGGCGTATTCCAGCGCGGACCACACGTCCGGGGCCGGCCGCCGCCGCAGCCCCGCCGGATCGCCCGCGAGCAGGCCCACCCAGGCCGTCGCGTTGGCGCGCACCATGCCCGCGACGGCCTCCAGGGCCACCGCCGGGGTGTCCAGACCGCAGTCGGCGCAGGCGCGTTCGAGCACCCAGGTCCAGTCCTTGGTATCAGGAGTGATCATGGCTCAAGGGTGGCCCCGGCCCGGCCGGACCACCAGCGGCCGGACCGCCATCCGTCCGCGAGATGCTGCCGTCGGCGCCGCCCGGCGGCCGCCGAAATTCGCTTGCCCATCACCCCAGAATGAACCGTGTGACCAGCACCTTCCCCCTTGAGGCCGTACCCCCGCCCACCGGCTGGGAGGTTGCCGCCGTACCGGCCGACCACCCCGACGCCACCGTCCTGCTGCGCGAGTACACCGACGAGCTGATCAGCCGGTACTACCGGCGCCCCGCGTCCTCGTCGGAGATCGACACCTTCGCCGGCGACATCGCCGACCTGTTCGAGCCGCGCGGCTCGCTGCTGGTCGCCCGGGCCGGCCGCACCCTGCTCGGCTGCACCGGAATCCACTGGCTGGACGAGGAGCGGGCCGAGCTCACCCGGGTCTACGTCCGCCCCGGGGCGCGCCGGGGCGGCGGCGGGGCCCGGTTGATCGGCGCGGCGGAGCAGGCCGCCCGGGCCCGCGGCGCGCACCGGATGCTGCTCAACACCCGCAAGGACCTCACCGAAGCCATCGCGCTCTACACCCGCCTCGGGTACCGTCCGACCGACCCCTTCGGCGACGACCCGTACGCCGAACTCTGGTTGGCCAGGCCACTGTCGGGTGACTGACGGGCCGTCGGACGGGCCGTCGGGGGCTCGCCGTAGGATGTCGGCCGCCCGCCTGCCGCGGGCGGACCTGACACCCACGGGGGGTACCACACCATGACGGCCAACGCCCCGCGCAGGGCCGCGCTCTGCCTGATATCGGTCGCCATCGCCGCCGCGCCGCTGGCGGGCTGCGCCAAGAGATCGGAGCACCCCGACGCGGCCCCGCCACCGGCCGCGCCGGCCGTCACCGGGCCGCTCTCCGCCGCCCCCTCGCCGACCACCGCACCCACCGCGAGCGAGGCGCCGAGCGGCACCGCCCCCAGCCCCGGCGCCTCGGCCGACGCCTCCGCAAGCCCCGGCGGCAAGCGGACCAGTGCCTCGCCCGGCCCCGCCAGGACGGCCGCCAAGCCACCCGCAGCGGCGCCGGCACCCACCGCCAAACCCGGCCCGGTCGCCCCGCCACCGCCTCCGGTCACCCCGCACACCCCGCCGCTGCAGAGCGGCTGCGCCCCCAGCCACACCGGCACGGACGCCCCCCGCGGCGCCGTCGGCGACGCCCTGGCCGCGGCGGCCGCCCAGTCCCGCACCCTCTCCCTGGGCAACGGCGGCACCGACCGGCTGCCGCCGATCCCGACCGCCCTGCTCAAGGCCGTCGCCTGGCAGGAGAGCGGCTGGCAGTCCACGATCCTCGCCTGCGACGGCGGCATCGGGACCATGCAGATCATGCCGAACACCGTGAGCTGGATGAACACCAAGTTCGGCACCAAGAGCGACGTCAACACCCTCGCCGGCAACGTCCAGCTCGGTGCCCAGCTGATCGACTGGCTGATCGCCTACTACGGCGACTCGTGCTTCGGCGGCAGCTACGACCTCTCCCCCGACCCGGTGAACGGCCGGACCCCGCTGCTCGACCTGGTCATCGCCGCGTACAACGCCGGGGCGGGCAACGTCCACTACACCACCACCACCGACCCCGCGACCGGCGCCACGGTCGGGACATCGGTGATCCCCAACCCGGGCTACGTCGCCAACGTCAAAGCGATCATGGCCAAGGCCCCCTGGACCACCGCCGGCTGACCGAAAACCCCTGGCCCGACCGGTGCTCCCGGCGTAGAACGGGCGGGTGATCAATCATGCCGCCCTGCTCGACAAGCCCACGCTCGAAGGCCGCCGGGTCCGCCTCACCCCCCTGGCCCCCCGCCACGCCGAAGCCCTCTGGCACGCGACCCAGGACCCGGAGGTCCGCCGACTCACCGCGACCCGGCAGGAGTTCACCCTCGACAGCATCCGCACCTGGTGCGCCGAGCGCGCCACCCGGCCCGACCGCCTCGACCTCGCCATCGAGAACCCGGCCGACGGGGAGTTCCTCGGCGACCTCGCCCTCAACGACCTCGACCCCGACTCCGAATCGGCCGGCTTCCGGATCGCGCTGCGCCCCGGCAGCCCCGGCCGGGCCTGGGCACCGAGGCCACCGTCCTGCTGCTGCGCCACGCCTTCGAGCAGGTCCGGCTCCACCGGGTCGAACTGGAGGTCTTCGCCTACAACCCGCGCGCCGTCCGGTGCTACGAGAAAGCCGGCTTCGTCCACGAAGGACGAAGCCGGCAGGCCCTGCTCTGGGACGGCGAACGCCACGACGTCCTGCGGATGGCCGCCCTGCGCACCGAGTGGCGCCCCGCCCCGGCCTGACGCGAAGCCTCAGCCGCCCTTGCGGACCACGCAGATCGCGTCGGTCAGGCTCCCGGAGAGCGCGGCCGGCAGCAGCGCCCGGCACACCGCTGCCTCCTGCTCGTTCTTCGGCCCGTCCGCCGACGCGGGGGCGGCGGCGCCGAGCACGCCGGCCGTGGTGGCCGAGGCGAGGAGGGCGAGAGCGGCGAGCTTCTTGAACATGACGGCCCTTCGGGTAGGCGACGACTGTGCAGCCATCTCTTACCCGAAGGGCCGATCACATTCGACGATCTACGGCCGTCCGTGGGCGTGTCAGCGCCGGTAGGGGTTGTCTCCCGGCGGGGCGGCGGGGGGCTGCTGGGGCGGGTACTGCTGCGGGTACGCCTGCGGCGGCTGCTGCTGGTACCCGTACCCGACCGGGGCCGGACCGGACCCACCAGGCCCACCGGCACCCCCGCCCCCACCACGCGACCGCCGCACCAGGAACACCACCAGCCCGACCACCACCACGAGCCCGACGACCCCGCCCACCACAGCGGCCACCGGGAAGCTCTTCCCGCCGTCCTCCTGCACGGCCCCCGCCGACGCCCCACCCCCGGCCACCGACCCGCTCGGCACCGGCTGCGGGCTCACCGGAGCCCCCGACGAGCCCTTCTGCGACTCCGCCCGCCCGAGCAGCGGATTCTCCTTCGCCCCACCGTCCACCGCCGGGTTGGGCGCCAACGCGGCCGCCGGCGAGGCAATCCCGTACCCATAACTACTGTTCGGCACAGCCGACTTGTCCGGCGGAGCCACCGCCGACTTGATCATCCGATTGATGACCTGCCCCGCCGAGAGCTCCGGATACTTGGCCCGCACAAGCGCCGCGATCGCGGACACGTAGGCGGTGGCATCCGAAGTGCCGTTCGAGGTGATGTAGGCCGAGTTCGACTTGATCCCGGCGCTGGCGATCCCCACCCCGGGTGCCGCCAGTGTCATCTCGGGGCCCTTGTTGGACTTGTCCCAGACGGCGCCGGTCTTGTCGACGGCAGCGACCGCGACCACTCCCGGGTAGGCCGCCGGATACGCGACAGGATTCCCGTGATTACCGAGATTTCCCGCTCCCGCGATGAGGACGACGTCCTTCGAGAGGGCGTACTCGACCGCGGATCGCGTCTCACTGTCGGCCGCGGACCCGCCCGACACCGACAGGTTGACCACCTTGGCGCCGTGGTCGGCGGCGTAGCGGATCGCCTCGGCCAGCTTGGTCTCTCCGCCCTCCGCCTCACCCGCGTCGTTCAGGGCGACCCGGATCGGGAGGATCTTTGCCTTGGGGGCCAGCCCCATGATCCCCGACTGCCCGTCGTGGCCGTGTCCGGCGATGATGCTGGCCATGGACGTGCCATGCCCCTTGGTGTCCGCGCGCCCGTCGCCCTGCGCCCCGGACAGGTCGGTCCCGGGCAGCACCTGGCCGCTGAGATCCTGGTGATCCGGCAGGACGCCCGTGTCGACGAGGGCCACGGTGACTCCCTCACCCTGGCTGAGCGGCCAGACCCTGGACTCCGCACCGTAGTTCTGCAACGGCCACTGAGCGTCGCGGATGCTGTCCGCATACGCCGGCGCCACCGCAGGCCCCCACAGCAGGGCACCCGTGGCCAGAACAGCCACAATGCCCATCGGTCGCCTGACCACCAAGTCCTGTCACCTCATTCTTCGTACGGGCCGTCCGGAGAACGGCTGAACACGAGCCACCTGTCGAGCGGGCAGGTCACTCCACCACGTCGGGGTTGACCCGCTCGCCGGACGCCCAGGTCTCCTCGTCCTCGACGAGGTAGTCGGGACGATCCTTGGCCTGCTTCTTGTCCTTCTTGCCGCCACGGCTCCCGCCGGGCATTCCGTTCGCCGCTCCGTCCGCGCCCGGCCCGCCCTGCCCCCGGCTTCGGCCGAGCCCGGAACCGCCCTCGGTGAAGGCCTGTCGGCCGGATCCGTTCTTGCCTGCCTCACCGACCAGCCCGCCACCCTTGCGGACGAGCCCGGAGGACGTACGACGATCCGCACCGGCACCGCCGCCCGCACCAGCGCCGGCTCCCTTGGCGTGGCCGCCTTCCATGCCGCCCGCGCCGAAGGCATTTGCGCCTCCACGAGCGGAGCCGCCGGCCCCACCGATGGACCGACCCGCTCCGGATCCCGCTCCCGATCCGCCGAGCTGGCCCCGTTGGCCTCCCGTCGAGGAGCCGCCACGGCCGCCGGCCCCACCGGCCGCACCACCGCCCCGCACGTCCACGCCCCCGGCGATACCACCGGCGTGCCCGCCCGAGTTCACGCCCGAGCCGCCACTCCCGCCGCCTTGCGGCAGGACGTTCCCCTTCGGCGCGGTCGTCCCGACGTGCACACCGTCGATCCCGGTACCAGGACCACTGGGCCCGGGCGAGGCGGGCTTGGCGGGCGAGTTGGCAATGCCGCCCTTGATGCCCGGATCCGTCGGGCCGGCCTTCGCGGGCTTCGGCGAGGTGGTCGATCCGCCGATGGCCGGGCCGGAGGAGCGCGGGGTCGGGGCGACACCGCCCTTGCTCTGGCCGGCGCCCGCGAATCCCATCCCGCCGCCCATGATCAATGCACCGAGGGCCGCCGCTCCGCCGGAGTCCGGCGGCTGCAGGTCCTCGATCTCGTCGCCGATGTCCGTCTTCCTGGGCGGCTTCAGGTAGTTGGTGGTGGCGCGGTACTTGGCGGCGAGGGTCTCCATGACGCCCACCGCCTGGGCCTTCTTCTCGTCGGAGATCGCCGTGCGGGTGTCCTCGTCGTCGGCGCCGACGGTGGACTTGGCGGTGTCGCTGATCGCGTCGCCCGCCTTGTCCCACCAGCTGGGCTCCTCCGGCATGTCCCGCTTCGCGGTGTCGATGGCCTCCGACATCATCTGCATCGCCGCGGCGGCGTCGTTCGCGTACGCGGCCGCATTGTTCACCGCGTTCGCGAGCTTCGTCATCTTCGAGTAGAAGGCGTCGCTGGTCGACCCCTCCCACGACGAAGTCGCGTCGGCGGAGGCCACGTTCAGGGCGCCGTGGATCTGCTTGAGGGTCTCGGTGGCCTTGCGCCAGGGGTCGCTGGCGGCCATCACGCCGCCGGAGTCCATGGACTGGACCATGCTCCGCATGTCGCCGTGGCTGTAGCCATGGAAGTTGGTGAATTCACTCATGATGATCGGACGCCTCCCGTTTCCGTCCCCGTCCCCATCGCCCCGCAGCGGTCTACCACGACGGCTTCGGCTCCCCGCTGCCCGACGGGGACGCGGTGCTCGTCGGGGCGGTCGGGGACACCGCGGCGACCGGCCTGGGCTGCGCGGCGGTCGTGGTGGTGCCGTAGACGGTCTGGCTGTGCGTGGAGGGGTTGGCCACCGACCAGCCGTCGGAGCCGACCCGCAGCGTCCGCGAGGTCTCGTGCTCCTGCTCCTCGTAGTTGACCGCGGTCAGCTCGGCCTTGCGCTGGGATTCGTCGATCGCGTCGTAGAGCGCGTTGAGGACGTCCCGAAGACCGTCCCGCATCTGCTCGTACCGCTCGTGCAGCGCCTGCGCCTCCGGGAAGCTGCCGAAGGCGGACCCGCCGACCCCGCTCTGCCCGTGCACCCGCGTGCCGTCCGCCGTGGTCTGGAACTCGCTCAGCAGACCCCGCACCTGCGTGGCGAACGCCCGGAGGCTGTCCACCTCCACGCGGTAGCCGGCGCCGGAGCCGCCCGTCGATCCGGTCCCCGTGCTCACGTCCTCGTACCTCCCCCGTACCGGAGTGGCGGGCGGGTGTTGCTCCGGCGCCGCCCGCCGGCCACCTGCCGTTGCCAAGCTTCAACCCATATGTCTAACACATGCAACGCCGCGTCAGAACGGCGACTCGTACCCCAACCATCGCCCACCGTCTACCTGTGGGTTCCCGCCGACCGGGTGTCGTACGCCCGCTGCGCTTCGACCAGCCCGCGGCGGCACAGGGAGTCCGCGTGGCGGGTGGTCTCGGGGAGCCGGTAGGAGGGGCTCAGGGTGAGGGTGGTCGCCACCGCCTCCGCGAGGCCGATGCGGTGGCCCACGGAGACGAAGACCGGCTTGACGCCGCGCCGGGTGCGGACGGCCCGGCCGACCTCCTGCGCGCCGTCGAGCAGCGGTGAGCTCGCGCCGCGCTCGTCCGCCGGCTGCTGGTGCTCGAAGCCGAACGGGGTCTTGGCCACCCCCATGGTGCGCAGGCCGGTGAGGACTCCCAGGTGGCTGGCCAGGCCGAGGCGGCGCGGGTGGGCGAGACCGTAGCCGTCGCAGACCACCAGGTCGGGCGTGTGCCGCAGGTCGGCCAAGGCGTCCAGGACGGCGGGGAGTTCGCGGAAGGCGAGCAGTCCGGGGAGGTAGGGAAAGGCGATCCGGCCGGTCGCGGTGGTCTGCTCGACGGCCTCCAGGGTGGCCAGGTCGAGCAGGACGGCGGCGGCCACCACCAGGTCGCGCTCGTCGTCGTAGGCGACGTCCACACCCGCGACCAGGGCGCCGTCGGACGGCTGCGGGGCGGGCCCGGTGGCGATCACCAGGCCGCGCAACCGGTCCTGCTCGGCGCGCGCCTCGGCCTCGCCGCTCGGCCAGTCGACGGGTACGGGCATGGCTCCCCCAAGATGATCGGTCCTGGGGATCACCGTATCGACCGCCGACCGCCGACCGCCGACCGCCGACCACCGACCACGGAGCACCGCGCCACCGCCCCACCCGCACCCGAGCCGCACCCGAGCCGCACCGCGGCGGCCCCCGAGCGCACCGGCCGACGGTTCCTCCGGCGGGCACGATCCCGTGCGCCCCCTCGTGCCTCTGCATATGCCCGGATCCGCCGATTACCCTGATAAGGCTGCACTTACCGACCTACCGTCATGGGTAGGCCCTCAGTACCGACTCCCGCACTTCCGCCCCCGCGCGAAGGACTGACCGCCATGCCGCGCCCCACCACCGCACAGCTCTGCACCGGCACCCTGATCGTCGTCGCCACCACGGTGGCCCTGCTCGCCGTCTCCGGTTCGTCGGGGGTGTTCGAGGTGGCCGTGCTGGTGCTGTTCGCCATCGCGCTGGGCACGCTCACGACGGCGCTGCTCATGGCGGTGGCCGCGCAGCGGCGGCCGGCTGCCGAGCCCGGGCTCGGCGAGTCGTCCGGGCTGCCGCGGCCGGAGTACGCCGGGCAGGGCTGACGCCCCCGACCCGGGGCTGCGGCCCCGGGCCTGCCTGCGGTGGGCCGTCAGGCCGTGGAGATGACCACGGTCTTGGCGGCCTTGTCGTGGATGCACTGGCGGTACGGCTTGTCGAAGACGCCAAACAGGCCGTCGACCGGCCACCACAGGCCGCCGCAGCAGATCACCGCGGGCAGCACGAAGGTGGCGGACCTGGTCCAGGCCGCGTTGCTGGTCGGGGCTGAGCCGTCGATCAGCATGGCGACCCGGAGCTTGAAGAGCTTCTTGCCGACGGTCTGGCCGTCCCGCCCGAGCATCAGCCCCTCGTAGACCAGGAAGAAGGCGTAGCCGAGCCAGATCGGGCCGATCCAGCCGTTCTGCCGGGTCAGGTCGGAGAACGGCAGCGACACCACGATGGCGAGCAGCTCCATCATCACGAAGTCGAGGACCTTCGCGGTGATCCGGTTGGGCCAGCTGCCGAGCGGCGGCATCCCCGGCACCGGGCCGGCCCCCTGGTCGCCGTACGGGCTGCCGCCGGGCGGCGGGGCTCCGTGGGGGGCACCGTACGAGGTGCCCTGGCCGCCGGGCGGAGCGCCGTACGGGGCGCCGTAGCCCGGCGGGGCGTCCTGCGGGGCACCGCCGGGGGCGGGCGGGGGCGTGCCGTACGGGTCGGACGGCGCACCTGAGGGCGGACCCGCCTGCGGGGGCTTGTCGAAGGAGGGCTTGTCGCCCCCCTCCTGCTCATGGCCTGAGGGGTCGTTGGTGCTCATGACCCGAGTAGAACACCGTGAATACCACGCTGTAGGGATATCTGACCCGTTTTGACCTATTTCGGTTCCGGACAGCCCGTCAGCTGCCGTCAGGCCCGCACCACCCGGGTGCCGGCCGCGCGGTCCTGCAGCCCGCGCCGGGTCCGCCGGTCGAGGAGCGGCCACAGCAGGCCGATCACGAGTACGGCGGTGAGCTGGCCGACGAGCCAGCGCAGCAGCGAACGGGCCGGCCGCAGCGGGCGGGGGCGGCCGGCCGAGGCCTTGGCGTCGACCACCTTGATGCCGGCCAGCCGCTTGCCGAAGGTCTGACCGGTACGGGCGGTCGGCAGGACCTCGTACACGACGCCGAGCAGCACCAGCAGCCCGAGCAGTGCCGCCGCCTTGCCCGCGACCACCGGGTCGACCATCCAGACCTGCACCGCCCGGCCGGTGAGATGCGACCGGGCCTGGGCCAGTTCGAGCTTCTCCCGGAGGTGCTCCAGCACGGAGGCGCTGAGCGGGACGGCCGCGGCGGCGGCGACCACGGCGACCACGGCCGTGTCGATCGCCCGGGCGAACAACCGGCGCCCGAGACCGGCGGGCCGCAACGGCGCCGGCCTGCGGGCGGCGGACTTCGCCGGAGCGGGCCTCCCCGGAGCGGGCTTCCCCGGGCCGGCCTTCACGGGGCCGGGCTTGGCGGGGCCGGGCTTGGCGGGACCGGGCCCCGCGGCAGGCGCGGCCGCGACCGGCCGTACCGCAGCGGGCTCGGCGGCAGCGGGCTCCGCCACCGCCCGCCCGGCGGCGACCGGTTCGGCGGCGACCGGTTCGGCGGCGACCGGCTCCACCGGAAGCGGCTCCACGACCGTCGGCGCCGCGACCGCGACCACCGACGCGACCACCGGCTCCGCAGCGACCCCCTCGGCCTCGGCCCCGGCCTCAACCCCGACCTCGGGCGCGATCCCGGCCTCGGCCCCGGCCTGGCCCAGCACCCCCCACGACACCCACCGCGGCGCCGCCCCGGTCTCCAGCAGCCCGCGCTGCGCCGCCGGGTCGGCCCGCCAGCCGGACTCCCCCGGATCCTGCTCCTCGGGCCGGTACAGATCGGCAGGGGTCGCCGGGAGCGGTGGCAGCGGAAGCAGCTCCGCCCGGCGGACGGTCGACGGGTGGTGCTGCTCGGTGGCGGCGGCGGCAGTGGCGGCGGCCGGCGACTGACGCTGCTCGACGGCGGCGCGCGGCCGCAGCTCCAGCTCGGCCTGCGGGGCCATCGTGAAGGCGGCGCCGGCCCCCGTCTGGTCGAGGAAGACCGGGCCGGTCTCGCCGCCCCCGCCGGCCTCCGGGAGCGGTGCCGCGGGCGGCGCCGGGAGCACCACCGGCGGCGGCATGTGCCGGGGCGGGACGACCGGCGGCGCCTGCCGGGCGGCGAAGTGCGGGGGCGGCAGTTGCTCGCCCTCGGCCGGCGCCCGTCGACTGGTGCCGGGCACCCAGCCGGTGCCGCCCCAGTATCGGACGAAGCCGGGGATCGAGGGGTCGGGGTAGTAGCCCGGCGTCGGGCCGGCGGCCGTGTCCGCACCGCCGGCGAATGGCCGGTCCGTCATCCGTGCTTCCTTCGCGCCCGCACCGGGCCGGGTCGATTGACGCAGGCGGAGAGTCGCCGTGCAGTCACAAAGGGTAGTGCCTGAGCCGCGCACTTCCCCCGGGTTCGGCGGAAAAGACTCCGCCCGAATGTGTGTAAGAGATCCTGTGCACCGTGCTCTCTCCTCCCGGAGGGGCTGAGCGGCAGCCGTTCCGGAAAGCGGAGAGGAACACGGTCATGGAGCGGTCCGTCGGTGTGGTGGAACAGGAGCTCGACCTCGACCTGGTGCTGTCACCCGAGCGCAGCGTGCCTGTCCCGGCCCGGCTCTCGTACGGGAGCCACGACCCGTTCGCGGTGCACATCACCTTCCACCTCGACACCGGCACGCCGGTGACCTGGGTGTTCTCCAGGGAGCTACTGGTGGAGGGCACGTTCCGCCCGTGCGGGCAGGGGGACGTACGGATCTGGCCCACCCGGTCGGGGCGGCGGAGCGTGCTGTGCCTGGCGCTCAGCTCGCCGGCCGGGGACGCGCTGCTGGAGGCGCCGCTGCCCACCGTGGCGTCCTGGCTGGAGCGCGCGCACCGGCTGGTGCCGCCGGGGGCCGAACTGGGGGCGCTGGACCTGGACGGCTCGCTCGCCGACCTGCTGGCGTGACACCGGCGTGCCCCCGTGACTCCGGCCCAGCGGCATGACGCCCACCCGGGCCGGCATCAACCCGGGAGACCGGGCCGCCCCGGCCGCCACGACCGCTGCGACCGCCGCCGTCAGGCCTGCTGCGGCTCGCGCGGAGTCCCGTCGGCCTGCCCGCGGGAGCCCGCCGCCCGGCCCGGCCGCTGCTGCGGCAGTGCGGCCAGCGGCGCGCCCGCGGCCCTGCGCCGGGCCCTGACCCGGAGCGCGGACAGGGCCAGGAAGCAGACCCCGACGATCGGGTAGACGTCGGCGGGGAGCTGGTGCAGCAGCGGCAGGTGCAGGTCGAGGTCGCCCTTGTGGGGGACGATCCACATGCCGAAGGACAGAAAGGCCAGCAGCGTCGCCGCGAGGATCGGGCGCCAGCGCAGCCGTCGGACGGCGGCCGGGCGGGAGCGCTCGTGCGCGGCCTCGGCGGCCAGCAGGACGAGCATCGGCACGCACCAGACCCAGTGGTGGGTCCAGCTGATCGGCGAGATCAGCACGGCGGTGACGGCGGCGCAGCAGACGCCCCAGGCCTCGGCGCGCGGCGTCCAGCGGCCGCTGCGGTGGGCCCAGGCGGCGACGGTCAGGCCGACCAGCGCGACGGTGCCGCTCGCCAGGGTGGCGAGGGTGCCGGGGTCGGCGCTGTGCAGCAGGCGGGCGACGGCGCCGCGGACGGACTGGTTGTCGACGATCTCGGTCTTGCCGACCCGGGAGGAGTCGTAGAGGTACTTTGTCCAGAAGCCCCAGGTCGCGTCGGGGAGCACGGCGGCGCCGAGGGCGAAGGTGGCCAGGAAGGTGAAGCCGGCCACGAAGGCGGCCCGGATCCGGCCGGTGATCAGCAGGTAGACCGCGAACAGGCCGGGGGTGAGCTTGATGCCGGCGGCGATGCCGATCGCGACGCCCTTGCTCCGCCTGCCGTCGGGCCGGGTGAGGTCCCAGAGGATCAGGCAGGCCAGCGCGAGGTTGATCTGCCCGTAGCGCAGGGTGGTGAAGACCGGCTCCAGCCAGACGCCCAGGCCGGCGATCAGCACCACGCCCACCGGGCGCAGCTCGCGCCGCGGCCAGCCGACCAGCTTGAACGACAGGTGGGCCAGCACGGCGAGCAGCGCGACGTTCCCGGCGGTGATCGCGACCCGCAGGAAGCCGACGCCGAACCAGGTGGTCGGCACGAACAGCATGGCGGCGAACGGCGGGTAGGTGGCCGGCAGGCTCCACTCGGTGACCCGCAGCGCGTAGAGGTCGTGGCCGTCGGCGACGGCGGCGCCCTCCGCCCGGTAGACGATCATGTCGACCATCGAGGTGCCGACGAAGTGCCGGACGGTGGCGTAGCAGAGCAGCGAGACCAGGGCGAGTGCGGTGGCGAGGGCCAGCGGGCGGCGCGGGGCCTGCCGCAGTGCGGCCAGCGGCGCTTCGAACGGGCGGCGCCAGGCGGCCGGCGCAGGGGGCTGCTCGGGGCGCCGCGAGGGCGTCCTGCGTTCCTCTTGCACCGTGCTCACATCGTGCTCCGTCCGCTGGTGGGGCCAGCCTGCGACCTTACCGGACGGGGCCCTGCGGGCGCCTGGGCACGCGGGGCCGGTGGGGGCGGAACGGGGCCGCCCCCGGAGCCGTGACGGCTTCCGGGGGCGACCGGTGGGGCGGGTGCGACCCGGACCGCGAATCGAACGGCGGGCCCGGTCGGCGGCTGCGGAGGTGGGTGCGCCGCGGCTCAGCCGTTGTAGGCGCCGAGCGCCCGGGTGAAGTCCAGCGGCTGCTGGACGATGCTGCTGCAGGTGGCGTCGGCGAAGCCCTTGGCGCCGCCGGCGCAGGCCTTGTCCCGGGTGCCGGACCACATGGCGAGCCAGGCCAGGTGCTTGGTCCTGGCGAAGTCGGCCAGCTGGGTGGCGTCGGCGACCGTGAAGACCTCGGTGGCGACGTCGTTGACGCCGATCATCGGGGTGACCGCGACCTTCGCCCAGGCGGCGCTGTCGCCGATCCCGAGCACGCTCTTGACCTGCGCCTGGGTGGCGGTGGCCGCGTCGATGGCGTACTTGCCCATCCGGCCCTGCGGGTTGGGCGCGACGCCGTCACCGAAGTCCATCGCCATGATGTTCACGGCGCCGATCCGGACGCCCGCGCCCGATGCCCCGGCGACCAGGTTGATGCCGTCCTGGGTGAGGCCGGTGGGCAGTGCGGGGAGGGTGAAGGAGACGTCCAGCGCCTTGCCCTTGGCGGCGGCGTTCTTCTGCAGCTGGACGATGGCCTGGGCGCGCCGGGTGTTGGCGGCGCCGTCGGCGATCGCGCCGCCCTCGATGTCGAAGTCGAGCTTGTCGAGGCCGTAGGCGTCGACGGCCTTCTGGTACGCGGCGGTCAGCTCGGCGGTCGAGGAGCAGGCCGCCGCCAGCTCGCTGCCGTTGGCACCGCCGAAGGAGACCCGGACGTCGCCGCCGATCCCGCGCAGCGCGCCGATCTGGCTCGCCACCGCGTCGGCGGAGAGGTCCGAGACGCCGCCCCACTTCGGGGTGCATCCGCCGCCGGAGACGATGAAGGCGAGGTTGAAGTCCTTCACCCCGCTCGCCTTGGCGGTGGCGACCAGGTCGTACGGCGGGTAGAGCGAGGTGTCCACGTACGGCGCGAAGCGGGCGCCGCCGACCGGGGCGGGCGTGCCGGTCGGGGTCGGCGTCGGGGTCGGCTTGGGCGAAGCGGTCGGGGTCGCGCTGGCGCTGGGCTTCGGCGAGCCGGTGGAGGCGCTCGGCGACGGGGTCGGCGCGGGGGTGCTCGGCGTACCGGTCGGGCGGCCGGAGGGGGTGGGGGCCGGCCCGTTCCCCGCGGTGCAGGAGACGTTGTTGATCAGGCAGTGGCCGGGTTCGTCCTGCGCGGCGCCGGAGCCCTGGACCACGAAGCCGACCTCGACGGTGCGGCCCGGCTCGATCCGGCGGTTCCAGTCCTCCGGCTTGACCGTGACGTGCTGGCCGGAGACGGTGAAGCCGGCGTTCCAGAGCGAGGAGACGGTGGCGCCGGCGGGCAGGTCGAAGCTCAGGGTCCAGCCGTCGAGGGCGGCGCTGCCCGGGTTGGTGATCACGTACCGGCCGGTGTAGCCGCTCTCCCAGGTGCTGGTGCGGCTGTACGCCGCGCCGACCGACGCGGCGCTGGCCGAGGAGGCGAGGACGACCACGCCGCCGGCGACGATCGCGGCGGCCACGGCCGAGGCGCCGATCAACTTGCCCTTGCGGCTGCGGCGGTGTCCGGTGCGGCGGGTGGGCTGGCTGGTCGTCATGGGTCGGGGTACCTCCGGGAGTGCGACCGTCGTACCCGGGGTCCGCGACCCCGGCGCCGCTGACGCTAGCGACGGGTACGGGGACGAATCGGACAGCTGAGACAGGGGTAGCGCTGGCTTAGGGCCCGGTTAAGGAACCCGTCCGCGGGAGGCGTGCGGAAGGCCGCCGGGAGGCCGTGCGGGAGGCCGCGCCGGGGCGTCAGGCCCGGCGGCGCGCGGCGCCGGCGAACCGGCCGGCTCGGCGCCGGGCCTGGCGGGGCTCGGCGGCCTCCGGCCGGGTCTGGATCCGCAGCGCGATCTCCGCGCCGCCGAGCCCGGCCGAGCGGCCCAGCGCGACCTCGCCGCCGGTGTCCTCGGCCAGCTTGCGGGCGATGTCGAGGCCGAGGCCGGTGGAGCCGTCGCCGCCGTGGCCGGTGCCCCGCTCGATCGCCGTGTCGGGGTCGGCGAAGCCCGCTCCGGCGTCGCCGACCAGGACGATCACGGAGTCCGGGGTGGCCATCAGGTCCACCGAGAAGGCGGTGCCGACGGGGGTGTGCCGGAAGACGTTGCCGAGCAGCGCGTCCACCGCCGCGGCCAGGTCGCCGCGCTGGACCGGCACCTGGACGGCGCCCTCGGCGCCCGCCAGCTGCCAGGGGCGCCCCTCGTCCTCGGCGAGCGCGGACCAGAAGCCGACCCGTTCGCGGATCACCTCCACGGCGTCGCAGCCGAGCGTGACGGCCGGCGCGTCGTCCGGCGCGCGCCGGGCCGAGCGGATGATCTGGTCGACCTCGCGCTCCAGTTGGGAGACCGCGTGCCGGGTGGCGTCGGCGGCATCGCCGTCGCCGAGCGAGGCGGCGTTCAGCCGCAGCACGGTGAGCGGCGTGCGCAGCCGGTGGGAGAGGTCGGCGGCGAGCTCGCGCTCGGCGGCGAGCAGGTGGACGACCCGGTCGGCCATGGCGTTGAAGGCCTGTCCGGCCTCGCGGAGCTCCTCGGGGGCGTCGGCGCCCTGCCGGCCGTCGACCGGCACCCGCACGGCCAGGTTGCCGGAGCCCAGCGAGCGGGCGGCGACGGCCAGCCGGCGGGCCGATCCGACGATCCGGGCGCCCATCCGGTCGGCGACCAGGACGGAGATCGCGACCAGCGCGAGGGCGACCAGCGAGAGCACCAGCCAGGCGGTGCTGACGCCGTGGGTGAGGTCCCCGTCGACCACGTGCACCTCGACCACCGCGATCCGGCCGTTGTCGACGGCGACCGGCTGGAGCAGCGCGAAGCCGCCGGGGACGGCCACGGTGAAGGAGCGGCCCTGGTCCTCGACGCTGCCGATGTCGGCGGGGCTGGCCCGGACCGCGCCGACCGTCGTGCCACCCGGCAGGTGGACTGCGACCCGGCCGCGGGCGCCGGCGTCGGTGGAGGCGAGCGCGCGGTCGATGGCGTCCGGGTCGGTGGTGATGGCGAGGGCCGGGCCGAGCGCCGCGGCCTGGCGTTCGGCGGCGGTGAAGGCGCGGTCCCTGGCGGTCTGCTGGACCATCAGGCCGAGCGGGATCAGGAAGGCGAGCGCGACCATGGTGGTGCCGGCCACCGCGGCCTTGACCATGGCCCAGCGCAGCGAGCGGGTGAACCGCCTCACGGGGTGTATCCGGCAGGACCGCCCGGCGCCTCCAACCGGACGCCGACGCCGCGCACGGTGTGCAGGTAGCGCGGGCTGGAGGCGGTCTCACCGAGCTTGCGGCGCAGCCAGGACAGGTGCACGTCGATGGTCTGGTCGCCGCCGTAGGTCTGCCGCCAGACCTCGGCGAGGATCTCCTTGCGCGGCACCACCACGCCGGGGCGGGCGGCGAGGAAGGCCAGCAGGTCGAACTCGCGCCGGGTGAGGTCGAGCGCCCGCCCGTCCAGCACGGCCTCGCGGCGCTGCGGGTCGATGGCCAGGCCGCCGACCCGCAGGACCTGCGGGGTGGCCACCCCGCCGCCGCCGAGGCGGCGCAGCACGGCCGCCATCCGGGCCGTCAGGTGTTCGGCGGAGAACGGTTTCACCAGGTAGTCGTCGGCGCCGTCGTTGAGCAGCCGGACGATCTCGGCCTCGTCGTCGCGCGCGGTGGAGATGATCACCGGCACGTTGGTGACGCCCCGGATCATCTTGAGCGCCTCGCCACCGTCCAGGTCGGGCAGCCCGAGGTCGAGGATCACCAGGTCGCAGCCGACCTGGGCGACTTCGCGCAGCGCCTCAAGTGCGGTGCCCACGCTGCGGACCGCGTGGCCGGACTCGGAAAGGTGCCGGATGAGGGCGGAGCGGACAAAGGGGTCGTCCTCGACCACGAGCACTGTTGCCATGGCCCTGCACGCTACTTCATCGGCCAGCATTGGTCTGTACCTCGGGTGGCAGAACCGGTCCGAAGGCCGTTTTTGCAGGCTTCTTTCCGATTGTCCGGGCCGCTGACCTGCCGTCCGCCGGGATACGGCAGGATGAGCGGCGATGCGGAGCGGACTGGTACAACTCGGCGCCTGGACGGCGGCCACCGGGGCGGCGGTGGTGCTGTCCTGGCTCGGCGTGCACGCGGTGCTGGCGGGCACGGTGTTCGAGCAGCCGACGGCCGTCCCGCTGCCCTCCGCCGCGGCCCCGTCACCGACCCCGGAGGGCTCCACCGCACCACCGACGGCGAGCAGCACCGAGGCCTCGGCCACCGCGGGTGCGAGCGCCCCGGCGAGCACCCAGGGTGCCGCGCCCAGCCGGGCGCCGAGCCACCGGCCCAGCCCGAGCGCCTCCGTGCAGAGCGTCCTGGTGCCGGGCGGCCGGGTCGCGCTGGACATCCGGGCCGACCGGGCCGAGTTGATCTCGGCGACCCCCGATCCGGGCTGGAAGATGCAGGTCTGGAACCAGCAGGAGTGGATGCGGATCGACTTCTCCCACCCGGAGGGCACCAGTTCGGTCTTCGTCACCTGGAACGGCCATCCGCCGACCGTCCAGACGGTGCCCGCACCGTAATTGACGGCCCGTCACCGGTACAGCGAGGTGGTCGGCGGCCGCACCCCGGCCGGCACCGGGGTGAAGCCCGGCAGGTAGGGGCCGGCGTAGCGGGTGCGGTCGACCAGGGTGTGCCGGGCGGAGCCGGCGGTGGCGATCACGGCGAGCACCACGGTGCCGTGGCGGTCGGTGAGTTCGTACGGCTCGGCGATCGGGGCCGCGCCGCGGTCGACCGCGTAGTCGTACGCGGCGAAGGCGTCCGGGACCCTCAGCGAGAGGTCGACGATGCCCTCCCCGTAGCGGGCCAGGTGGTCGGCGATCAGGCGGCCGTGGTCGGTGAGCACCTGCACCACGGAGGTGAGCACGTAGCGGGCCGGGCCGGTCTCGAAGACGTAGGCGCAGGTCTCCGGGTTGCCGTTCGCCGGCCCCGAGTAGGCGGTACATCGCATGGCCAGGGTGGCGGAGTAGTAGTGCGCGGCCTTCCTGGCGTCGTGGACCGCGAGCACCACGGCGTCGGGGCCGGTGATCGGACGGAAGTCGTCGGCGGGTTCCTGGGTCAGCGGTGCGGCGGAGATCTCGGTCAAGGCGCTCCTCCCCGGTCGTCCCGCCGGCTCGGGGTGGGGCCCGGCCACGGGGTGTGGGGGGAGACTGGCCCTCGGCGGATCGATGCGCAACTGTTCCGATTCATCCTGGGCAAGGTGCGCGTCGGCGCCCGAAAATGGCGGCAGCAACTGTGCAGTTTGCCCACCGGACGGAGCCCCCGTGCACTCCCCCAACGATGCGATCGACGCGCTCGACGGAAAGTTGATCAGTCTGCTCAGCGAGGAGCCGCGGATCGGCGTGCTGGAGTGCTCCCGCCGGCTCCAGGTGGCCCGCGGCACCGTGCAGGCGCGGCTGGACCGGCTGCAGGCCAGAGGTGTGATCGCCGGCTTCGGGCCGCAGGTCGACCCGGCGGCGCTGGGCTACCCGGTGACCGCCTTCGCGACCCTGGAGATCTCCCAGGGCCAGGGGGTGGACGTCCGGGCGCACCTGAGCGGGGTGCCGGAGGTGCTGGAGCTGCACACCATCACCGGGCAGGGCGACATGCTGGTGCGGATCGTCGCCCGGTCGAACGCCGACCTCCAGCGGGTGATCGACCGGGTGGTGGGCTTCGACGGGATCGTCCGGGCCTCGACCGCGATCGCCCTGGAGAACCCGGTGCCGTACCGGGTGCTGCCGCTGGTGGAGCAGGCCGCCCGCGAGTGAGCCGGGCGGCCCCGGTAGGGCCCCGGCAGGCTCAGCAGTGCGGAACGGGTGCTCCGCTGTTCAGGGCGTTCAGCGCGGCCACCGACTCCTCGATGGTGGTGACCGGGACCAGCTGCAGCCCCGGCGGGAGGTTCACCCCGGCGTCCGAGCACTCCTGCGCGGGGACCAGGAACACCGTCGCGCCGTCCCGGGCCGCCGCCTGGGTCTTCAGCGGCACCCCGCCCACCGCGCCGATCCGGCCCTGGTCGTCCACGGTGCCGGTGCCGGCCACCACCCGGCCGCCGGTGAGGTCGCCGCCGTGGCCGTTGCCGGAGAGCTTGTCGATGATCCCGAGGGTGAGCATCTGGCCCGCGCTGGGGCCGCCGATGTCACCCAGGTCAACCGTCACCTTGACCTGGCCGCCCTGGAGGTGGAGGTAGTTCAGGGCCGCCGTGGTCGCGGCGTCCTGGGACTCCGTCATCTGCCGGGAGGTCTCCTGCACCGCGTCCGCCGGGTCCGGCTCGGGGTAGACGACATCGGTGGGCAGCACCGCCTCGTCCTCGTTCAGCCAGCCGTCCACGGCCTGCTTGAGCGTGATCCGCTCGCCGGCGTTGGTCGCCGAGATGGTGGTCGCCCGGAGCTGGCCGTCGGTCACCCGGAGCGGCGCGCCGGTGATGGTGAGCACCGGGCGGCCCTGGTAGGTGCCGAGGGTGTCGGCGGTGACCCCGGGCTGGGTCAGCGTGAACGGCAGCGGCGCGAACGCGGCGACCGCGAACAGCGCCACGACCAGCGCGCCGCACAGGCCCAGGGCGCGGGTCTTGGGAGCGGTGAGGGCCGGGGGCAGCTTCACAGGGGACACACCTTCACAGGAGACACACCCCGCATCAAAACACACCCGGGCCCTCGCCCGGGCACTACCTCAGGGCGTCGGCGACCTCGGTCGCGGCCTCCACCACCCGCGGGCCGACCCGCTCGGGCACCAGGCCGTTGAGCATCACCACGCCGACACTGCCCTCGATGCCGCTCAGTCCGAGCAGCGCGGCCGCGGCACCACTGGCACCGGACTGCTCCTCCGCGTGGGTGACGACGAAGCCCTGATCGGGCCGGCGCTGGCTCGGGAAGGAGCGGGCCTCCAGGATGGCCCGGCCCGCCGCGCTCTCGCTGAGCGGGTGCCGCAGGCCGGTCCGGTAGGCGACGTGGAAGTCGGTCCAGGTCGGCTCGACCACGGCCACCGCCAGTGCCTCGCTGCCGTCCACCAGGGTGAGGTGGGCGGTGGCGCCGAGGTCCTCGGCGAGGCTGCGCAGGGCGGGCAGCGCGGCCTCGCGCAGCAGCGGGTGCACCCGGTGGGCCAGGCGCAGCACCCCGAGGCCCACCCGGGCCCGGCCGCCGATGTCCCGGCGGACCAGCCCGTGCTGCTCCAGGGTGGCGAGCAGCCGGTAGACCACGGTCCGGTTGACCGCCAGCCGGGCGGCCAGTTCGGTCACGGTCAAGCCCCGCTCGGAGTCGGAGAGCAGTTTCAGCACCCGGACACCTCTGTCCAGGGTCTGGGAGGTCTCAGCAGTCACGACGCGCATGTCCTTTCCGCGGCGGTCGCCGGACCGGCGGGCTGCCGGTACCGGGACGGAGGGGTCGCGCGCGAGTGGGTGTCCGCGCTGGAAGCCACGTCCCGGCGCCATTGCCGGACGGACGGCTCTGCGGTGCGCACTCGGGTCGGGGTGATCGGTGCGAGTGAGCGTGGGGGAAAAGTAGTGAACGGGAGGCCCCGGCGGAACCCCTTGTCCAAAATCCGATCCGGATCGTCGCGCTACCGAGATGAAATTCCAGGCAAATCCCCCATAACATCCGGCGTCGTTCGTGCACCAGTTCGAGCGGACTCCGGAGTCCGGACACCGCGGAGTGCCGGCCACCGCTTCCGGGTCGGCCGGCGCGCCCGTCTCCGGGAACGGCGAACGCCCGGCGGCCTCGAGCCACCGGGCGTTCCCCGTTCGTCCCGCGGAGCACCGCGGGAGGCGATCGCTCAGGAAGCGGTCGCCCACTCCCGGATCTTGGCGATCCGGGCCTTCAGCTGGTTGGCCGTCGCCTGCGCGGTGAGCGGCCCTCCGCACTGGCGGCGCAGCTCGTTGTGCACGGTGCCGTGCGGCTGGTTGGTGCGGTGGTGCCAGGCGGCGACCAGCGCGTTCAGCTCCTTGCGCAGTTCGCGCAGCTCCTGGTGGGTGACCACCGGGCGCTGCTCGGCCGGGAGCTCGATCAGGTCGGCCTCCTCGGCGGGCTTGGCCTTGCTGCGCTGGATCTGCCGGTGCTGGCGCTTCTGCAGCAGCATCTGGACCTGGTCCGGCTCCAGCAGGCCCGGGATGCCGAGGTAGTCCTCCTCCTCCTCGCTGCCCGGGTGCGCCTGCATGCCGAACTCCATGGCGTTGTACAGCACCCGGTCGAAGACCGCGTCCGAGCCCAGCGCCTCGTAGGAGAACTCCTCGCCACCAGCCGTGTCCGGCCCGTCGTCGGCCTTCTCGGCCTCGGCGAGCAGCCGGTCCTCCTCGTCGAAGAGGCCCTCGCCCTCCTTCTTCGGGCGGTCCAGCACGTGGTCGCGCTGGAGCTCCATCTCGTTGGCGAAGCCGAGCAGCATCGGGATGGTCGGCAGGAACACCGAGGCGGTCTCACCGCGCTTGCGGGCCCGGACGAAACGCCCGACCGCCTGGGCGAAGAACAGCGGGGTGGAGATCGAGGTGGCGTACACCCCGACGGCCAGCCGGGGCACGTCGACGCCCTCGGACACCATCCGGACGGCCACCATCCAGCGGGAGTCACCGGCCGCGTAGTCGGAGATCCGCTTGGACGCCTCGGTCTCGTCGGAGAGCACCAGGGTCGGCTTCTCCCCGGTCAGCTCGCGCAGGATCTTGGCGTACGCGCGGGCCACGTTCTGGTCGGTGGCGATCACCAGCCCACCGGCGTCCGGGATGGCCTTGCGGACCTCGGTGAGCCGCCGGTCGGCGGCGCTCAGCACGTTCGGGATCCACTCGCCCTGCGGCGCCAGCGCGGTCCGCCAGGCCTGGGCGATCAGGTCCTTGGTCATCGGCTCGCCGAGCCGGGCCTCCAGCTCGTCGCCGGCCTTGGTGCGCCAGCGCATGTTGCCGCTGTAGGACAGGAAGATCACCGGCCGCACGACGTGGTCGGCCAGCGCGTGCCCGTAGCCGTAGGTGTAGTCGGCCACCGACTTGCGGATGCCGTCGCTGCCCGCCTCGTACTGCACGAACGGGATCGGGTTGGTGTCCGAGCGGAACGGCGTACCGGTCAGCGCCAGCCGGCGGGTGGCCGGCTCGAAGGCCTCGGCGCAGGCCTCGCCCCAGGACTTGGAGTCACCCGCGTGGTGGATCTCGTCCATGATCACGAGGGTCTTGCGGGCCTCGGTCCGATTCCGGTGCAGCATCGGGTTGACCCCGACGCCCGCGTAGGTGACCACGATGCCGTGGTACTCCCGGGACAGCGGCCCGGAGGAGTAGCCCGGGTCGAGCTTGATGCCTATCCGGGCCGCGGCCTCGGCCCACTGCTTCTTGAGGTGCTCGGTCGGGGCGACCACGGTGATCTGCTGCACCAGGTGGTTGTGCAGCAGGTACGAGGCCAGGGTGAGGGCGAAGGTGGTCTTTCCCGCGCCCGGCGTCGCGACCGCGAGGAAGTCGCGCGGCTGCTTCTCGATGTACCTGTCCAGCGCACCCTGCTGCCAGGCCCGCAGCGAGGCGGCCGTACCCCAGGGGGCACGGCCGGGGAAGGCCGGGGACAGGTGCGAGGCCGCGGTGGTGCCGGCCGGGCGGCCGGGTGCGTTCGGGTCGGCGTGCGAGAACAGGGGGGCCATCGGGGAGGCGGCAGTACTCACGGTCTCCGGAGGGGGTCGTCGCAGGTCAGGGCGGTTAGCTGCCCCCGGCCCACTGTCGGTCGGCGGTCGTACAACCCGCCCAGCCTACCGGCCCGGTGGCCCCTCCCGGCCCTCGCCGCGCTCGTCCGGCCGATCCGCCCGCCGGGCGATCACGCCCACCGCGCCCCCGGCCGACACTCCCCCGGGTACCCGGATCGACCGCCCGGGGCACCGGCCTGCGGCCGCGCCACCCCCGGCCGGGCGGGTGAAGTTCACACCATCCGACCGGATTTTCCGCAATATTCGGTTTGATGTGACCTGGATCACATCAGAAACGGCGAAAAGCCACGTAACGCCGACCCACCCGCGGACTCCTACATCCGGAGCCGCACCCGCCCCAGGCGTCACACGGCCCGCACTGAGTCTCATCGGGAGGAACCCAGCATGTCCGGTATGTCGGCAGTCGTGGAGCAGGTCGTCCAGGCCCGTCTGATCCTCAGCGCCCAGCGCTCGGCGCTGCTGCAGGTGGTCCTGCGGTACCGCGCGGACGACCCGCTCGCCGTCCGGATGGTCTTCCCGGCCGAGTACGCGCTGGACGGGCCGGCCGACACCCCCGAACTCGGGGACGGCGGCCCGGTCGATCCCGACACCGGGGTCGAGTGGGTCTTCGCCCGCCGGCTGCTGACCACCGGGGTCGACCGGCCGGCCGGCCCCGGCGACGTGCACATCCGGCCCGCCCTGGACCGCCGGACGGTGGTGGAGCTGCGGGCCCCGGAGGGCGTCGCCCTGCTCCACTTCCCCACCCAGGACCTGCGGCGCTTCCTGTGGCGCAGCCACCTGGCCGTCCCCGAGGGCCAGGAGGCCCGCTACCTCGACCCGGACCGCGAGCTGGCCGAGCTGCTCGGCTGACGGGCCGCCGGCGCCCGGGTGGAGCGGGCTCAGGCGGACAACCGGCGCATCAGCCGCACTCCCTGGGCCGGCGTCAGGTGCGGCAGGTAGGCCTTGCCGATCGCCCGGGTGATGCTGCCGAGCGCCGCCGGGTCCGGGTACACCATGTACATCGGCCGGTACTCCGGCTGGAACTTCGCCTTGAAGGCCAGCAGCGAGCGGAAGCCGTAGACCGGCTCCAGCGTCTTGCCCATCCAGTCGAGCATCCGCTGCAGCGCGGTCGACGGCTCGCCTCGGTCGGACCGGGCCAACGGGGCGCCGGAGAGGCTGAGGAACTGCGCGCCCTCCTCCTTGAAGCCCAGCGCCGCCGAGGCGATCAGGAACTCCATCACCCCGCGGAAGCCCTCGCTGCGCCGCCGCATGAAGTCCAGCGTCCAGCCGACCGGCTGCCCCTCCCCGTAGACCGGCATCCAGCTGGTGAGCCCGTGCACCGTCCGGTCGGCGTCCACCGCGACCAGCACCCGCACGGCCGGGTCGGACAGCTCCGCCAGCCCGCCCAGGGTGAAGCCCATCTCCGGCAGGCCCTTGTCGGAGACCCACTCCTCGGAGATCGACCGGATCTGCTCCCGGATCGCGATCGGGGCCTCGTGGTAGGTCCACCACTCGGCCGTGATGCCCTGCTTGCCGGCCTTGTTCAGCGAGGTCCGGATGTCCTGCCACTTCTTCCCGGTGAAAGCCAGCTCGGGCAGCGCCACCACGGTGTCCTCGGCGACCTGGAGCGAGCGCCAGCCGAGCTCCTCGGCCGCCGCCAGGGTCTCGGGGGTGACGCTGTAGAAGCACGGCGTCCACCCGCGCGCGTCGCAGTAGCGGGCGAAGCCGGCCACCGCGCGCCCCCGGGCGGCCGGCTCGCCGAACGGGTCGCCGGTGGTCAGCGCCACGGTGGCGATCACCCGGTACGGCACGGCGGCCCGCCCCTGCTCGTCGAACCAGTAGTGGTTGCCGTCCCAGGTCGAGATGAAGGACAGCGTCGACCCGCCGTGCGCCACCAGCAGCGCCCGGGCCCGGGCGGCGTCCTCGGCGTCGCTGTGCAGCACCGGCCGGCGGAACGCCAGCAGCAGCGCGACCAGCGTGACCACCCAGAACACCACCCCGCAGTAGATCTCCAGCGCCTGCGCGGTGCCGCCGACCGCGATCGGGTACCCGGGCAGCAGGTCGTTGTACGAAGGCGGCAGCAGCTCCGCGGGCAGCCCGGCGAGCAGCCCGGTCAGCGTGGCG
Source organism: Kitasatospora sp. NPDC049258 (assembly GCF_040678895.1). Taxonomy (NCBI): domain Bacteria; kingdom Bacillati; phylum Actinomycetota; class Actinomycetes; order Kitasatosporales; family Streptomycetaceae; genus Kitasatospora; species Kitasatospora sp. NPDC049258. Next base: position 106,238 of record NZ_JBFAQT010000015.1, read on the forward strand.
TCCGGCTCGTACTGGTCGCGGACCAGCCAGCCGATGCCGACGTACGCGCCGCAGCACAGCACCAGCGCACCACCCACCACCGCCGCCAGCCTGGCCGTGTCCCGGTGCGGCAGCCGCTGGTCGAAGCTGCGCCGGGTGACCCACTGGAGCACCAGCAGGGCGACCGGCAGCAGCAGCGCCTCGCCGATCAGCTCGAACAGCAGCGACACCCCGCCGTCCCGGGCGAAGCTGTCGTAGTTGTCGGACAGCAGCCAGGCCAGCACCCCGACCCAGGCCAGCTCGGTGATCACGGCCAGCCACCAGGCGAGCCGCAGCCCCCGGCGCAGCCCCTCGGCCAGCACCAGCAGCAGCACCGGCACCAGCGCGGCCATCAGCCGGCCCGGCGAGTCGAAGAACCGGTCCACCGAGTGCGCCCGGGCGCAGTCCGTGGCGGAGGAGGCACAGGCCTCGGCGATCTCCGCCGAGGACGGCACGTGCGAGAAGTAGAGGTCGCCGACGGTGTTGAACGGGCCGATCGCGTCCTGGTAGAGCGAGGCGACCAGCGGCCCGATCGCGGCGGCCGCCAGGCAGAGCGCGACCAGCACCCGGGTCTCGCTGTGCGAGGCGCGGTGCGGGCGCACCAGCCGGCGCCGGTACAGCAGCGCACCGCCGACCAGCCCGACCAGCACGCCGGCCACCCGCTGGACGCCCTGCAGATGGCCGACGTAGAGCATCAGCACCAGCGGGACGAGGACGGCCAGCAGCCGCAGCCGGCGCCGCCAGAGCAGGCTGAGCCGGTAGCTGAGCACTGCGGCCAGCGCGACCAGGCCGGCGCCCGGGCTGACCGCGATCTGGTCCTGGATGGCCTTCGTCCACCCCAGGTCCGCCGAGACCCCGAGCCGGACGGCGCCGGTGCCCAGCAGCGTGCCGAGCACCTGTCCGACCACCAGCACGGCGGCGGCGAGCGGGGAGCCCAGGCGCCGCTCGGAGATCGGTCCGAGCACGGCGAGCAGCAGGCTGATCACCACGTACGCGCCGATGCCCGAACACCAGAGCAGCGAGCTGAACGGGGTCCACCAGCGGCCGGCCTCCAGGGTGGGGATGCCCACCCCGACCTGCTCCAGCAGATCGTGGTCGGGGCCGGTGCCGAGGCTGCCGGTGGCCGCGCCGATCACCCACAGCGCCACCAGCAGGGCCAGGGTGAGCGGGGCGGAGCGCAGCTGGGCCGCATGCGGACGCAGCAGCCGCAGGGTGCGCTGCAGGCCGCGCTCCGGCTGCGGGGTGACGGGGGCGGCGTCGGCGGCGCTCACCGGGTGAGTCCGGTCTGCCGGGCGACCCACGGCACGTACCGGGCCATCGCGGTGTGGAAGGTGCTCCAGTCGTGGCCGCCCGGGACGGTCTCGAAGGTCGCCTGCACCCCCGCCTGCACGGCGGCGGCGTACATCTTCTCCTGCTGCGGCCGGAACTCGGCGTCGCCGGTGCCCACCAGGAACAGCCCGGCGGTGTCCGGGAACCGCTGGCGGGCCATCAGGTGCACCGGGTCGACCGCGTCGAAGGCCGCCTCGTCGCCGCCGAAGGCCTTGGCGACCGTCCCGGCGTGGCTGCCGAGGGTCGGCTCGGCCTGCCCGGAGAGGTCGAGGAAGGATCCGTAGACCTGCGGCGCGTTCAGGGCCAGTTGGATGGCGCAGGTCCCGCCGAAGGAGCCGCCGGCGATGGACCACCGGGTGCGGCCGCTCCCGGTCTGCAAGTGGGAGTGGATCCAGTCGGGGACGTCGACCGACAGATACGTCTGGGCCATGGCGATCCTCGAATCCATGCAGAGCGTGTTGTTGAGGGAGGAGCCGATCGGGTCGGCGACCACCACCACCGGGGCGAGGCCCTGGTGCGCGGCGGCGAAGGAGTCCAGGACCTCCGGCATGCCGCCGGAGTTGATCCAGTCGGCCGGGCCGCCGGGCTGGCCGGACATCAGCACCACCACCGGCAGCAGCGGTCGCGGTGAGACCTGGTAGGCGGGGGGCAGGTAGACGTAGGCGTCCCGGGCGGTGAAGCCGGACCGAGCGCCGGGGATGGTGACGGCGGAGAGCGTGCCCTTGGCGGGCATCCCGGCGGGCGGCTGCCAGACCTCGGAGAGTGTCCGGCCGGGCGGTGCGGTGACCGTGCGGGCGTCCTTCCCGGTGGTCAGCGCCTGCGTCTCGGGAGCGAGCATGGCGCGCAGCGCCGGGTACTGGACGTAGTGCCGGTTCACCTGGTTGGCGGCCATCAGCAGCACCAGCACCGCCGCCAGCACGACGCCGAGGCGTCCGGGCCGGCGCAGCGGCGGCAGCCGGAAGCCGGCCAGGCACAGGCCGAGCAGCGCGACGCCGATCCAGACCGTCACATCGCGCGGCAGGGCGTCCGGGAAGGGCTTCCACCAGTCGTCGACCGCGTACACCACCAGCAGGGTGAGCAGCACGGCCAGCACCACGGCGCACGGCAGCCACCGGCTCCACCAGTGCGCCCCGGTGGAGAGCGCGAGCCCGCACAGGGCGCCGAACCCGAGCACCAGCAGGGTGTACGGCACCGGGCCGTGGATCAGCGACCAGTCGAGCGGGTTCCACCCCGCGAGCGGCCGGGCCAATGCGTCTCCTCGGTGCTCGGGGCGGGTCAGGCCCGCAGGGTGCGGACCAGGTGGGCGTAGACGACGACGTTCCCGTCGTAGCCCTCCTGCTGGGTGAAGCCGCCGCCGCAGGTGATCAGGCGCAGCTGGGCGTCCCGGGTGGCGGCGTAGACCTTCCGGTCGGGGAAGTCCTTCTTCGGGTAGACCTCGACCGCGTCGACCGAGAAGAACGCGGTGGCCCGGTCGGCCCGCAGGACCTCCAGCTGGTCGCCCCTGCGCAGGCTGCCCAGCCGGTAGAAGACGGCCGGGCCCTGCCGGTTGTCGACGTGTCCGGCGATGATCGCCGCACCCCGCTGCCCGGGGGCGGCGCCGTCGCGGTACCAGCCGGCCAGGTTGCGGTCGCCGTCCGGCGGTGGTTGGAGCCGGCCCTCGCCGTCCAGGGCGAGCGGGGTGAAGGGGGCGTCGACGCCGATCACCGGGATCCGCAGCCGGGTGGGCGGTGAGTGCGGCAGCGGGGGCACGATCGGCCCGGCCACCGAGCTCCCGTCGAAGGCCTGGTCCGCACCGGGCCCGGGCGGCAGGGCGGCGCCGCCGTGCTGCACCAGCCAGGCCCCGAGCACCAGCGCCGTGCCGGCGGCCAGCGTGCCCGGCCACGGACTCCTGGTCTGCTGCCCGACCACCTGTGCTCCCCTCGGTCCGTCCGTCTGCCCAGTGAAACCCCGGGCCGGGCCGGGCGGCATCCGCTGGGCACCGGGCGGGTGGCGTGGCCGGGCCGACCGGAGCAGGCCGGGCGGGTGCGGGGTGCGGTGGGGCCTGACGGCCGCTCACCGGGCCGGCTCCGTGCGGCCGCGCCGCAGCGAGCCGACGCTGGGCAGCCGGGGCCGGCTGAGGAAGCCCTCGGCGGTGGCGTTGGCGATCGCGATGGCGGGCAGCTCGGAGGACTTCTCGTAGAGCAGGTACCGGGGTTCCCACTCCGGCTGGTACTTGGCGTTGGCGCGGTACAGCGACTCCAGCTGCCACCAGCGGGAGAAGAAGCGGAGCACCCCGCGCCACAGCCGCAGCACCGGGCCTGCCCCGAGCTTGCCGCCCTCCTCGAAGACCGCCCGGAACATGGCGAAGTTCAGCGACACCCGGGCCACCTGCGGCTCCCCCTCGGCGGACCGCAGCAGCAGCTCGGTGATCATGTACTCCACCAGGCCGTTGTCCGACTCCCGGTCACGGCGCATCAGGTCCAGCGAGAGGCCGTGCGCGCCCCATGGCACGAAGCTGAGCAGCGCGCAGGTGCGGTCGTTCTCGTCCCGGCACTCGGCCATCAGGCAGTCGCCGTCGGCCGGGTCGCCGAGGCGGCCGAGCGCCATCGAGAAGCCGCGCTCGGTGCGCCCGTGGCGCCAGGCGTCGGCGAGCCGCACCAGCTCGGCGAGCTGCTCCTCCGGGATCTCCCGGTGCCGGCGCAGCACCACCCGGTACCCGGCCTTGCGGACCCGGTTACAGGTCTGGCGCAGCGTCCGCATCGAGCGCCCGTCGAGGCCGAAGCCGGCCGTCTCGACCACGGCCTCGTCGCCGAACTCCAGCGCCCGCAGCCCGGCCACCCGCCCGTACGCGGTGCCCGCCTGCTCGCCGGCGCCGGTGACGGCGGGCACCCAGGCGTGCCGGCGGACCTCCTGCCACCACCGGTCGATCGCCTGCGGCCAGGCCTCCGGGTCGCCGATCGGGTCGCCGGAGGCCAGTGCCACGCCGTTCACCACCCGGTAGAGCACGGCGGCCTTGCCGGAGGGCGACCAGCAGACCGACTTGTCGCGGCGCAGCGCGAAGTAGCCGAGCGAGTCGCGGCCGCCGTGCCGGTCCAGCAGCTCGCGCAGCCGCAGCTCGTCCTCGGGCTCCAGGTGGCGGCGGCCGAGCGGGGAGCGGAACAGGGCCCGCAGGGCGAGCAGCAGCAGCGCGGCGCCGAACAGGTTGATCCCGAGGTCGACCCAGCCGGGGACGTCGACGTCCGCGTACTCGACGATGCCGGACAGGGTGACCAGGCGCAGCAGCACGTAGATGCTGCTGTCCCCCCAGTCGGGCGGGGCCCCGGCGTAGGTGAGCCGGACCACGGCCGCGCCGAGCACGGCGAGCACGGCGCCGCCGACCACCAGGACGGCCAGCGCCAGCGCGATGTTGCGGCGCTCGCCCCTGGCCTGGAAGGCGGGCCGGGCGAGCAGCAGGACGGCCAGCAGGGCGAGGGTGAGGCCGGCCGAGACCCAGTTGAAGGGGTGCCGGCGGTAGGTGGAGTAGGCCATCGCGAGCAGGAAGACGGCGGCGTACAACGTCACCACGGTGGTGGTGACCAGCCAGGCGGCCCGCTTGCGGCGGCGCAGCATGACGGCCAGCAGGCCGGCGAACAGGGCGGAGCTGAAGCCGGCGGTCATCAGCACCGGGGTGAAGAACTCACCGGTGTTGGCCCGCTTGAGCTGGTCCCGGAAGGGGGCGATCAATCCGGCCAGCAGGCAGAGCAGGGCCGCGATCCGCACGTACCACTCGGCCGCCAGGGCGCACCCGGCGCGCCAGGGGGCCACCGGCTCCGGCTCCCAGATCTCGGACTCGGGCGGCGGCACCACCAGGGTGGTGGCGGTGGGCGGCGGCGGCCCGGCCGAGGGGTCGGGGGCGCCGGCGAGGAAGTTGTAGGCGGAGGTGCGGTAGGCGGTGATCCGCCCGTGGATCCTGATCTCCCGCCGCTCGGCCCGGGCCAGCCGCTTGGGGCGGGCCCGGTAGCGCCAGCGGGCCCACGGGCTCTGCGGCCGGGCCAGGCGCACCGCGCCGACCAGCGCGAGCGGCCAGAGCATCACCCCGAGCAGGCCGGTCCACAGCTTGCCCTTGAACAGGCTGATGGTGACCAGCACCAGCAGGAACGCGGCCCCGACCACCTGGTTCACCGTCAGCCGGCGGGTGAAGCCGCCGAACGGCAGCTCGCCGAGCAGCAGCAGGCCGATCACGGCGACCGCGAGGATCACCGCGTCCACCGACTTGCGGCCCTGCTCGCTCCAGTAGACGTCCTCGAGGTGCAGCACCAGCGCGAACTCGTCGAGCACCAGTCCGGCGCCGATCCCGAAGCCGCAGGCCAGCCAGTTCCAGGCCTGACCGCCGTCGCCGCGGATGGCGAAGGCGGCGACGCCGCAGACCAGCATCAGGGCCTGGCCGAACACCACGTGGTGGATGTGCATGCCGCCGGGCGTGACGTTGCCCGGCCACCACCGCGCGCCGCGGCGGATCATCCGGACGCTGAACCTGATGAAGAGGAAGGAGGCGATCAGGCCCACCAGCAACAGGAAGAGCGGCTCGCGGCCGGAGTCCACGATCCGCTCCCGGTAGGCGTCGGTCACCCACTGCCACATCGCTGGACGCACCTCCGGCGGACGCTGCACGGCTCTGTTCCATCTGACGACGGCTCAGCGCCGGGCGGCCACCCGGCGGCCGGTCCGGTACGCCGAACGGATGAGCGTGCTCCCGGCGCACGGGGTATCGCCCGCGCCACTTGCGCCGCCTACTCGGGACGCGCGCCCCTCCGTGCCATGCTGTGGCCCGGCCCGGCCATCCAGTCCCACTGATGCGTTTATCGGACTGACCGTCAGCGCCGACCTCCGCCTCCGCTGCCAGGACACCCCACCCACCGCGAACGGATGTGACCATGGAAGCCCTCCCCCGCCGAACCCTGCTCGCCGCCGGTGCCGCCACCGCCGCCACCCTGGCAGCCGGCTGCTCCGGGATGGGCGGCAGCGGAGGCGAACAGGCTGCCCAGCCGGGCGCCACCGGCACCGGCGGCGCGGCCGGCCAGAGCCCCCAGCCGGTCCCCGTCGTCACCCTGATCGGCGACGGCTCCACCTCCGACACCGGTGCCCAGCCCAACCAGCCCAAGGCCGAGCCGCTGAAGCTGGGCGAGCGCCCGCCGCAGTTCGTGGTGTTCTCCTGGGACGGCGCGGGCGAGCTGGACAACAAGCTGTTCAGCCGGTTCCGGCAGCTCGCCAAGGAGCACAACGCCGGGATGACCTTCTTCTTCAGCGGCGTGTACGCGGTGCCCGAGGCCAAGAAGACCCTCTACCGGCCGCCGCAGCACCCGATCGGCGCCTCCGACATCGGCTACCTCACCGACGAGCACATCCACGGGACGCTCCAGCAGCTCGGCGCCGCCTGGCTGGAGGGGCACGAGATCGGCACCCACTTCAACGGGCACTTCTGCGGCCCGACCGGCGGCGGCAAGTGGTCGCCGGAGGACTGGGACAGCGAGATCGAGCAGGCGATGGACTTCGTCATGAACTGGAAGACCAACACCGGCTTCGACCTGCCCGCGCTGCCCTTCGACTACCGCAAGGAGCTGATCGGCTCCCGCACCCCCTGCCTGGAGGGCCAGCGCGGCCTGCTGCCGACCGCCGCCAAGCGCGGCTGGAAGTACGACAGCAGCGGCGGGGGCGGCCTCCAGGTCTGGCCGCAGAAGTTCCAGGGCGGCGCGCTGTGGGACATGCCGCTGCAGTCCATCCCCTTCCCGGGGCACAGCTTCCAGGTGCTCTCGATGGACTACAACATCATGTACAACCAGTCCGGTGCCAACACCAAGGGCGACCCCGGCCACTACCCGGCCTGGCAGGTGCAGGCCCGCGACTCGTACCTGGCCGGCTTCGACCGGGCGTACAACTCGAACCGGGCCCCGATGATCATCGGCAACCACTTCGAGGAGTGGAACGGCGGGATCTACATGACCGCCGTCGAGGACGCCCTGAAGATCATCGCCGGGCACCCGGAGGTGCGGCTGGTGTCGTTCCGCCAGTTGGTGGAGTGGCTGGAGGTGCAGGACCCGGCGGTGCTGCGCAAGCTCCAGGCGCTGCCCCCCGGCCAGTCGCCGACCGGCGGCTGGGCCGAGTACCTCGGCGCGGCGGGCAACAGCACCCCCTCGAAGCCGCCGGCCTCAGCCCAGGTCGCGCCCCGGACCTGAGGCTCCGGCAGCGCCCGCCGCCGCGGGGACCCCGGTGCGTCCGGAGACCAGCGCGCCGACCAGGGCCACCCCGGTCATCACCAGGAAGATCACCGCGAACGGGCCGACCGGGGTCGGCCCGTTCGCCGTCCCGGTCAGCGCGCCACCGCCGAGGGCCGCGAACAGCACCCCGGACAGGCCCATCAGCACCACGTTGCCGAGCGCGTCGCTGAGCTGGAGCGCCGCCGAGTTGGCGCCGGTCTCCTCGGCCGCCGAGAGCTTCATCATCAGCACGCTGATGCTGGCCACCGCCAGCCCCATCCCGACCCCGCCGACGGCCCAGGCCACCGCCGCCGCCCAGGTCGGCACCGCGGGCACCAGCACCAGGGCCGCCCCCGCGATCGCCACCGCCGTCAGCACGAAACCCAGCCGGATCAGCGCCTCCCGGTGCCGGTCGGCCCACGGCCGCCCCTGCAGGAAGGAACCCAGCGCCCAGGACAGGCCGCCGCTGGTCAGGGTGAGGCCGGCCAGCGTCGGGGACAGCCCGCGCTGGGTCACCATCATCAGCGGGATGAACGCCTCCGCCGCGAAGAACGCCCCCGCCGCCACCCCGCGCAGCAGGATCACCGTCGGCAGCCCGCGCGCCGCCAGCAGCGTGCCCGGCGGCAGCAGCCGCACCACCGCGGGCAGCAGCAGCGCCGCCCCGGCCGCGGCCGGCAGCAGGCCGATCAGGTCCAGCCGCTGCCCCGCGTACTGCAACAGCCCGGCGCCGAGCGCGGCCATCGCCGCCAGCACGGTGCGCCGGCGGTCGTAGGCCGCGGCCGTGACCGACGGCTGGGCCCGCTCGGCCCGGCGCAGCGCCGGGCCCATCACCGCCAGCGGCAGCAGGATCAGCACCGGCACCGCCAGGAACACCCAGCGCCAGCCCAGGTGCTGGGTCACCGCGCCGGAGATCAGCGGGCCGAGGATCGAGGGCAGCACCCAGGCCGCCGAGAAGGCCGCGAACACCGCCGGCCGCAGCCGCTCCGGGAACGCCCGGCCGACCACCACGTACAGCGCCACGATCACCAGCCCGCCACCGAGCCCCTGCACCGCCCGGCCGGCGACGAAGGGCCACATCCCGGCCGCCGTGCCGGCCAGCACCAGGCCGGCCCCGAAGACCGCGATCCCGGTGAACAGCGGCGCCAGCGGACCACGCCGGTCGCACCACTGGCCGGAGACCACCAGGGCGAACAGGGTGGTGGTGAAGTAGCCGGAGAACGCGAACGCGTACAGCCCGAGGCCGTCCAACTGCCTGGCCGCCACCGGCATGGCCGTGTTGACCGCGGTCGCCTCGAAGGCGAGCAGCAGGACGACCGAGACGATGCCCAGGGTGAGCGCCCGGTACGGGCCGCTCAGCACGCCACCTTCCGCCGGGGGCGGCTGCGGGGTCCGGGCGCTGTCGACCGAGGCGGAGGAGGCAGTGGTCATGCCAGCCATCGTAAGACCCGTGGCGGCGGATGACTCCTGACGGGAGACCGGTTCGGCCTCCTCCGTCGGACCTACGACCTGTGCGCCGCGGTCCCGCCGGATCAGTGCAGCACCTTGAGCCCCACCACACCGGAGAGGATCAGCAGCAGACACGTGATCCGGGCCGCCGTCACGGCGTCCCCGAGCGCCACCATCCCGTACAGCGCCGTGCCGATCGCGCCGATGCCGACCCAGACCGCGTAGCCCGTCCCCAGCGGGATGCTGCGCATGGCGTACGCCAGACCGCCCATCGAGAGCACCAGGGCGACGGCGAAGACCAGGCTCGGCGTCAGGCGCGAGAACCCCTTCGACCCCTCCAGGGCCACCGCCCAGACCGTCTCCAGCACACCCGCGACGATCAGAACCACCCAGGCGATCACGACAGACTCCTCCGCAGTCACTGCGTGGCGGCCCTGCGCCGCCACTGCTGTACTGCGTCGTCTTGTCGTGCCGGGTACGACGCACCTCGTCCGGGGCGAGCTGATGACCTCGCCGCACTTCGAAGGTAGCACACCACGACACACAGAATTCATATTCGGATATTGACGCACCCCCGGCCCTGCCGCATAAGATGAATTCATCAGCACGGCGACGGAGCAGAATCCCGCCGCCCCGGGTGTTACGGACGACAGGAGTCGGCGATGAACAGGAGCACGGAGGCCCGCTACGCGGCGCCCGGCACCTGCGCCCACTGTTGCCGGCGCCCCGACTGTCGCGCCTGAGCGCGTCTCTCCCCCCGACCGGTGAGGCTTTCCGGCCTCGCCACCCTCCCGGCCGTGTGCCCGAGTGGTTCAGGGAACCGCCTGCAAAGCGGTTTACGTGGGTTCGATTCCCGCCACGGCCTCCACCGATCGAATTCCCGGACAGCTTCCCCGCCGTCCGGGAATTCGGCATTCCCGTATCCGGTAATTCACGACCCCGAGGCGTCCGAGGAATTCGGCGGGGAATGCCGCAGGGGCGCCCCCGCACTCGGGAGCGCCCCTGCCGTCGAACCGGCCGCCGGTGGTTACTCGATCACCGGCGGCAGGGCCGAACCGCCACGCCAGGTGTCCTCGTCCTCGACGAGGTAGTCCGGGCGGTGGCCGGCGTCCTTCTTCTTGCCCTTGCCGGCCCCGCCGGCGCCGGCACCGTGCATGCCGCCCGCGCCCGCCGCGCCGTTCTGCCCGCCGCGGCCCGCGCCGGCCGCGCCCGCACCGGCACCACGACCCTTGCCGAGGCCGGAACCGCCCTCGGTGAAGGCCCGGCCGCTCGCGCTGCCCGGCTTCGCGCCGCCGACCGTGCCGCCGGCCTTGCGCACCAGACCACTGCCCTTGCCGCCGGCGCCGCCCTTGCCGCCACCGGCGCCGCCACCCATGCCGCCGCCGTGCATACCGCCGGCCCCGGCACCGGCACCGGCACCGCCGGCCGCACCGCCCTTGCCCTGGCCGCCCGCGCCACCGGCGCCGGCACCCGCGCCCGCACCGCCGGTCGCACCCGGCCGCTGGGCGCCGCTGCTGCCGCTCTTGCCGGTACCACCGACACCGCCGGCGATACCGCCACCGGCCCGGCCACCGCCGAGCCCGCCACCGCCGCCGAGACCACCGGGGATGAACCCACCCCCGGCGATACCGCCACCACCGGCACCGCCACCCGCGCCACCGCCGATGCCGCCACCGGCACCGATCCCGCCGCCGATGCCGATACCGCCGCCACCGGTCGGGTGCGTGGTGGTGGGCGGCGTCCAGCCGTCGATCCCGGTGGACGGAGGCTGCACCACACCACCGGGATGCGTCGTCCCACCCCCGGGCAACGTGTGCCCGGGCTGACCGGGCACGGTCGGGCTGGTCGGGTCCAGCTGATGCGGCATGGTGCCGGGGGTCAGGCCGGTGCTGCCCTTGTCACCGGAGGACGGCGTGTCGGGGAACGCCGGGGTGGGCATCGGCGAGGGGACGACTCCGCCCGGGGGGACGGGGTTGGACGGCTCGGGCGGGAAGCCCTTGCGTGTGGCGTCGAAGCCGTCGGATCCCTCGGGATCCTTCAGATGCGAAGCAGCCTTGTTGTACTCCGGGCCGAGGTACTCCATGATCCCGATGGCGTACTGGTGCTGGACCTCGGTCGCCGACAGGTCGTCCTTGTTCTTGTTGACCGCGTCGATCCGGTTCATCCCGGCCGCCACGTCCGCCTTGAACTGGGCGTCGGAGCGGTCGAATCCGTCGCCGAGCAGCTTGACGCCGCTTTCGAGCGTGCTCGGCACCCGGACCTGCTTCATGGTGCTCTGCGCCTGCTGCAGCGCCTGCCCGGCGATCTGCAGCGCCGCCGAGGTGTTCTGCGCGTGGGCGGCCGTGTTGGTCAGGCTGGTCTGGATCTCACCGGCCTTGCGGGTGAAGCCGCTCGCGGCATCGCCCTCCCAGTTGGCGTTGGCGTGCTCCACCGCCTTCTGGAGGTCCTGCACCGCCTGCTGGAGTTCGGCGTGCACATTCGTCCAGTGCTGGCTCACCTCCTGCAGCCGCGCCGGCTTGGCGCCGGAGAGCATCCCCTTGAGCGGAATCAGGTCGTAACCGTCGAAGCTCGTCTTCGGTCCGTCACTCATCTCAGACCGCCCTTCCGTTGTGCCCGTCCATGACCATCACACCGTCGGACTCCCGGGCCAGGTAGGCCTGATTGACGGTGTGCGTCTTGTCGCCGAACTCGTTGATCAGGGAGTCCAGCTGCGCGATGGTGTTGGTCAGGAACTGCTGCATTCTGTCGTGTGCGGCGAACATGGCCTGGGCCTCTTGGAAGTCCCCGCCGAAGTCGTCACGGGTCACCACCGTGTTGTACTTCGCCTTGCTCCCGCACTCGCTGATGCCCTGCTGGAGGGTCCGCAGTCGCTTGACGACTGCCTCCAACTCATCGGTGTTGACGCGGTATCCGTCGGACACGCGACCCTCTCCCCCTGGAAATCTTGTGCTTCCCCGTGAATTCGCCCGTCGCCACGGGCGGTTACTGGCTGGCTAGAGCGTTCGATGGTATCGCCTTCGGGCGGTGTACTGACACACCCTCAACGCTGCTGGTTACCGTCCTGGTACGGGTTGTGCTGGTACGGCTGTTGCTGCTGCTGCGGGTACGCCTGCGGGGGCTGGCCACCGAACGGCTGCTGCTGGGGGTACCCCGGCGGCGGCGCCTGCCCACCGTACGGCGGCTGCGCCGGCGGCCAGCCGGGAGCAGTGCCGTAAGGAGCCTGCTGCGGCGGGACGGGCGGCCGGCGACGGCTGCGGCGGGACACCACCACGATCAGCACCACCAGCAGGACCAGGCCGACCAGGACCGCCGCACCGATCGCCAGGTAGGAGGACTTGGATCCCGAGTCCGTGGACGCGAGCGGCGGAAGCGTCCCGGTCGAGGGCTTCGGCGCGGAGCCATCCGTTGCCGGTGATGACGCCGCGCCGCCAGCACCCGCCGAGGCGGCGAGCGGGCCCTGCGCGGAGCCGGCCGGGATGTCCATGGTCAGCGCCTCGTAGGGACGCAGGATGCCGTAGCCGTAGTGCGGGTCGGGCAGCTTGGAGCCCTTGGCCGCCGGCGGCACGAGAGCCGACTTGACCAGGCGGTTGGCAACCTGACCTGCGGTCAGCGTCGGAAACTTCGCACGGATCAGGGCCGCCGTGGCCGAGACGTAGGCGGCCGAGTCCGACGTGCCGTCGCTGATGCAGTACTCACGACCGTCACAGTCCCCCGCACTCACCATGTCGGTGCCGGGGGCGGAGATCAACGTCTGCGGCCCGTAGTTGGCCTTGCTCCAAGCAGTGTTGGTCTTGTCGACGGCGCCCACCGCGAGCGCCCCGGGAACGTTCGCAGGGCTGGCCACGGTGCCGGTGGCATCATTGCCGACCGCCGCCACGACCAGGACATCGTGCTGCACGGCGTATGCGACGGCGGACACCTCGTCGTTGGACGGAGCACGGGTCTTGCCCGCCGAAATGTTGATCACCTTGGCGCCGTGGTCGACGGCCCACTTGATGCCCTCGGGAATGGCGTTGCCGCCGGTGGCGTCGTCGTAGTAGACCGGCAAGATCTTGGCGCCCGGCGCGAGTCCGACGACGCCGGCGTTGCTTCCGTGCCCCTTGGCCGCAATCTCGGCCGCCATGCTGGTGCCGTGCGACTTCGGGGGCTTGCGGTCACGACCCTGGCCGCCCGGGTCGAAGCCCGGGAGCACCTGTCCTGCCAGGTCGGGGTGGTTCGGGTCGACGCCGCTGTCGATGACCGCGACGATGATCCCCTCGCCCTTGGTGACCGTCCCCACCTTGTCCAGGGAGTAGTACTGGTTCACCCACTGACCGTCCCGCACGGCGTCCGCCGAGGCCGTCGGTGCGGCGGTCAGCAGCAACGTACCGGTGAGCGCCGTGGCGCCCAGTACTCGCATGGCTCTGGTCAGCGTCATCAGCACCCCGTCAGTCGGCTACCGCTACCCGTGTCTCGCAATGGCCCCCATCAGGCCGGGCCGTTCGATCGTATCCCCCGGGCCTGCCATCCGCGCAGCACCCCCTGCGATCAGCGCCCCACGCAGCGCCACTGACGCACGCTCAGGGCCCGGCCACGCGGTCCGGGTCGGGCAGCGGGGTGGACGGCGGGGGGAGGAAGGCGGGCGGGGGCGGGGGCGCGGCGGTGCGGCGGTTGTGGCGGTTGAGGGCCACCGTCGCGATCGGGAAGGCGACCAGCAGGAGCAGCAGGAGCACACCGCCCCCGCCGGAGGACCCGTCGGTGGAGCTCGGGCGGGTGGCGGCGGAGTGGGCGGCGGCGGCCGTGGTGGCCGCGGCCGCCGGTCGGGCGAGCGGGCCCTGGACCGGGCCGGCGGGGATCTCCTGGGTGAGTGCCTCGTACGGGCGCAGCACGCCGTAGCCGTAGCGCTGGTCGGGCAGGTGGGCGCCCTCCAGGCCGGGGGTGATCAGGGCGGACCTGACCAGCCGGTCGGCGACCTGGCCGGCCGTCAGGTTCGGGTACTTGGCGCGGACCAGCGCGGCCGCGGCGGAGACGTAGGCGGTCGCGTCCGAGGTGCCCTCGCCGACGCAGTACTGCTGCTCGTCGCAGGAGCCCGCGGCCACGATGCCGACGCCGGGCGCGGACAGCATGATCTGCGGTCCGAAGCTGGACTCGGCCCAGATGTCGAGCCGTTGGTCGACGGCCGACACCGCGAGCACGCCCGGGCTGTCGGCGGGGCTCAGCACCCGGGCCTCGCCCTCGTTGCCGGCGGCGGCGACGATCAGGACGTCCTTCTGCGCCGCGTACGCGACGGCCTGGCTGAGGGCGCGGCTGGCGCCGTCCTTGCCGCCCAGCGAGATGTTGATGACCTTGGCGCCGTGGTCGACGGCCCACTTGATGCCGTCGGGGACGGCGTCGTAGCCCCGAGCGTCGTCCTTGTAGACCGGCAGGATCTTCACACCGGGGGCGAGCCCGACCACCCCGGCCGAGCCACCGGGGCCGTGGCCGTGGCCGGCGATCAGGCTGGCCATGCTGGTGCCGTGCGGGTCGGTGGGGCTGGTGTTGAGGCCCTTGCCGGCCGGGTCGTAGCCGGGGAGCACCTGGCCGGTCAGGTCCGGGTGGCCGGCGTTGACGCCGCTGTCGATGACGGCGACGATGACGCCCTCGCCCTTGGTCACCCGCCAGACCTGGTCGAGCTTGAAGAAGCCGTTGGCCCACTGCTCGTCGCGCAGGTCGTCGGCGGTGGCGACCGGGGCGGTGGCGAACAGCGCCGTCGCCGTCAGCACCGCCGTACCCAGCAGCGAACCGGCTCTGCCGAACCGCCCCATCCTCGTACTCCCCCGCCCGAAAACCGCCAATCGCCCGCCGCCTGCTCCCCGCCGGCCGCCGGCCCGAAAGCAGCGATCGTACCGGCCGCGACCTGCGGTGGCGCCTCCTTTGTCGCAGGTCGGTCCTCAGCCGACGATGGCGTCCTCGGGGAGGATCGGGAGGCGGCCGACCGGGAGTCCGGTGGCCGCCCGGACGGCGGCCGCGACGGCCGCCGGGGCGACCACGGCGGGCGGGGCGCTGACGGCCTTGGCGCCGAAAGTGGCGACCACGTCGCGCTCCTCCAGCAGGGCCGCGATCCGGATGTCGGGGGTGTCCAGCGCGGTCGGCAGCCGGTAGCCGGTGAGCGAGGGGTTGACCAGCCGGCCGCCCTCGGTGCGCAGGTCCTCCAGCAGGGCCAGGCCCACGCCCTGGGCCACCCCGGCCTCGATCCGGTCCTCGATCTGGCGCGGGTTGAGCGCCCGGCCGACGTCCTGGGCGACCGTCACGTCGACCACCCGCACGGCGCCGAGCTCGATGTCCACGTCGACCACGGCCCGCATCGCGCAGAACGCGATCGAGACGAAGGCGTCGCCCTGCCCGGCCTCGTCCAGCGGCTCGGTCGGGTGCGGGCGGCACTGCGCGGTGGCCCACAGCTCGCGGCCCTCCAGCGCCTCGCCGACCGGCATGCCGAGCACGCCGTCGTAGGAGGTGATCTTGCCGTCGGAGATGGTGAGCAGCTCCACCGACATCCCGAAGTTGGCGGCGATCGGCTGCAGCATCTGGTGCCGCACCATCAGCGCGGCCCGCTCGACGGCGCCGCCGGACACCCAGGTGTGCCGGCCCCGGGCGGACGGGCCGGCGCCGGACTGGTCGCTGTCGACCGGCGCGATGTAGACCTCGCTGACGCCGAGCACCGACTGCACGATCTGCCGGGCGAGGGTGGCGAAGCCCTGGCCGGAGTCGACCGCGGCGCAGATCACGGTGGCGTGGTCGCCGCTGACCCGCACGGTGGCGGTGGAGACCTCGTCCTCGCCCTCGGCGCCGAGCATGTGCACCATGCCGACGGCGTAGCCGATGCCACGCCGCACCGCCGCCGGGTCGCCGGCGCCGCCGGGCCCGCCGGGCAGCAGCCAGTCGGCCTCGGGGTCGTCGACCGGCAGCGCGGGCAGCGGCTGCTCGGCGATCGCCTCCAGCAGCGCGGTGACCGGGGCGGGGCAGGTGACGGGCTGTCCGGTGGGCAGCGGGTCGCCGGTGGCCATCGCGTTGCGGCGGCGGATCTCCAGCGGGTCGATCCCCACCCGGGCGGCCAGCTGGTCGAGCTGGGACTCGTACGCGAAGCAGGCCTGCAGCGCGCCCTCGCCGCGCATCCGGCCGGCCGGCGGGTTGTTGGTGCGCACCGCCCAGGCGTCGACGAAGACGTTGGGGCAGGTGTACGGGCCGACCGAGAAGGCGGTGGCCGCGGCCAGCGCCTCGGCGGAGACGTCGGCGTAGGCGCCGCCGTCCAGCAGGATCTGGGCCTCGACCTTGACCAGCCGGCCCTCGGTGTCGGCGTGGTGCCGGTAGCGCAGCAGCGCGGGGTGGCGGGTGGTGTGGGTCTGGAAGGACTCCTCGCGGGTGAGGGTCATCTTCACCGGACGGCCGGTGCGCAGCGCCAGCAGGGCCAGGGTGACCTGGAACGAGAGGTCCTCGCGGTCCGCGGTGGCGCCGGGCACGCCGGTGACCACCAGGCGGACCCGGTCGGGCTCCAGGCCCAGGCACGCGGCGGTGCGGTCGCGGTCGCCGTGCGGATCGGTGGTGGACAGGTGCAGCTCGACCCCGCCGTCCGGGCGGGGCACCGCGAGCCCGGCCTCGGCGCCGATCGGCGCCGGGTCCTGCCGGCCGACCTGGTAGAGGCCCTCGACCACCACCTCGCCGACCGCCTCCGGGTCGCCGGTGCGCAGCGGGAGATGGCGGAAGAGGTTGCCGTCGGGGTGCAGCGGCGGGGCGTTGAAGGCCGCCTCGGGGTCGGTGACGGCCTCCAGCGGCTCGTACTCCACGACCACCAGGGAGGCGGCCAGCCGGGCGGTGTCGGGGTGGTCGGCGGCGACGGCGGCGACCGGCTCGCCGTGGTGGCGGACCACGCCGGCGGCCAGGATCGGCCGGTCGGCGACGATCGGGCCGTGCGGGGCACCGTCGGCGCTGCCGTCGGGCCCGGCCGGCAGGTCCGCGGCGGTGACCACGGTGTGCACGCCGGGCACGGCCAGCGCGGCCGAGGTGTCGACGGAGACGATCCGGGCGTGCGGGTGCGGGGAGCGCAGCACGGCGCCCCAGAGCAGGCCCTCGGCCCAGAGGTCGGCGGCGTACGGGTAGATGCCGAGCGCCTTGGGGAGGGCGTCGGTGCGCAGCGGGGAGCTGCCGAGGCCGAACGGCTCGGGGGCCGACCCGGTCTCCTCGGCCGCGGCGGGCGCGGGGGCCGGCGTGAGGTCGGTGGGCGAGCTCATGCGTGGCGGTCCTCGTGGATCGGGGCCCCTCCGGCCGAGGGCTGGGTGGGGATGCCGTGGGCGGGGGTGCTGCCGTCGTAGCCGGCCGGGTCGTAGACCGGGGTGTCGTAGACCGTGCCCTCGTAGCCGGGGTCGTAGCCGCCCGGCTGGTAGCCCGGGATCGGGTAGCCGCCGGTCGGGTGGTCCTGGTAGCCGGGCGCGGGGTGCCCGGTGCCGTGCGGGGGCGTGGGCAGGTACGGGGTTCCGTGGGCGGGGGTGGCGTCGGGACCGGGGCCGTCGTGCGCCGTGCCGTGGGCCGGGGTGGCCTCGTGGCCGGGGGCCGGGTAGTAGCCGGTGTCGTACCCGGTGGGCTGCGGCGGTACGACGGGGTAGCTGCCGGTCCCGTACCCCGCCGGGTCCTGCACCGGGGGGTGGGTGGGCTGCTCGTAGCCGCCGGTGTTGTACACGCCGGTGCCCACGGCGGTGGGCCGGCCGGGCTGGAACTGCTCGGCCTGGAACTGCTCGGCCTCGACCCAGAGCTCGGAGTCGGCGTAGAGCGGGAGTTCGCCGGCCAGCGGGAGGTCGGCGGCGGACTGGGCGACCACGGACCGGTCGGCCGGCGCGGCGGGCCCGCGGTCGGCCGGCTGCCGGGCCGGGGCGCCGGAGTCCGGCTCGGCCTGCGCGGCGGCGGCCGCGTCGGCCTCGGCCTCCAGCTCCGCCTCGCGCTGGTCGGCGACGGTCTGGACGGCGGCCAGCACGCCCCGGTAGCCGGTGCAGCGGCAGAGGTTGCCGCAGAGCGCCTGGCGGGCCTCGACGTCGCTGGGTCGGTGGTTGCGCTGGAGCAGGTCGTGCACGGCCATCGCGAGGCCCGGGGTGCAGTAGCCGCACTGGACGGCGCCGGACTCGGCCAGCGCCCGCTGGACGTCGCTGGGGCCGCCCGCTTCGGAGAGCCCCTCGACGGTGGCGATCTCGCTGTCGGCGGCCAGCGCGGCGGGCACCAGGCAGCCGGCCACCAGCTGGCCGTCCACCTGCACCGAGCAGGCACCGCACTCGCCCTGCTCGCAGCCGCCCTTGGCGCCGGCCAGGCCGAGCCGCTCGCGCAGCACGTACAGCAGGCTCTCACCGATCCAGGCGTCGGTGACGGGCCGTTCGAAGCCGTTGACCCGCAGCGTGTAGGAGGCGCAGGGGCGCACGTCGGCGCCGAACGCGGTGGGCTGCCCGGTCGGCTGCCCGGTCGTCGGGTGGTCCGTCACTTCAGCGCCCTTCCCAGTGCCCGGCGGGCCAGTACCGCCACGGTACGCCGCAGCCGGACGGCGGCGGCGCTCGGCCCCTCGCCCGCGCCCTCCAGGGCGCCGTCGGGGATGCAGGCCCCGGCGACGTAGTCGCCGAAGGCCGCCAGTGCGGCGGGGTCGATGGTGCTGGCGCCCTCCTCGCCGCGGGCCTCCCAGTCGATGCAGCCGGCCACCCAGGCCTCGGCCTCCAGCGGCCGCAGCGGGACGGGCGCGACGGCCCCGACGGCGCAGCGCACGGCGCGCCGGGCGGGGTCGAGGACCAGGGCGACCGAGGCGGTGGCGCGGGCCGGTCCGCTGCGGCCGGTGGACTTCAGGAAGACCTGCGGGGCGTGCAGCAGCGGCACCCGGACCCAGGTGAGCAGTTCACCGGGCCGGATCGGGTCGAGGCCGGTGAGCACGTGGCTGACCGGCACCTCTCGGGTGGCACCGGCCCGGGCGAGGGTGGCGGTGGCCTCCAGTGCGGCGAGCACCGGCAGGGTGTCGCCGGTGGCGGCGGCGGTGGCCAGGTTGCCGCCGAGGGTGCCGACGTTGCGGACCTGCGGCGGGCCGGCGGTGCGGGCGGCGTCGGCGAGCGCGGGGATCAGCGCGGCGAAGTCGGGGCGGTCCATCCGGGCGTGGGTCAGCCCGGCGCCGAGGACGGCGGTGCCGCCGTCCTCGTAGCGCCAGCCGCGCAGTTCGGTGATCCGGCCGAGCCCGATCAGGGCGGCCGGGCGCAGCCGTCCGGCGTTGACGGCCTCCATCAGGTCGGTGGCACCGGCCACCGGCACCGCGCCCGGGGTGGCGGCCAGCGCCTCGACGGCCTCGTCGACCGAGGCCGGCAGCATGATCGTCCGGTTCACCAGGATTCCACCGTGCTCCACTTGCTCATCAACTGCCCGCTCCCCCCGCCTTCGGCCGGGGACGCCCGGAGGCGGTGCGACCTGGCCCGTAGGGTACGGGCGATCGGGCCGGGTTGGGCAACTCTGGCACACAATGTTTGGTGATCAATTCCCGGGTCGTGGACCGCCGCCCGGAATCTCGGACAAGTCAGGGCATAAATCGGCCCGATTCCGAACCGGGCTGGTCGACTGTTCACCTGATCTTGACGTCGGCGACCATCCGGGAGTTCCCCGCCGGGCGGCGGACCGGCGGGGGCCGATGGTGGACCGGCGGCGGCCGGCGGCGGACCGCTCAGGCCGTCGGCGGGCGCCCCTCCAGCGGCCTTCCCGCCACCCCTGGCCTGCGCTGCCACGGGCGCGGGCCCTCGGGGCGCCGGTACTCGACCCCGAGCGCGTCGAGCCGGGCGTAGTGCCCGAGCATCCGCCGTTCGAAGTCCGCGAAGTCCCGGGCCGCCGGATCGGTCGGCAGCGCCGACCAGGCCACCTCGGCGAACGCGGCCAACCGGGGGAAGGCGCGGTAGTCCACGTCCCGGGCGTCGTCCATGAACTCGGTCCACAGGTTGGCCTGGGCGCCCAGCACGTGGGCCGCGGCCTCGGCGTCCAGCTCGGCGGGGACGGGCTCGAACCGGTAGACGTCCTCCAGGGTGCGCACGTACGCGACCGGGATCGGCTCGTCCTCCCCGGGCGCCTGCCGGTAGTCCAGGTACACGTACTGCTCCGGGCACATCACCACGTCGTGCCCGGCCCGCGCGGCCGCCACCCCGCCGGCGTACCCGCGCCAGGAGGACACCGCGGCGCCGGGCGCCAGGCCGCCCTCCAGGATCTCGTCCCAGCCGATCAGCCGGCGTCCGCGCTCGGCCAGCCAGCGGTCGAAGTGGCGGATGAACCAGCTCTGCAGCTCCTCCTCGTCCGCCAGCCCGAGCTCCTTGATCCGGGCCTGGGCGGCCGGGCTGGCCTTCCACTGCTCCTTGGGGCACTCGTCGCCGCCGAGGTGGACGAACTCGGACGGGAAGACCTCCAGCACCTCCTCCAGAACTCCCTCGAAGAAGCGAAGGGTCGACTCCGAGACGTTCAGCACATTGGGGTTGATCCCCCAGTCCGTCCACACCGTGAGCGCCGCGGTGTCCACCACGTCGGTGTTGCCCAGTTCCGGGTAGGCGGCGATGGCGGCCTGGGAGTGGCCGGGCAGGTCGATCTCCGGCACCACGGTGATGTGCCGCCTCTGCGCGTACGCGACGATCTCGCGCAGGTCGTCCTTGGTGTAGTAGCCGCCGTGCGGCCGGTCGTCCCGGCGCCCGCCGGCCCGGTAGCCGACCATCGAGCGCCCCCGCCAGGAGCCGACCTCGGTGAGCCTCGGGTAGCGCTCGATCTCGATCCGCCAGCCCTGGTCGTCGGTCAGGTGCAGGTGCAGCACGTTGAGCTTGTGCGCCGCCATCAGGTCGATGAAGCGCAGCACGTCGGACTTGGGCAGGAAGTGCCGGGAGACGTCCAGCAGCACCCCGCGCCAGCCGAACCGGGGCGAGTCCTCGATCGTGATGCTCTGGATCTTCCACGGCTCGCCGGGCAGCGGCGCCTTCCGGAAGGCCCGCGGCCCGAGCAGCTGGCGCAGGGTCTGGGCGGCGTAGAACAGGCCCGGCCGCCCGCCCGCGGTCAACCGGGCACCGTAGACGTCGATGGTGATCCGGTACGCCTCACGGCCCCGCTCGGCGCGCAGCTGCTCGTCGAAGGTCAGCGTGACGGTGTCGGCCGAGCGCGAGGCCTGCTCCACCGAGCAGGCGTCGAAGGTGAAGCCGGTGGCCGCCGCCAGTTCGGAGCGCAGCCAGCGGGCCACGCCCTGGGCCCCCTGGTCGGCACCGATCCGGGTGGTCGGCTTGAGCTCGAAGGTCCACTCGTGGTGTTCCCACTCGTCGACGCGGTTCGGGGCGGGGATGAGGTCCATACGGCTCATCCTGCCCCGCCGGCACCCCAGTGGCATAGACCAATGTGCGGACTCAGTCCTGCTTGTCGTCGCCGCCCTTGTCCGAGCCGAGACCCTCGAAGATCTCCTTGCACATCGGGCACACCGGGTACTTCTTCGGGTCTCGGCCGGGCACCCAGACCTTGCCGCAGAGCGCCACCACCGGGCTGCCGGAGAGCGCGCTCTCCATGATCTTGTCCTTCTGGACGTAGTGCGCGAAGCGCTCGTGGTCGCCGTCGCCGTGCGACACCTGGGGGACGGGCTCGACCAGGGTGCCGGTGCCGAGGCCGCGCTCGGGCTCAAGAGTGCTCATGGGTGCCAAGTCTAGGGCGGCCGCGCGGAACCGGGCCAGTAGCGGCAGGCCGGGGCCCCGGCGGCCGTACGGGGGCGGGCCCGGCTCAGTTCAGGGTCGGGTCGTCCGGGTAGGTGGCCAGCATCGCGAGCGGCCCGCGCTGGCGGCGCAGCACCGAGCGCCAGAGCCGGTCCGGGTCGGGGCAGGAGACGTCGCCCGGCTCGCAGTCCGCCAGGTACCAGGCCCCCTCCTCGATCTCCTTCTCCAGTTGCCCGGGCGACCAGCCCGCGTAGCCCGCGAACACCCGCAGCGCCCCCAGTTCGCCCACCAGCACCTCCGGCGGCGCCTCCAGGTCGACCAGGCCGATCGCGCCGTGCACCCGCCGCCAGCCGAGCGGTTCGGCGTGACCCTCCTCACCCGGCACCACCGCGATGGCGAGCGCCGAGTCCAGGGCCACCGGCCCGCCCTGGAAGATCACCGGCGGCTGGCCGGTGAGGTCCGCCCAGGCGTCCAGCACGCTGGCCACCTCGACCGGGGTGGGCCGGTTCAGCACCACGCCGAGCGCGCCCTGCTGGTCGTGGTCGAGCAGAAGTACCACCGCCCGGGCGAAGTTGGGGTCGGTGAGCACGGGGGTCGCGACGAGCAGTCGGCCGGTGTGGGAGGGGGCCGGGGTCATGCCCAACATGATCCCGCAGCCGGGGCGGTCACGGGCGCCCAACACGAAACCTCCGCGAGCCGCGCCGCCACCCGTACGGCCCAGTCGATCGGTCCCGGAACGCCCCGGAAGAGCATGATCACTAATAGGACACACGGGAACCAATCGACCGCCTACTACCATCTACGTTTGGTGGTGAGCCTTGCGGGTGGATTCCGTCCCACAGCTGTCCGTCCATCCGCCGCCTCAGCCCTGTCCTCCCCCCGGCACCCGGATTGCGAGAACGATGATCGACGACGTCCTGCTGGTCCACGGCGGTAACCCGCTCGAAGGCGAGATCCAGATCCGTGGTGCGAAGAACCTGGTCCCCAAGGCCATGGTCGCCGCGCTGCTCGGCCAGGGCCCCAGCAGGCTGCGCAACGTCCCCGACATCCGTGATGTCAAGGTGGTGCGCGGCCTGCTCCAGCTGCACGGTGTGACCGTGCGGACCGGCGACGAGAACGGCGAGCTGATCCTCGACCCCTCGCACGTGGAGAGCGCCAACGTCGCCGACATCGACGCGCACGCCGGCTCCTCGCGCATCCCGATCCTGTTCTGCGGCCCGCTGCTGCACCGGCTCGGCCACGCGTTCATCCCGGGCCTGGGCGGCTGCGACATCGGCGGCCGGCCGGTCGACTTCCACTTCGAGGTGCTGCGCCAGTTCGGCGCGCAGATCGAGAAGCACCCGCAGGGCACCTACCTGGTCGCCCCGCAGCGGCTGCGCGGCACCAAGATCGAGCTGCCCTTCCCCTCGGTCGGCGCCACCGAGCAGGTGCTGCTCACCGCCGTCCTCGCCGAGGGCGTCACCGAGCTGCGCAACGCGGCCATCGAGCCGGAGATCGTCGACCTGATCTGCGTGCTGCAGAAGATGGGCGCGATCATCTCGATGGGCACCGACCGGACCATCCTGATCACCGGTGTGGACGAGCTCGGCGGCTACAACCACCGCGCCCTGCCGGACCGCCTGGAGGCGGCCTCCTGGGCCTGCGCGGCGCTGGCGACCAAGGGCGACATCTACGTCCGCGGCGCCCGCCAGCTGGAGATGATGACCTTCCTCAACACCTTCCGGAAGGTCGGCGGCGCCTTCGAGGTGGACGACGAGGGCATCCGGTTCTGGCACCCGGGCGGCGAGCTCAAGGCGATCGCCCTGGAGACCGACGTCCACCCCGGCTTCCAGACCGACTGGCAGCAGCCGCTGGTGGTCGCGCTCACCCAGGCCAACGGCCTGTCCATCGTGCACGAGACGGTGTACGAGTCGCGGCTCGGCTTCACCGGCGCGCTGAACCAGATGGGCGCTCACATCCAGCTCTACCGCGAGTGCCTGGGCGGCACGCCCTGCCGCTTCGGCGCCCGCAACTTCAAGCACTCGGCGGTCGTCTCCGGCCCGTCCAAGCTGCTCGGCGGCGAGCTGGTCATCCCCGACCTGCGCGGCGGCTTCTCGTACCTGATCGCGGCGCTGGCGGCCGAGGGCACCTCCACGGTGCACGGCATCGACCTGATCAACCGCGGCTACGAGAACTTCATGTCCAAGCTGCGCGACCTCGGTGCGCACGTCGAGCTGCCCAGCGAGGAGCTCGTGGTCACGGCCTGACGGCCCGAACGACACGATGGCCGGCCCCCCGCGGGGGACCGGCCATCGTGTCGTTCGGCGAGGCTCCGAGGAGCCCGGCGTCACTTGCCCTTGGCGGCTTCCTTGAGCTTCGAGCCGGCGCTGACCTTGACGCTGTAGCCGGCCGGGATCTGGATCGGGTCGCCGGTCTGCGGGTTGCGGGCGGTGCGGGCGGCGCGGAGGGTGCGCTCGAAGGTCAGGAAACCGGGGATGGTGACCTTCTCGTCGCCCTTGGCGACAACCTCGCCCGTGATCTCGGCGAAGGCGGCCAGCACGGCGTCGGCGTCCTTGCGGGTCACCTCGGCGCGCTCGGCCAGCGCGGCCACCAGCTCACTGCGGTTCATGTGTACTCCTGTGGTCTGTTGCTCTGCTGCGTGCAAGGGCCCGCCGACGCCCGCCAGGGGCACCCGGAGGGCCGTTGGTCCGCACACTGTGCTCATTCAGGCGAAAGGTGGTCAGGGGCCGGGCTCGCACCCCAAAGCGCCGCAAACTGCCCGCCTCGGACGAATCCTGCCCCGACCGGCACTGAGAAAGCCAATCGGGCACCGGCGGGGTTGACCCGAACAGCGCCCGCCCGACCGAGGTGTGACGCTCCGTCGGCTCCGGGTGACCCGGTGCGGGCGGCGGTCGGGACGACTCGCCGAGGTGCGTGAGGGGACGTTCCGTACTTGTCGGACACGCCGCCCCATGCAGGGCTACCGTACGCCCTGGCACCGACAAGCCCAAACACGCCCCTGCCCTTGTGTCGCAAGGGCTCGGGGCGTGTGGCGGTGGACGGGGGCGCCAATCGGACATTTGACCGATCGGCAGTGGCCCTCGGGCTCAGAGTCCGGCGGTCGGGAACGCGGCCGCGTCCAGGGTGCCGACGATGCCCGCGGTGGGCCTCGCCGGAGCGGGCTCCTCGCCGCCCCGGGCGGCCAGCGCGGCGTCCCGGACGGCGGTCGCGACGGTCTTGGCCACGTCCGGGTGGAAGACGCTGGGGATGATGTAGTTCGGGTTCAGCTGGTCGTCCGCGACCGTGGTGGCCAGGGCGCGGGCGGCGGCCAGCATCATCTCGGTGTTGACGGTGTGGCTCTGGGCGTCCAGCAGGCCGCGGAAGACGCCCGGGAAGACCAGCACGTTGTTGATCTGGTTCGGGAAGTCGCTGCGGCCGGTGGCCACCACGGCGGCGCTCTGCCGGGCGACCGCCGGGTCGACCTCCGGGTCCGGGTTGGCCAGTGCGAAGACGATCGCGTTCGGGGCCATGGTGGCCAGGTCGTCCCCGTCCAGCACGTTCGGCGCCGAGACGCCGATGAAGACGTCGGCGCCCGCCACGGCCTCCTTGAGGCTGCCGGTGCGCCCCGAGCGGTTGGTGTGCTCGGCGATCCAGCGCAGGCTGTCGTTGAGGTCGTCACGGCCCTGGTGGACCACGCCGCGGACATCGGCCACGGTCGCGTGCTCGACGCCGGCGGCCAGCAGCAGCTTGAGGATCGCGGTGCCGGCCGCGCCGGCGCCGGACATCACCACCCGGATCTCGGAGATCTCCTTGCCGACCACCTTGAGCGCGTTGGTCAGCGCCGCCAGCACCACGATCGCGGTGCCGTGCTGGTCGTCGTGGAAGACCGGGATGTCCAGCGCCTCGCGCAGCCGGGCCTCGATCTCGAAGCAGCGCGGCGCCGAGATGTCCTCCAGGTTGATCCCGGCGAAGCCCGGCGCGATCGCCTTCACGATCGCCACGATCTCGTCGGCGTCCTGGGTGTCCAGGCAGATCGGCCAGGCGTCGATGCCCGCGAAGCGCTTGAACAGCGCGGCCTTGCCCTCCATCACGGGCAGCGCGGCCTTGGGGCCGATGTTGCCGAGGCCCAGCACCGCGGAGCCGTCGGTGACCACGGCCACGCTGTTGCGCTTGATGGTCAGCCGGCGGGCGTCCTCGGGGTTCTCGGCGATCGCCATGCAGACCCGCGCCACGCCCGGGGTGTAGATCATGCTCAGGTCGTCACGGTTGCGGATCGGGAGCTTGGAGGACATCTCGATCTTGCCGCCGAGGTGCATCAGGAAGGTCCGGTCGGAGACCTTCCCGATGGTCACGCCGTCGATCGCCCGGAGCTTCTCGACGATCTCCTCGCCGTGCGCCACCGAGGAGGCGGCCACCGTCACGTCGATCCGCAGCGCCTCGAGGCCGGAGGCGGTGACGTCCAGGCCCGTGACCGAGCCGCCGGAGGACTCGACGGCGGTGGTGATCGAGCTCACGGCGTTGCCCGTGGCCGGAACCTCCAGCCGCACCGTGATCGAGTTCGAGACACTTGGCACCGTCGCCATCGACGTCCTTCTTCCGTCCGTGTTCAGGGGTGTCGGGCTGCGCCTTCAACAGTCTGTTGAATGGCGCGCCCTGCGCATGCTAGACCTCGATCGTCGCACCTACCAGCGGGTAGCCAGAAATAAGGTTCCGCCGCTGTGCACAGTCCACAAACGGGGTTCCGGCCGCCTGGGTGAGCCTCCGAAAATCTGTCGCCGCCACCTTGGATCCCGGAGCCGATGCGTTACATTGGACGGGACACCGGCTCGATCCAAGCCCCCGGGCCCAACCTTCGTCGCTTCGAGCGACCACTTGCCGCGAGGCGAGCATGGCGGGTCGGTGTCATTGACCGGACGAAGGCCCCCACCGCGAGGTGGGGGCCTTCGTCGTGTCCGGCCGCTCAGCCGTGCAGCAGCGCGGGGACCCCGGCCGCGTCCGGCAGGTCGTCCGGCCCGGAGAGCACGGTCAGCCGCTGGGTCGCCCGGGTCAGCGCGACGTACAGCACCCGCAGGCCCGCCTCGGACTCGCCGGCGATGCCGGTCGGGTCGGCGACCACCGTGGCGTCGTACTCCAGGCCCTTGGCCTCCAGGCTGCCCAGCGCCACCACCCGGCCGCCCAGGCCCTCGGCCCAGCCGGCCGCCTCGGCCCGGCGGTCCATCGGGACCACCACCGCCACCGTGCCGTCCACCTCGCCCAGCAGCCGCACCAGCTCGGCCCGCGCGGCGGCCGCGAAGGCCCCCGGCGCCGGGTCGGTCACCGCGGCGAACCGCGGCTCGACCCCGGTCGAGCGCACCGCGCTCGGGGACGGCGTACCGGGCGCGGCCAGCGCCAGCACCTTGGCGGCGACCTCGGCGATCTCCGCCGGGTTGCGGTAGTTCACCGTCAGGGTGTGCCGACGGCGCGGCTTGCCGGCGAGCACCTCGTCCAGCGCCGCCTGGGCCTCCTGCGGGTGCGGCCAGGAGCTCTGCGCCGGGTCGCCGACGATGGTCCAGGTCGCCATCCGGGCCCGGCGGCCGATCATCCGCCACTGCATCGGGGTGAGGTCCTGGGCCTCGTCCACGATGATGTGCGCGTACTCGCGGCGCTCCACCGGCACCGCGGCGCGCTGGCGGGACATCCGGTCGGCGAAGGTGGTGACCTCGTCCAGCCCGCTCAGCAGGTCGACCGCGTCGACCTCGCGGACCTTCGGCCGGGCCGCCTCGCCGAGCAGCAGCTGCAGCTCGTCCACCAGCGCCACGTCGTGCGCGGACAGCGCGCCGCGCCCGCGGTCGTCCAGGTGCCGCCAGGAGGCGGCCAGCAGCTTGGCCTCCTCCGGGGTGACCGCCCGCCGGGCGATCCGGTTGATGTGCCGCGGCTGCCGGAGCGAGGCCAGCACCCGGCGCGGGGTGACCGCCGGCCACCAGGCGTCCAGGAAGTCCAGGAACGGCGCCTCGTCCGAGACGTACTCGTCGAAGGACTCCCGCTCCTCCTGGCGCTGCTCGCGCTCGGCGTGGCTGACCGGCTTCGGCTGGTGCCGGACGGCGACCGACCAGAGCGCGTCCAGCAGCAGCCGGCGGGCCCGCGGGCGGAGCAGGTTCAGCGGGGTGCCGCCGCTGCCCAGCACGTTGCCGCGGACCGACCGCAGCCGGGCCGCGTCCAGCCGCAGCGCCTCGCCCCGGGCGAACACCCGCAGCTCGGTCGGCTCGTTCAGCTCCAGCGCCGCCCTGGCCGCCCGGCGCAGCAGCTGCACCATCCGCGAGGAGCCCTTCACCCGGGCCGCCTCGGGCACGTCGTAGCGCTCCGCCTCGATCCCGTCGACCAGGCTGCCGACCGCGCGGATCGCGACCTGCCCCTCCTCGCCGAGCGAGGGCAGCACGCCCTCGGTGTACGAGACCAGCAGCGCGGTCGGGCTGACCACCAGGATGCCCCCGGCGTACCGGCGGCGGTCCTGGTAGAGCAGGAAGGCCGCGCGGTGCAGTGCGACGGCGGTCTTGCCGGTGCCCGGGCCGCCGGTGACCAGGGTGGCGCCGGCCGCGGGCGCCCGGATGACCTCGTCCTGCTCCTTCTGGATGGAGGAGACGATGTCCCGCATCGAGTGGCTGCGGGCCCGGCCGAGCGAGGCCATCAGCGCGCCGTCGCCGACCACCGCCAGCTCGCGGCCGTCCAGGGTCGGGGTGAGGTCGGGGCGCAGCAGGTCGTCCTCGACCCCGATCACCTTGCGGCCCTTGGACCGGATCACCCGGCGGCGGACCACCCGGCCCGGCTCCAGCGGGGTGGCCCGGTAGAACGGCGCGGCGGCCGGGGCCCGCCAGTCGATCACCAGCGGGCCGAACTCGGCGTCGAGCACGCCGAGCCGGCCGATGTGCAGGGTCTCCGCGACGGCCGGGTCGGCCGGGTCCATCGGGGTCTGCGAGGGGATGCCGTGCTCCTCCGGGGCGTCCGCCTGCTGCAGGTCGATCCGGCCGAACAGGAAGTCCTCGAACTCGCTGTTCAGCCGGTGCAGGTGGGCGCCGGCCCGGTAGACCTGGGCGTCCCGCTCGGCCAGCGCGCCGGGGGTGCCCACCTGAACGCGCTTGGCGGCGTCCTCCAGGATGTACTCGGCCTCGGCGAGCTTCTCCTCCAGGCGGTGGTAGACGGTGTCGAGGTGCTGCTGCTCCTCGGCGATCTCGCGGTCGCGAACCGTGTCCGGTTCGGTGGTGCGGTTGGTGCTGTGGTGCTGGGCTGAGCCGTGCGCGCCCAAGGAGCCCCCTGAGGTACGTCCTGCGGGTGGTGAGTACCGCCCTCCAGGAAAAAGGCGGACGGATGATCCTACGCCTCAGCCTGGGGCTCGCGGGCACGCAGGGCACCTTCGGGGCCGGTGTGCCGTCCGGCGGGGTCGCGGACGGCCCGGGGCGGGCCCGGGTCAGCCGCCGTACTTCTCCCCCGGGTCGGCCACCGGGTCCAGGGCCAGCCGGTAGCCGCGCTTGACCACGGTGGCGATCAGACCCGGTGTGCCGAGCACGGTCCGCAGCCGGGCCATCGCGCTCTCCACGGCGTGCTCGTCGCCCCCGCTGCCCGGCAGCACGCCGAGCAGCTCGGCGCGCGGCACCACCCAGCCGGGCCGCCGGGCGAGCGCGTGCAGCAGGGCCATCCCGGCCGGCGGGACGGGCCGCAGCTCGCCGTCGACCAGGGCGGCCTGGCCGCGCAGCTCCAGATGGTGGCCGGCCACGGCGAGGCGGCGGGCGCGCCCGGGCAGCTCGGCGGTCAGCGTCTGCACCATCGCGCCCAGCCGCATCCGCTCCGGCCAGACGGTCGGCACGTCCTGCTCCTCCAGCGGCGCGGCGGTGACCGGGCCGACGCAGACCGGCAGGACGTCCCGGCGCAGGGCGTGCAGCAGTTCGGCAGTGCGACCGCGGGCGGCGGCGCGATCGAGCAGGCTGAGCGCGGCCGGGGCGCTGGTGAAGGTGACCGCGTCCAGCGAGCCGGCGCAGCAGGCGTCCAGCAGCCGGTCCAGCGGGCCCTGGTCGACCGGCGGCAGCCAGCGGTACACCGGCACCTCGACCACGTCGGCGCCGGCCGCGGTGAGCGAGTCGACGAAACCGCGCAGCGGCGCGCCGTGCAGCTGGACGGCGATCCGGCGGCCGTCCACGCCCTGCTCCAGCAGGCGTTCGAGCACCTCCACGGAGGACTCGGACTCGGGCGACCACTCCTCGCGCAGCCCGGCCGCCCGGATCGCCCCCTTGGCCTTGGGGCCGCGGGCCAGCACCGCCGCCCGGCCGAGGCGTTCGGTCAGCTCGTCGCCCAGGCCCCAGCCCTCGGCGGCCTCGATCCAGCCGCGGAAGCCGATGCCGGTGGTGGCCACCGCGATGTCCGGCGGGTCGGCGACCAGGGCGCGGGTGGCGGCGAGCAGGTCGGTGTCGTCCGAGAGCGGGACGATCCGCAGGGCCGGGCCGCGCAGCACGGCCGCGCCCCGGCGCTGGAGCAGGGCGGCCAGCTCGTCGGCCCGGCGGGCGGCGGTGATGCCGATGGTGTAGCCGGCCAGCGGGGGCACCGGTCCGGCGGGTGGGGGGTCGATCGGATCTGCCATGGCGTGCGGTCCTTCGGTGGTGCGCCCCGCGGCCGTCGGCGGGCCGCAGGGTGAGGTGGGTGGACGGACATCCTCCCGGGCCCGCGTCACGGTCCCGGGTCGGCGCGGTGTCCCGGGTGTTTCACCGCCAGGTGCGGGCGGGTGCGGCGCGGCCGGGTGCGGCGCGCGATGGTGCGGCGCGGCCGGGGTGCGGCACCCGGCCGCCCCCCGGCCGCCGCCAGGTCAGATCCGGGCGAGCGTCGGGGCCTGCGCCGCCACCTCGGAGCCGGTCGGGCGGCGCAGGTAGACCGCCCAGGTGAGCAGGAAGCACAGCCCGTACGCGGCCAGGAAGGAGACGAAGGCGGGCGTACCGGTGTGCACCGTCAGGAAGGACTCCCGGAAGGCGAGGTTGATGAAGAGACCGCCGAGCGCGCCGACCGCGCCGATCACCCCGATCGCGGCGCCGGACATCCGGCGCGACCAGGCGGCGGCCGCCTCGGCGCTCTCGCCGGCCGCGATCCGGTCCTGGGCCTTGGCCTCGAAGATGCCCGGGATCATCTTGTAGGTGGAGCCGTTGCCGATCCCGGCGAAGACGAACAGCCCGATGAAGCCGGCCAGGAAGACCGGCAGCGAGCGCTGGGCCGAGGCGTAGGTCACCAGGCCGGTGGCGGCCGCCATCGCGACGAAGTTCCAGAAGGTGATCCGGGCGCCGCCCCAGCGGTCCGCCAGCCGGCCCCCGAGCGGGCGGATCAGCGAGCCGAGCAGCGGCCCGATGAAGGTGAGCTGGGCGGCCTGCAGCGGGGTGCGGCCGAACTGGTTCTGCAGGACCAGCCCGAAGGCGAAGGAGAAGCCGATGAAGGAGCCGAAGGTGCCGATGTAGAGCACGGACATCAACCAGGTGTGCTTCTCCCGGACGACCTGGGCCAGCGCCCCGGTGTCGCTGCGCACCGGAGCCAGGTTGTCCATGCACAGCGCGGCGAGGGTGGCCGCGAGGACGATCAGCGGCAGGTAGATGCCGAGCACCAGCCGGGGGTGGCCGGCCCCGGCCCAGCTGATGACGGCCAGCGCGACCAGTTGGATCACCGGGACACCGATGTTCCCGCCGCCGGCGTTGAGGCCGAGCGCCCAGCCCTTGCGGCGCATCGGGAAGAAGGCGTTGATGTTGGTCATCGAGGACGCGAAGTTGCCGCCGCCGAGCCCGGTGAGCGCCGCGACCAGCATGAACGTGGTGTACGAGGTGCCCGGGTGCATCACGTACGCCGCGGCCAGCGTGGGCACCAGCAGGAGCAGCGCGGAGACCACCGTCCAGTTCCGGCCGCCGAACCGGGCGACCGCCACCGTGTAGGGGATCCGGACGAAGGCGCCGATCAGGGTCGGCATCGCGACCAGGAAGAACTTTCCGGCCGGGTCGACGTGGTAGTCCTTGCCCATGAAGAGCACCATCACGGACCACAGGCTCCAGATCGAGAAGCCGATGTGTTCGGAGAGGACGGAGAAGATCAGATTCCGGTTGGCCGTGCGCCGCCCGGAGCGCTCCCAGAATTCGGTGTCCTCCGGATCCCACTGCTGAATCCAGCGGCCGCCGCTTCTGCCCTGCCGTGCCGTGCCCGTGGTCATCGTGTGTCCCTCCGCCTGCCGGGTGGCTTCCTGCCACCGACAGTAGAAAGACATGGTTTCGGCCTCGTTGTGCACTGTGAAGGACACGAGACCGTCAACTCACCCGGTGCGGCCCCCGACTGTGAGGAGCCTGCGGACACACGAAAGCCGCCCTCCGGAGGGAGGACGGCCGTTGTGCACATGGGGTGGTGGAGATGCCGGGAATCGAACCCGGGTCCAATGCAGCAGATTCAGGACTTCTCCGAGCGCAGTCCGCTGTGATTTTCTCGGCCCTGGCAGTCACGCGGACAAGCCGCCAACAGGCCCAGCTGCTGTTTGATTTCCCATCCACCCCCGCAGCCCGGGTGGACGGTTGAGTTCCCTAGATTATGCCAGGATCCGGGTCGGGAACTGCCCGGGCTGACACCCATTCACTCTGGCAGACTAGGCTGCGAGAGCGAACTGCTGGGAATCGCGCTTAGAGTTGGCGATTATATTTTTGCGACAGATGGTTTACGAGATCATTGCCGCGTTCCTCGGCTCGCTTCTCCTGTTTCGACCAACACTGTCGAAACCGATCATCCCCATGTTGATTTGAAAAACAGCTCCGGCGGGCAGGCCCTCCGGTGGTGCTCGGCCCATAGTACGCGCTGTGACCGACGAGGGTCCAGCAGATTAACGCTGGCGACGGCGCGCGGCGGCCACCGCACGGTCGGACTCACGCCGGTCCTGCTGCTCGCGCAGGGTCTGGCGCTTGTCGTACAGCTTCTTGCCGACGGCCAGGGCGATCTCCAGCTTGGCCCGGCCGTCCTTGAAGTAGAGCGAGAGCGGCACCAGCGTGTGACCGGTCTCCTTCACCTTGGACTCGATCTTGCGGATCTCCAGCTTGTGCAGCAGCAGCTTGCGCTTGCGCCGCGCGGAGTGGTTCGTCCAGGTGCCCTGGGTGTACTCCGGGATGAAGAGATTGTCGACCCACGCCTCCCCGCCCTGGATGTACGCGTACCCGTCCACCAGGTTCGCCCGCCCCTCGCGGAGCGACTTCACCTCGGTCCCGGTCAGCACCATGCCGCACTCGTAGGTGTCGAGGATGGTGTACTCATGCCGCGCCTTCTTGTTCTGCGCGACCAGCTTGTGTCCCTTTTCCTTTGCCATAGCGCCGATCATTCTCGCACCTCGACGGGGCGGTCGGCAGCCCCTTTAGGGCCTACCCGCGCGTCCCGAGCCCGCCGAGCACCCGCAGCGCCAGCTGGGCCGGGTCGTCGCCGGGCTGGGCCGGCACGTCCGGCAGCAGGCCGACGCCGTCGGGAGAGCGGCCGGACGGCGTGGTGTAGCGGCCCACGGTCAGCTCCAGCACCGAGCCGTCGGCCAGCCGGCTGGGCTGCTGCACGGCGCCCTTGCCGAAGGTCCTGGCGCCCACCAGGACGGCCCGGCAGCGGTCCTGCAGAGCGCCGGCCAGGAGCTCGGCCGCGCTCATGGTGCCGCCGTCGACCAGCACCACCAACGGGGTGGCGGTGTCCCCGCCCGGCGTGGCGGACAGCTCGCGCTCCTCGCCGCGCTCCTGGTAGGTGGCCACCGGGCCGCCGTCCAGGAACAGCGAGGCGGTGG
Source organism: Kitasatospora sp. NPDC049258 (assembly GCF_040678895.1). NCBI lineage: Bacteria > Bacillati > Actinomycetota > Actinomycetes > Kitasatosporales > Streptomycetaceae > Kitasatospora > Kitasatospora sp. NPDC049258. The sequence continues at coordinate 139,687 of NZ_JBFAQT010000015.1, forward strand.
CCACCGCCTCCTCGACCAGGCCGCCGGAGTTGCCGCGCAGGTCGAGCACCACCGAGCGGGCGCCGCGCACCGCCTCCCGGACCTGGCCGGACACCCCGCTGGTGAAGGCCCGCACCGCGACCCTGGTCACGCCGGGAGCCGGCTGGTCGGCGGCCACCTCGCGGGTGGCCAGCTCGGTGCGGCGCAGCACCACGTCGCGGACCGGGCCGCCGGACCGCTGGACGGCCAGCGCCACCGTGGAGCCGGCCTGCCGGCCGCGCAGCCGCGCCACCACCTCGGTGACCGGCAACTGGTCGGCCGGGGCGCCGTCGATGTGCAGCAGCCGGTCACCGGCCGCGATGCCGGCCGCGGCGGCCGGACCGCCGGGCAGCACCTCGGAGACCGCCGTCCCGCCGTCCCCGGTGCGGCCCACCGAGAGACCGACCCCCTGGTAGCGCCCGTCGGTGAACGCCTCGTACTCCTCGGGGCTCAGGTGGGCCGCCCAGCGGTCACCGCTGGAGCCCACCAACTGCTCGGCCTGGAGCGGGGAGAGGTCGGCGCCCGCCAGGTCACCGTGCCAGACGCCGGTCGCACCGGCCGCGCGCGGCGCCGGCAACGGCGGCTCGCCCCAGGCCCCGGCGGCGGCCCCGACCAGCAGCACCACGCCGAAGACCGCGCTGAGCGTGGCTCCCTGTCGTACGCGCTGTGCAACGGCCATGCACCGGAGTCTAGGGCGCCCGCAGGGCCCCGGTGGCCGAATGACGACGGTGCGCACGCGCAGCGGCCCCGGACGGCGCACAGGCCGTCCGGGGCCGCCGGGGCCGGCCGGTCGACGGCGACCGGCCGGGGGTCAGACCTTGAGGTACTTGCGGAGCGTGAAGAACGCGGCGATGCCGGCCATGCCCATACCGACCACCACCAGCAGCGGGATCACCGTCAACACCGAGGACAGGCCGATGAAGTGGATGAACAGCACGCGCTGCGCCAGCCAGTGCTGGACGAAGAAGTGGCCGGCCAGCAGCAGCCCCGACGCCATCGTCGCGCCGAGCAGCGCGGCGAACGCGGCCTCGGCGATGAACGGCATCTGGACATAGAAGTTCGAGGCACCGACCAGGCGCATGATGCCGGTCTCGCGCCGCCTGCTGAACGCGGACACCCGGACGGTGTTCACGATCAGCAGCAGCGCGACGAAGAGCATCAGCACCATGATCACGAATGCCGCGGTCTGGAGGCCGTTCAGCAGGCCGAACAGGTTCTCCAGGATCTTCCGCTGGTCCTCGACCGACTTCACGCCGGGCTTGCCCGCGAAGGCGCTCTGGATCACGTCGTACTTGGTCGGGTCGACCAGCTTGATCCGCCAGGACTGCGGCATCGCCTCCGCACCCACGGCGGCGAGCAGCGGGTTGTCCGGGTTGGTCTCCTTCCAGCGCTTGTAGGCCTCGGCCGAGCTCTCGAAGGTCGAGCTCTGCACCAGCGGCATCTTCGACAGACTGGCCTGCACGTCGTCGATCTGCTGCTGGGTGGCGGCGCCGGCCGAGCACTGGGCCGAGGTGGTGGCGTCCGACTTGGTGCAGAAGTAGACGCTGACCTCGACCTTGTCGTACCAGTAGCCCTTCATCGAGTTGACCTGGTCGCGGACCAGGAGCGAGGCACCGGCGAGGGCGAGCGAGAGCGCGACGCTGACGACGACGGCGATGGTCATCGTCAGGTTGCGGCGGAGACCGACACCGATCTCCGACAGGACGAACTGGGCGCGCATGCTTCTCTCAATCCAGGGTCAATGCAGGTATGGCGAATCAGGCGGGAGTGCGTCGGACCGGCTGTCCCAGGGATCAGGACTGGTAGCCGTAGACGCCGCGGGCCTGGTCGCGGACCAGCAGCCCCTTGTCGAGCTCGATCACGCGCTTGCGCATCTGGTCGACGATGGCCTGGTCGTGGGTGGCCATCAGCACTGTGGTGCCGGTGCGGTTGATGCGGTCGAGCAGCTTCATGATGCCGACGGAGTTCTGCGGGTCGAGGTTGCCGGTCGGCTCGTCCGCGATCAGCAGCATCGGGCGGTTCACGAAGGCACGGGCGATCGCCACGCGCTGCTGCTCACCACCGGAGAGCTCACCGGGCATCCGATCCTCCTTGCCGCCGAGGCCGACCAGGTCGAGCACCTCGGGCACCACCTTGGCGATGGCGCTCTTGGGCTTGCCGATCACCTCCAGGGCGAAGGCCACGTTCTGCGCCACCGTCTTGTTGGGGAGCAGGCGGAAGTCCTGGAAGACGGTGCCCAGCTGGCGGCGCATGTGCGGCACCTTCCAGTTGGACAGCTTGCCCAGGTCCTTGCCGAGCACATGCACCGCGCCGACGCTGGGTCGCTCCTCGCGCAGGCACAGGCGCAGGAAGGTGGACTTGCCCGAGCCGGACGAACCGACCAGGAAGACGAACTCGCCCTTCTCGATCTCCAGCGAGACGTTGTCCAGGGCCGGACGGTTCTGCTTGGGATAGGTCTTGGAGACGTTGTCGAATCTGATCACGGCTGCATCACGGAGGCCATCCTAGGTGGAAGGGCGACCGGCCCGGCCGGGGCCCCCGTGACCCGATCGTTACGTCCAGGTCCGAAGGCTCGACCCGCAGCGCCGTTCCTCGGTCAGTACTTGGCTCGGGACCATACGCGACCCGGATGACGGCGCGCAGGCCTTGGGCTCGTTGGGCGAAGGGAATTGTCCGCCTCTATTCCCGTTTGACCGGAAAACTGCGAGGCATCTCACAGCCCTCGGGACCATGGACAGCAGGGGCCGGAACCGTCGGGACCTGGCACAGTGGAGAGGAGCGGTCCCGGTCGGCCGCTACCCCGCACAGGGCAATCGAGGAACCAGATCCCCGTCCGGTGCGTTGGCAGTAGCAGCAAGGAGGAGATCGCATGACTTGCGACCATCTGGTGTGCGCCAACTGCAACGGCCGCGTGAGTGACGGCCGCTGCCCGGTGTGCCGAGCCAACCGCGCCCGACTGCAGGACGAGCAGGGCCCGTTCGCCGCACTGACCCCGGCGGCGCTGCTCGCGCTGCTGGTGGCCCTGCTGGCGGTGGCGTTCATCGCCCGACAGGCACTGGCCTGACAGACGACACCGAAGGGCCCCGGAGCAACCGCTCCGGGGCCCTTCGGCATTCCGCGCCGACTTGTCAGTCGTTCGAGGCCTCGCGCTGCTTGCGCCAGCGGATCCCGGCCTCGATGAAGCCGTCGATGTCGCCGTCCAGCACCGCCTGCGGGTTGCCGACCTCGAACTCCGTCCGGAGGTCCTTCACCATCTGGTACGGGTGCAGCACGTAGGAGCGCATCTGGTTGCCCCAGGAGCTGCCCTCGCCCTTGAGCGAGTCCATCAGGGCCCGCTCCTCCTGGCGGCGGCGCTCCAGCAGCTTGGCCTGGAGGACGTTCATCGCCGAGGCCTTGTTCTGGATCTGCGAGCGCTCGTTCTGGCAGGAGACCACCACGCCGGTCGGCAGGTGGGTGATCCGGACCGCGGAGTCGGTGGTGTTGACGCCCTGGCCGCCGGGGCCGGAGGCGCGGTACACGTCGATTCGCAGCTCGGACTCGTCGATGTCGACGTGGTCGCTCTGCTCCACGACCGGCAGCACCTCGACGCCCGCGAAGGAGGTCTGGCGGCGGCCCTGGTTGTCGAACGGCGAGATCCGGACCAGCCGGTGGGTGCCCTGCTCGACCGAGAGGGTGCCGTAGGCGTACGGCGACTTCACGGTGAAGGTCGCCGACTTGATGCCGGCCTCCTCCGCGTACGAGGTGTCGTAGACCTCGGTCGGGTAACCGTGCCGCTCGGCCCAGCGGAGGTACATCCGCATCAGCTGCTCGGCGAAGTCCGCGGCGTCCACACCGCCGGCCTCGGCCCGGATGTTGACCAGGGCCTCCCGGGCGTCGTACTCGCCGGACAGGAGGGTGCGGACCTCGAGCTCCTCGACGGCCTTCTGGACCGAGGTGAGCTCGGTGAGGGCCTCGGACAGGGTGTCCGCGTCGTCCTCGTCGGCGGCCAGCTCGAACAGCACGCCGAGGTCGTCGACCCGGCCGCGCAGGTGCTGCACCTTGCGCAGTTCGCCCTGCAGGAAGGAGAGCCGGCTGGTCACCTTCTGGGCGTTGGCCAGGTCGTCCCACAGGTTCGGAGCGGCTGCCTCCTCCTCCAGCGACGCGATGTCGGCCCGGATCTTGTCCAGGTCGAGGACGGCCTCGATCGACCCCATGGTCGATTCGAGGTTCTTGAGCTCTTCGGAAGGATCGACGGCTGCCACGCCCTCAAGCGTAATGGTTGGCGCAGGGCGCTCAACTACACCGGGGGGTGCCAGCCCTCCACGGGCGCCTCCACGGGCGCCCGCACGCCCTCGCCGGCGGCGTGCGCGGGCGGCGGCGCGGACTCCGCGGCGAAGGCCGTGTACGCGGCCGCCGCGCCGGCCAGCAGCAGCACCACGGCCAGCACCACGGCCAGCAGGCGGCGGCGCCGGACCAGCGCCTTGCGGCCCTTGCGGTGGCCCACCGCCGGGGCGGCCCCGCGCTGGGCGCGGGACTCGGCGGCGTACGAGGCCAGCTCCTGCGGGGTCGGGCGGCGCAGGCTGGTGTGGGTGTCGCGGGTCGAGTCCGGCAGCGGGGCGGGCACCAGCGGGACGGCCGGGCCGCGCCGGCGGCGGTGCGCGCCGGTGCCGGTGTCGGCCTCCGCGTAGACCGCCTCGCCCGGGGTCGGCACCTCCTCGACGGGCGGCCGGCCCTGCGCCGGGATCACCGCGAGCGCCGGCAGGCCGGCCAGCGCGGGCAGCTGCTCGCGCAGGCGCTCGGCCAGCTCGGCGGCGCGCAGCCGGGAGGCGGGCGCCTTGGCCAGGCACTCGGAGATGATCCGCCACAGGCCGTCCGGCAGCCCGGGGACGGGCGGCACGCTCTCGGTCACATGGCGGCGCAGCACGGCGCCGGTGTGGCCGCCGCCGAACGGTGTGGTGCCGGCCAGCAGCTCGTAGAGGACCGTGGCCAGGGCGTAGATGTCGACCGCCGCACGCGGCTCCAGGCCCTCGATGATCTCGGGGGCGAGGTAGTCGGGGGTGCCGATGATCCGGGTGGCCCTGGTCCGGCGCGGGGCGTCCACCAGCCGGGCGATGCCGAAGTCGGTGAGCTTGGCCCGGGGGGCGCCGGCGGGGCCGGCCGGGGCGGCCAGGTCGAGCAGGACGTTCTCCGGCTTGACGTCGCGGTGCACGATGCCGGCCGCGTGCGCGGCGGCCAGGCCGTCGGCCACGTCCGCGATCACCGAGGCCGCGGCGGCCGGGGTGAGCGCGCCCTCGCGCTCCAGCCGGGTGCGCAGATCGGTGCCCTGGACCAGCTCCATCACCAGCGCGAGGTCGTCGCCGTCCACCACCATGTCATGGACGCCGACCACCCGGGGGTGGTCGAGGCCGGTCAGGGCGGACCGCTCCTGGACGAAGCGGCCGACCAGCACCTGGTCGGATGCCAGGTCCTCCCGCAGCAGCTTGACTGCCACCGGTCCGTCCGGGCCTTCGCCGAGCCACACGGTCCCGGCGGAGCCTCGGCCGATCACCTGGTGGACGGTGTACCGGCTGCCGATCTTGCGTGCCAATGCTGCTCCGTGGGCTCGGTAGGTCGGTGCTCAGCGAACAACCTACGCGCCCCGGAGCCCTCCGAGGGCCGCCGAAGCGCTCCTGGCAGGCACTGGCGGGCGAGAAAATTTGTGAATTGTCGACATATCGTCAATCTCGCCCGCCGGCAGGGCGCGGGTCACTTCCCCAGCTTGCCCAACCAGTCCTGGACACCGGCGAACCAGTCCTGGACGTTGTGCCAGTAGTCCGGCAGCGGGGTGAAGTTCCACAGCGCCACCGCGGCCAGCCCCAGGATCAGCAGCACCATCAGGCAGCCCTTCAGGCAGCCGAGGCCGGGGATGTACATCTTGTTCCGGCTGCGCCGGCGCGGCTCGCGCTCGCGCGGGGGCTCGGGCTCGCGCTGCGGTGGGCGCTGCTGCTCCCGGCGCTGGGGCGGCTGGGGCTCGCGGTGCTGCGGCGCCGGCGGCTCCTGGCGGCGCTGGGGGGCCGCGGACGGCGGCGGGTACGCCTGGGGCGGCTGCTGACCCTGGTACCCCTGATAGCCCTGGCCCTGCTGCGGCTGCTGGTACTGCGGCGGCTGCTGGGGCTGCTGCTGCGGGCGGGGGGCCTGGTACGGCGGCGGCGCGACCGGCGGGCGCTGGGCGTAGCCCGGCTGGGGCTGCTGCCGGTACTGGCCCGGCTGCGGGGGTCGCTGCTGGGGCTGCTGGGGCTGCTGCCGGCCGTACGGGTCCGGCCCGGCCTGGTAGGGCCGCGGCGCCACCTGGGGGCGGCCGAGCTCCTCCTGGTCGAGGTAGCCCACCTCGGTCTGCTGGTTGCGGTCCCGGGCCGCGCGCAGCTGGGTCTGCCACGGGTGCGGGGTCTCGGGCGCACCGGCGGGCGGCGCGGCGGGGGCCGCCGGCCCGTTCTGCGGCACCGGCGGCATCATCCGGGTGCGGTCGGCCGCGCCGGCCGCCGCCGGCTGCCCCATCACCTGGGTCGCGGCCGCCGGGTCGAAGGCGTGCGAGGGCAGCACCTGGGTCGCGTCGGCGGCGCCGAACGGCGCGGCGACCGGGGCGGCGGGCGCGGCCCGGTCGGCGAACTGCGGGTCCGGCAGCAGCAGGGCCCCGACGGCGAGGGCCGCGTCCACGGCCGCCGGCGAGGCGTGCACGCCGACCCCGGCGGCGACCACCCGCAGCGCGTGCGCGAGCGAGGTGGCGGTCGGCCGGTCGGCCGGGTTCTTGCGCAGACAGCGCTCGATCACCGTCCAGAGCGGCTCGGGCACCGTGCGCGGGCGCTCCGGCTCCTGGGCCAGGTGCGCCTGCAGCACGGCCAGCGGGCCGTCGCCCTGGAACGGCGGGCGGCCGGTGAGCAGCTCGTAGAGCATGATCCCGGCGCCGTAGACGTCCACCGCGGAGGTCTGCGGGCGGCCCTCGGCGGACTCGGGGGCCACGTACGCGGGGGTGCCGACGAACTCGTGGGTGCGGGTGATGCCCGGGGAGTCGGCGAGCCGGGCGATGCCGAAGTCGGTCAGCATCGGGTGCATCTGCTCGACGCCGTCCTGGCGCACGGTGGCCAGCAGCACGTTGGCGGGCTTGAGGTCGCGGTGCACGATGCCGTCCGCGTGGCTGGCGGCCAGCGCGTCGGCGACCTGGGCCATCAGCAGGGAGCCGGCGATCGGGCTGAGCGGGCCGTTGCCGCGCAGGTAGTGGAACAGGTCCGGGCCGTCGACCAGGTCCATCACCAGGGCCAGCAGCTCGCCCTCGACCACCAGGTCCCGGACCTGGACGATGTTGGGGTGGCTGAGCCGGAGCAGGGCGGAGCGCTCGCGCAGGAAGCGCATCACGATGTCGGGGTCGGCGGCCAGCTCCTCGCGCAGCACCTTGACCGCGACGGCCTGGCCGGGCTGCAGACCGGGGACGGCGACGTCGTCCCGGACCCGGCCGCGCCAGACGGTGCCGGTCGCCCCGCGCCCGAGGCTCTCCTCAAGCAGATACTTGCTGCCGACTGGCCGCACCTGTGCTCCCGTTGTCGTCGCTCGCCCCCCGGCCGAGACGGGTTGGCGGACCCCTGATTTCGGCAACTCTAACGGTGTCCGTGCGGGTTTCCGAGTGGGCGGCGAGTGTCCTGATCCAAGTCGCCGGACGGCCTGGTGGGGCGGGGTTTGACCTGACGTACCGTCCGGCCCACCATGGCGATCATCGCAAGATCGTCAAATCCGGTACCGTGCGCGGACTGTCAGTCCCGGGTGGCAGGATGACACCACCACACTTGTGGCCCAATGCCCAATGCCCTCCCATACCGACCACCGCGCCCACTCACCGCGTCAGCACGAGCAGAGTCAGCACGAGCAGAAGGGACCACGGGCGAGATGCAGATCCGGCTGACCGTCCTACGACCGCGCAGCGGCCCGGCAGGCGCCGGAGTTGCCACCGATGTGCTGGTCACGGCTCCGGCCGGGACCACGCTGGGTGCCCTGGCGGGCGCCCTGGCAGGCGCGGCAGGTGTCAGAGGCCCGCGGTCCGCGACCCATGTGCACCTCTACGCCGGCGCACGCCGGATCGAGGAGCAGGCCCTGCTCGGCCACCCGCCGCTGGTCGACGGCACCGTCCTGTCGCTCGGCGAGCCCGATCCGGACGCGGACGGCGACGGGTCGCCCGCCGCCGCGGAGCTGCGCGTGATCGGCGGCCCGGACGCGGGCGGCGTGCACCGGCTGCACGGCGAGGAGATCCGGCTCGGCCGCTCCAGCGAGGCCGACGTGCCGCTGGACGACCCGGACGTCTCCCGGCTGCACCTCTCGCTGCACCTGGCCGCCGACGGCCGCGCCACCGTGCGCGACCTGGGCTCGACCAACGGCACCCGGCTGGACGGCTGGTACCTGCGCGGCGAGGCGGCCGAGCTGGCCGACGGCGGGCTGGTCCGGCTCGGCGAGTCCACCGTCCAGCTGACCCGCCCGGGCGGGTCCGAGCCGGCCGAGCAGCCCCGCCCGCTGGTGCCGGACGGCGAGGGCCACCTCGGCCTGGCCGCCCGCCCGCCGGCCCGGCCCGGCCCGGGCGCACCGGCACCGGCCCCCGCGGCCGAGCCGCCGAGCTCCGGCGGGCGGGCCCGCGCCCTGCTCTCCCGCCGCCGCGGCCGGGCCGCGGCCGAGCCCGACCGGGCCGATGCCGCCCAGCAGCACGCCGACGCGGTGAGCCGGCAGGCCCTCGCCCAGCGCGAGCGCTGGCCCGACCCGGCCGCCCTGCTGCTCACCGCCCTCGGTCCCGGGCCCCGGCTGTGGGAGCGGGCCCCCGGGCATCCGGACGCGCTCACCCTGCGGCTCGGCACCGCGGACCGGCCCGCGGGCCCCGGCACCGCCCCCGGCGCCGTCCTGCCCGCCGTGCCCGTCACGGTCGGCCTGCAGGCCGCCGGCAGCCTGGGCCTGGCCGGCCCCCGCCCCCGGCTGGCCGCGCTGGCCCGCGCCCTGGTGGCCCAGCTGGCCGCCCTGCACCCGCCGAGCGGGCTCAACCTGGTGCTGGTCGCGGCCGACGAGGAGGCCGCCGCCGAGTGGTCCTGGGCGCAGTGGCTGCCGCACCTGCGGCCGATGCACGGCCAGGCCTGCCGGCTGCTGGTCGGCGTCGGCCCCGAGCAGTCCGAGGCCCGGCTCACCGAGCTGGCGGCCGCCACCGCCCGGCCGCCCGCCACCGTCGTCCTGGTGGACGGTGACCCGGGCACCGCGGCCGGGCGCGACGCCCTGGCGCTGCTGCTGCGCCAGGGCCCGGCGCTCGGCGTCCACCCGCTCTGCCTGGCCGAGCGGGTGGACCAGCTGCCCGCCGGGATCGGCGCCACCGCCCGGATCACCGGAGAGGTCGGCACCCTGCTCACGGTCGACCGGCCCGCCCCCGAGGGCCGCGAGCTGGTCGAGGAGGTCGCGCTGGACGCGGTCTCGACCGTCTGGGCGGAGCGCCTGGCCCGGGTGCTGGCCCCGCTCCGGGAGGCCACGCCGGTCGCCCGCGGGCCGCTGCCCGCCTCGCTGCGCCTGCTCGACCTGCTCGGGCTGGACAGCGTCACCCCCGCCAAGGTCTCCGCCCGCTGGTCCGAGCTGCCGCTGTCGGCCGGTGCGGCCGGCGCGCTGCTGGGCACCGCGCGCGGCGGCGAGCCCTGCACCGTCGACCTCGCCGACCCGGAGCTGGCGGCCGCCGAGGCGGGCGGTCCGCACCTGCTGGTCGGCGGCGGCCCCGGGGCCGGCAAGACCGAGCTGCTGCGCACGCTGATCGCCTCGCTGGCCGTCGCCGAGCGGCCGGAGCGGCTCCAGCTGATGATCGTCGAGGGCCGGGCGGCGGGCTCCGGCGAGGACTTGGGGCTCGCCGGCTGCACCGAGCTGCCGCACGTGGTCGGCCACCTCAACGCGGCCGCAGATCCGCGGCAGGCCCTGCTCACCGCCGAGTCGCTGCTGGACGAGCTGACGCACCGCGCCGCCGTCCTCGGCGAGCTGGGCTTCGCCGCCTGGCACGCGGCCCGACCGTTCGCCCGGAGCCCGGCGCTGGTCACCAGCGGCGGCGCGGCCCCGGCCGGGGCCGGCGCCCGGGTGATCGAGCCGCGCCGGGCACCCGGCACCGCCCCGGCCGGCCCGGCCGCGGACGGGCCGCCGCCGGCCCGGCTGATAGTCGTGGTGGACGACTACGACGCGCTGCTCGCCCCGACCTCCCCGGCCGGCCGGCCGCTGGCCAGGGCGCTGGCCGAGGTGGCCGGGCGGGGCGGCCGGCTCGGCGTCCACCTGATCGCGGCCACCGGGGCGCCCGAGCTGACGGCCGGGACGGAGGTGGACGAGGCGGCCCTGCTGCGGATCGCCCTGCGCACCGACCAGCCCGCCGAGTCCGACCTGCTGATCGACCTGCCGGACGCGGCGGCGCTGCCGGAGGACACCCCGGGCCGGGGCTACCTGCGCCGCCCGGACGGCGGGGTGACGGCCTTCCAGACCGCCCGGGTGAGCGGCCGGATCCCCCGGACGGCCACCCTGCGGCCCACCGTGGTGGCGATCGACCAGGCCCAGCTGGGCGAGCCACCGACCCGCCGACCGGTCCGCGAGCTCGGCAACGGGCCGACCGACCTCGCGCTGCTGGCCAGCGCGCTGCAGCGGGCGGCGGCCTCCTAGGGCCGCGGCCCACCGCGGTGGACGCCGAAGGGGCGGGACCGGTCACCCGGTCCCGCCCCTTCGGCGTGCTGCTACCTGCTCAGCGCGCGGCCCGCAGCAGGGTGCGGATCACCCGCATCGCGACCGAGAGGCTGGACAGCTCGTAGTTGTCCGAACCCCTTATGTCGTCGAGGGTGGTCTTGGCCCGCGACAGCAGGGTGCTGTTGAGCTCGGCCCAGGCGCCGTAGCGCTCCTCCGGCGAGGAGCCCTCGGGGCCGCAGGCCAGGATGTCCGCGCTGAGCGCGGCGTGCGCGGCGAACAGGTCCTCGCGGATGGCCGCGCGGGCCATCGAGGACCACCGGTCGGTGCGCGGCAGCTCGATGATCCGGTCCAGCAGGTGGGTGATCTGCAGGCGGTCGGCCAGGTCGTAGTAGAGCTCGGCGACCTCCATCACGTCCGCGTCCGAGCGATCCGCCACCCCGACGATGTCCAGGGTCGGGAAGGCCGAGGACAGACCCGCCACCCGGGTGGCCAGCAGCTCGGGCACACCCGCCTCGGAGAGCTCCTGGTAGATCTTGTCGAACCAGGCCGCGTCCTCGCCGCGGAGCGGCTTGGGCAGGCTGTCCCAGACCTGGTTGACCCGGTCGTGGAAGAACTCGATGGTGCCGGCGATGTCCAGCGGCTGCCGGCGGTTGTTGAGCATCCACCGGGTGGCGCGCTCGACCAGGCGGCGCGAGTGCAGCCGCATCTTGGTCAGCATCTCGGCCGGGACCTGGTTGTCCAGCGCCTCGATCTGGTCCCAGATGTGCTCCAGGCCGAAGACCGCGCGGGCCGCCGCGTGGGTGCGGGCGATCTCCTCCATCGTCGCGCCGGTCTCCTCGCGGAGCCGGAAGGCGAAGGTGCAGCCACCGCGGTTGATCGTGTCGTTGACGATCAGGGTGGTGATGATCTCCCGGCGCAGCGGGTGGTTGTCGATCGCCTCGGCGAACCGGGCCCGCAGCGCGCTCGGGAAGTACTCGTGCAGCACGGTGCGGAAGTACGGGTCGTCGGGCAGCCCGGTGGCGAGCAGCTCGTCGGCCAGCGTGATCTTGGTGTAGGCGAGCAGCACCGACAGCTCGGGCTGGGAGAGCCCGCGGCCGCTCTGCTGGCGCTCGCGGATCTGCCGCTCGGTGGGCAGGAACTCCAGTGCCCGGTCGAGCTGCCCGGCCGACTCCAGCCGGTTGATCATGCGGGAGTGCACGTTGACCATCGAGACGGCCTGGGCGACGGCGTTGGCCAGCACCACGTTCTGCGCGTAGTTGTTGCGCAGCACCAGGTGGCCGACCTCGTCGGTCATCTCGGCGAGCAGGGCGTTGCGCTGCTTGACCGTCATGTCGCCGTCGGCGACCACCTGGTTGAGCAGGATCTTGATGTTGACCTCGTGGTCCGAGGTGTCCACACCGGCCGAGTTGTCGATCGCGTCGGTGTTGATCCAGCCGCCGGTGCCCTCCGGGCCGCCCACCGCGGCGTACTCGATCCGGCCGAGCTGGGTGCAGCCGAGGTTGCCGCCCTCGCCGACCACCTGGGCCCGGACCTGGCTGCCGTTGACCCGGATCGCGTCGTTGGCCTTGTCGCCGACCTCGGCGTTGGTCTCCGTGGAGGCCTTGATGTAGGTGCCGATGCCACCGTTCCAGAACAGGTCGACCGGCGCCTGCAGGATCGCCTTCATCAGCTCGGCCGGGGTGATCTTGGACGCCTCGATGCCGAGCCGCTCGCGGACCTGCGGGGAGAGCTGGATCGCCTTGGCGGAGCGCGAGAAGACGCCACCGCCGGCCGAGATCAGCGACTTGTCGTAGTCGTCCCAGGAGCTGCGCGGCAGGTCGAACAGCCTGCGGCGCTCGGCGAAGGAGACCGCGGCGTCCGGGTCGGGGTCGAGGAAGATGTGCCGGTGGTCGAAGGCGGCCACCAGCCGGATGTGCTCGCTGAGCAGCATGCCGTTGCCGAACACGTCACCGGACATGTCGCCGATGCCGACCACGCTGAAGTCCTCGGTCTGGGTGTCGTGGCCCAGCTCGCGGAAGTTGCGCTTGACCGACTCCCAGGCACCCCGGGCGGTGATGCCCATGCCCTTGTGGTCGTAGCCGGCCGAGCCGCCGGAGGCGAAGGCGTCGCCCAGCCAGAAGCCGTACGCCTCGGCGACGCCGTTGGCGATGTCCGAGAAGGTCGCGGTGCCCTTGTCGGCGGCGACCACCAAGTAGGTGTCGTCCTCGTCGTGGCGGACCACGTCGGCGGGGTGGACGACCTCGCCGGCCACCAGGTTGTCGGTGATGTCCAGCAGCGCCGAGATGAAGGTCTTGTACGAGGCGATGCCCTCGGCCAGCCAGGCGTCGCGGTCCACCGACGGGTCCGGCAGCTGCTTGGCGACGAAGCCGCCCTTGGCACCGACCGGGACGATCACGGTGTTCTTGACCATCTGGGCCTTGACCAGGCCGAGGATCTCCGTCCGGAAGTCCTCGCGCCGGTCGGACCAGCGCAGACCGCCGCGGGCGACCTTGCCGAAGCGCAGGTGGACGCCCTCGACCCGGGGCGAGTAGACCCAGATCTCGAAGGCGGGCCGCGGGGCCGGCAGGTCAGGGATGGCCTTCGGGTCGAACTTCATCGACACGTAGGAGTGCCACTGGCCGTCGGCCGCGTGCTGGAAGAAGTTGGTCCGCAGGGTGGCGTTGATCAGGTGCAGGAAGGAGCGCAGGATGCGGTCCTCGTCCAGCGAGACGACCTCGTCCAGGGCGCCGTTGAGCTCCTCGAAGATGCCCTCGGTGAGCTCCAGCGCGCCCGAGCGGTGGCTGGGGCTGAGGCGGGCCTCGAAGAGGTTGACCAGCAGCCGGGTGGTGTGGGTGTTGTTGCGGAGCGCGTCCTCCATGTAGTCCTGGGAGAAGGTGCTCCCGGCCTGCCGGAGGTACTTGGCGTACGCGCGCAGCACGACCGCCTGGCGCCAGGTCAGCCCGGCGGTCAGGACCAGCTCGTTGAAGCCGTCGTTCTCGGCCTTGCCCATCCAGGTGGCGGAGAAGGTCTCCTGGAAGCGCTCGCGGGCCTCGTCGGTCAGCTCGGTGGCCTCCCGGAGCTTCAGGCCGAAGTCGTACACCCACGCGGTGGTGCCGTCCGAGCGGCGCAGCGCGTACGGGTGCTCGTCGAGCACCTCGACGCCCAGGCGCTGGAGGACCGGGAGGACCTCGGTGAGCGAGATCGGGCCGCCGACCCGGTAGATCTTGAAGCGGCGCTCGTCGTCGCCGGCGCCGACCGGCTGGTAGAGGTTCAGCCGGAAGTCGCCCTCGCCGTGCAGCGACTCGATCTGCTTGAGGTCGGAGACGGCGGTGCGGGCGGTGAAGTCGGCCCGGTAGCCGTCGGGGAAGGCGTTGGCGTAGCGGTGGCCGAGCTCGGCGGCCCGCTCCTCGCCCAGCTCGGTGTGCAGCTGGTCGTGGAAGCTGTCCATCCAGAACCGGGCGGCCTCGGCCAGCTTGGCCTCGATCCGCTCGATCTCGGCGTCGCTGAGCTGCGGCAGCTCGGTGCCGGCCGCGACCCGGACCACGAAGTGCAGGCGGGTCAGCACCGACTCGGTGGCGTGCACCGTGTAGTCGATCGTCTCACCGCCCAGCTCCTCCATGAGGATCTCCATCAGGCGCAGCCGGATCCGCGTGGTGTAGCGGTCCCGCGGCAGGTAGACGAAGGCCGAGTAGTAGCGGCCGTAGTCGTCCTGGCGCAGGAACAGCCGCAGCCGGCGGCGCTCCTGCAGGTAGAGCACGCTGGTGGCGATGGAGAGCAGCTCGGCGGCGGCGGTCTGGAAGATCTCGTCCCGGGGGAAGGTCTCCATGATCTGCAGCAGGTCGCGGCCGTCGTGGCTGTCGCCGGAGAAGCCGGAGTCGGCCAGGACTTCCTGCACCTTGCGGCGGACCACCGGGATCCGGGTGACGGACTCGGTGTACGCGGCGGAGGAGAACAGGCCGAGGAAGCGGCGCTCGCCGATCACCTCGCCGTTGGCGTCGAACTTCTTCACGCCGACGTAGTCGAGGTAGGCCGGGCGGTGCACGGTGGCGCGGCTGTTCGCCTTGGTGAGGACCAGCAGCTTCTTCTCGTGCGCCTTGGCCCGGACCGGGGCGGACAGCCGGCCGAAGGCCTCGCTGACCGGGTGGTGGTCGGTGTCGACGCTGATCGGGTCGGAGCGCAGCACGCCGAGCCCGGTGCCGGGGACGGCCCGCAGCACCTCCTCGCCGCGGTGCTCGGCCAGGTCGTACTCGCGGTAGCCGAGGAAGGTGAAGTGGTCGTCGGCCAGCCAGCGCATCAGCTCCCAGGCCTCGGCCACCTCCTGCTCGGCCAGGTGCGCCGGGGGCTCCTCGGCCAGCTCGTCGGCCAGCCGGAGCGCGGAGTCGCGCATCTTGGTCCAGTCCTCGACGACCTCGCGGACGTCGCCCAGGATCCGGCGCAGGTTGGTCTCGATGGCGCGGAGGTCGTCGCGGTCGGTCTCGCGGTCGATCTCGATGTGCATCCAGGACTCGACCACCGCGTCGGCGGGCCACTCGGTACCGGCGGCCTGGCTGCGCGAGCAGGCGTCGATGTCCAGGATCTCCAGCAGCTTGCCGGTGATGTCACGGCGGACGGCCAGCTGGGGGTGGATGACGACGTGGATGCCGCGGTCCTCGCGGGTCAGCTCGTTGGTGACCGAGTCGACCAGGAAGGACATGTCATCGGTGACCACCTCGACCACGGTGTGGCCGCAGGACCAGCCGTTCTCCTCCACGGTCGGGGTGTAGACCCGGACCTCGGCGGTGCCCTGGGGGCGCTTGAGCCCCAGCCGGTAGTGGGAGGCCGCCGCGCCGTACACGTCGACCGGGTCGCGGTCGACCAGGTCCTCGGGAGCGGTGTGGAGGTAGTAGTGGTGCAGGTATGCGGCCAGAGCGCCGTTGCTCAGGCCCTCCCCTGGCGCCGCTCCCCCCACCTGGCTGTTCTCAGCGGCTGCTGCTGCCTTGGTGAGCAGTTCGGCCTTGGCTGCGTCCAGCTTGGTCTGCATGGCTGTTTGGCTCCTGTCGCGCGCCGTTGCGTGACTCGGTGGTGGCTGGGTGTACACCGCCGGGTCCGTCCGCAATCCTCTCGCATGATCCTGATGAAAACCGCCCATGCCACGCATGAACGGCACTACATCTGGGTACGACAGGACGTTTGGCCTGCGACTATCCGGCGACGCCAGTCAGCCTAACCTGATGAAACGAAGGTGTCAGGGGACAGGGAGGAGCAATCCTGTAGGGAGATCGTTCCTTCCTGGACACCATGTCCAATCGGCACGATCGGACTGTCAGCGGCTGCCGGATTGATCGCCATCCTGCACCCCTCAGCCCATGTGCGGGTAGCGGTGGTCGGTCGCCGGGACGAACGTCTCCTTGATCGATCTGGCCGAGGTCCAGCGCAGCAGGTTCTGGGCCGCGCCCGCCTTGTCGTTGGTGCCCGAGGCGCGGCCGCCGCCGAACGGCTGCTGGCCGACCACCGCGCCGGTCGGCTTGTCGTTGATGTAGAAGTTGCCGGCGCTGAACCGCAGCCGCTCCACCGCCTGGGCGATCGCGTACCGATCCTGCGCGATCACCGCCCCGGTCAGCCCGTACGGCGCCCCGCCGTCCACCCGGTCCAGCACCTCCGGCCAGCGGGCGTCCTCGTAGAGCTGGACGGACAGGATCGGGCCGAAGTACTCGGTCCGGAAGATCTCGTCGCGCGGGTCGGTACCGACCAGCACGGTGGGCCGCACGAAGTAGCCGATGGCGTCGTCGTACTCGCCGCCCGCCACCAGCTCCACGGTCGGATCCTGCCGGGCGCGGTCGATCGCGGTCCGGTTCCTCGCGTAGGCCCGGGCGTCGATCAGGGCGCCCATGAAGTTGCTCAGGTCGGTGACGTCTCCGACGGTGAGCGCGTCGACCTCGGCCAGGAACTCGTCCTTGATCCGCTGCCACAGTCCGCGCGGCAGGTAGGCGCGGGAGAGCGCGGAGCACTTCTGCCCCTGGTACTCGAACGCGCCCCGGAGCAGCGCCGTGCGCAGGATGCCGGGGTCGGCCGAGGGGTGGGCGACCAGGAAGTCCTTGCCGCCGGTCTCCCCGACGATCCGCGGATAGGTCCGGTACGAGCCGAGGTTGGCGCCGATCGTCTTCCAGAGCAACTGGAAGGTCTTGGCCGATCCGGTGAAGTGCAGGCCGGCCAGTGCCGGATTGGCCAACGCGACCTGGGAGAGCGCGTGGCCGTCACCGGTCACCAGGTTGATCACCCCGGGCGGCAGGCCGGCCGCCTCCAGCAGCCGCATCAGGTGGTGCGCGGCGAGGGTCTGGGTCGGCGACGGCTTCCAGACCACGGTGTTGCCCATCAGCGCCGGCGCGGTGGGCAGGTTCCCCGCGATGGCGGTGAAGTTGAAGGGGGTCACGGCGTAGACGAAGCCCTCCAGCGGCCGGTGGTCGGTCCGGTTCCACACCCCGGGCGAGGACTGCGGCTGGTCGGCCAGGATCTGCCGGGCGAAGTGCACGTTGAAGCGCCAGAAGTCGACCAGCTCGCAGGGTGCGTCGATCTCCGCCTGCTGGACGGTCTTGGACTGGCCGAGCATGGTCGCCGCCGCGACCGTCTCCCGCCACGGCCCGGCCAGCAGGTCGGCGGCGCGCAGGAAGACCGCCGCCCGGTCGTCGAAGGAGAGCGAGCGCCACTCGGCCCCGGCCGCCAGCGCGGCGTCCACGGCCAGCTGCGCGTCCTGGTGGGTGGCATTGCCGAGCACCCCCAGCCGGGCCGCGTGGTGGTGCGGCTGGACCACCTCGATCCGCTCCCCGCCGCCGAACCGCAGCTCGCCCGCGATGGTCATCGGCAGCGGGATCTGCTCGGCGGCCAGCTCGTCCAGCTTCCGCTCCAGCCGCTCCCGCTCGGGGCTGCCCGGCGCGTATCCGTGCACCGGCTCGTTGACGGGGATCGGGACCTGGGTCACTGCGTCGATCGGCACGGTAGCTCCACGGAAGTCCGGACGGCCGGCGCCGGGCCGGCGCTGACTGGCGTCGGTCCAGACTGACCAACCGGCCGCCGATCCGGCCGGGGCGACACGCCCGCGCGGTGATCTCCCGGGCGCTGCGCTCAGGCGGCCAGTTCCGCCGCCAGCTCGACCGCCTCCGCGAGGCTGTCCACCACCGGGACGCCGGCCACCTCCAGCTTCGCCCTGGTGTGCGAGCCGCCGGTGTAGAGCACCGCGTGCAGCCCCGAGGCGAGCGCCGCCCGCGCGTCGTCCACCGCGTCGCCGATCAGCACCGTGCGCCCCGGCTCCACCTCGGCGCCGAGCGCCGCCAGGTGCCGGGCCAGGTGACCCGCCTTGCGGCCGCCCGAGGCACCGGTCCGGCCGTCCACCCGGAGGAACTCGTCCAGCAGCCCGAAGGTGCGCACCACCGGCAGCAGCCGGTCGTGCTCGTACATCGACAGCAGCGACTGGCTCCGGCCCGTGGCCCGCCAGCCGCTCAGCAGCTCCGGCACACCGGTGGTCAGCCCGCAGGCGCGGCTCAGCTCCGCGTACCGGAGGTGGAAGACGTCGTCCAGCGCCTCCCACTCGGCCTGGCTCGGGTCGCGGCCGAGCAGGCGCCGGTAGAAGCGCGGGATCGGGATCTCGTACATCTCGCGGTACTGCTCGAGGCTGAGCGGCGCGATGCCGATGGTCTCGAAGGCCGCGTTGCTCGCGCCGAGCACCGCGTCCATGTCGTGGAAGAGCGTGCCGTTCCAGTCCCAGACGATATGAGTGCGCACGTCGGCAACCGTACCGGGCACCGCCGACAGTCAGGCCAGCAGGCCGGGGATCTCCTGGGTCGCGAACCAGAGCAGCTCGTGGTCCTCGGCGCCGCCCACGGTGAACTGCGCGTCCGAGTCGCCCTTGTCCGCCGCCGCGATCGCCAGCGCCGCGGCCGCCACGTCCGCCGCCACCTCCTCGTCGGCCACGTCCGCGTGCACCGCGGCGGCCTTCGCCAGCGGGATCGGGCCGGTCAGCACCACCCGGCCCAGCGAACCCTGGTCCTCGTACTCGTCGCCCGGGTACGGGGAGACCGCCGAGTCGGCGACCTCGACCGCCACGACCACCCGGCGCCGGGGCGCCGCGGCGTCCTCGGCGAGCAGGCGCAGCGAGCACTCGGCGGCCCGGTTGAGCGCGGCGTACTCCAGCTCCTCCAGGTCGTCGCTGACGTACCACTCGCGCAGCGCGGGGGTCACCGCGTAGGCCACGCCCTGGTCCAGCGCGCCCCCCGGGTGCACCGCGGCCAGACCCTTCAACGTGGTGGGCACGTACACGCGCATCGGGAGCACCTTCCTCGATCAGTCGCGGCCAGCACACCGCGTCCCCAAGAATACGGCCCGGGTGATCACCCTGGCGCCGCTTGCGCCCGCCGCGCGTGGGGCGGCCGGCCGGCCCGGTCAGCCGGCCGGCGCGGCGAGGGCGGCGAGGGCGGCCCGGCTGGTGCGCAGCGCCGATTCCAGCACCGGGCCGCGCCGGGACGGGTCCATCATGTTCGGCCCCATCACCGCGAGGTCCGCCTGGGTCGGCGCCAGCAGCTGCACCCGGGTGCCCACCGCCCGCAGCTGCCGCACCTCGCGCAGCAATTGCCGGGTGACCGCGCGCCGGTAGCGGCTGAGCAGCTGGGCCAGCACCCCGCGCGGCCGGTCGCGCTCGCGCCACTCGCGCAGCGCGGCGACGGTGCCGCGGCCCGGCTCGGCGCGGCCGGCGGGGTGCAGTCGCACGCCCATCGGCGCCAGCACGTACACCTCGTCCAGCCCGCGGCCGGCCATCAGGTCCGCGTTGGTCGCCGACCAGCAGCCGCCGTCCACGTACCGGCCGCCGGCCACCTCCACCGGCGCGAACCAGCCGGGGATCGCGCAGGAGGCCATCACCGCCTCGGCCACCCCGGCCACCGGCGCGTCCGGATCGCCGAAGGCCACCCGGTGCCCGGACCGGTAGTCCACGGCGGCCACCCGCAGCCCGCTGCCGGCCGGCCAGTCGCCGTCCCCGAGCAGCTCCCGGACCAGGTCGCCGATCGGCGCGACCGAGCCCCGGCCGGGCGGCACGGCGGCCGAGACCATGGTCAGGAACGGATAGTCCCGCGGGTGGCGCACAACGTCGCGCAGCAGGCCCGGCGACCCGATGCCGGCCTGCGGACGCGGCGGGAGCGCCCCGCCGACCACGGTGTCGTAGTCGAAGTCGATCCCCACCAGCGGCCCGGCGGTGACCGGCCGGCCGAGCTGGTGGTCGCGCAGCTCCGCGGGCTGCACCCCGGCCGCCAGCAGGGCGCTCAGCAGCGCGCCGGCCGAGGTGCCGAGCAGGACCTCGGCGCTGCCCGGCCGCCAGCCGGTGATCTCCTCGACCGCGCACAGCGCCCCGACCGTCCAGGCCGCCCCGAGCATCCCGCCGCCGCCCAGCACCAGGCCGCGCCGCGGCCCGTCCCCGGCCCGGCCGCCCCCCGCACGCTCGGCGGCCGGCCCGCTCCGGGCCGGCCGGTCGTCTCCGGTAGACACCTGGGTCACGCCGCACCGCCCGCCTCGTCGCCGATTCCGCTCCCCCCGATACTGCGCCCTACCTGCCGGTAGTCCCGGCAGGGCAACGCCCGTTCGCACCCGTCACCCGTACCCCTTCGGGCCATCCGGGCCGGCCAGGGCGACGACCGGGCCCGGGCCGGCCCGGATGGCCCGAGGCCCGCGCCAGCACCGGCCTCACTCGGATAGGTGACACCGAGGCGGGCACCGACCGCGCGCGCCGGGCGCTTGCCGCCCCGTCCCGCGCCTCGGTACCAAGGGACCCGCCGCCACATCCCCGGGAGGTCCGCCGTGCTCGAAGCCACCACCCTCACCGCCGCCGCGCCGGAAGCCGGGCCGAACGCACCGGTCGACGCGCCGGTCGACGCGCCGATCGACACACCGGTCGACCCGCTCCGGCCCGCGTCGCCCCGCGTCCACCCGCTGGTGCCCTCGCCCGGGCGGCACCGCCCGCGCCGCCCCGTCCGCCACCCGCATCCGGTCACCGCACCCGCCGCCTCACCCACGGCCCTGCACGCCCGCACGGCGCCCGCCCGCGCCCCGCGCCACCCGCGGACAGCGTGTGCCCCGGCGCGCGGGGCCGGGCAGGGCGAGCTGGCGACCCGCTTCGCGCACCGCCTGGTCGAGGTGCTCACCGGGGTCCGTCCGGTCGGCCAGCTCCAGCGCCACACCACGCTGCGCGGCTACCAGCAGATCGTCGCCCTGGTCCGCAGCGGCCCGCTGCGCCCGCACGGCCGGCCCCCGCGGACCAGGCTGGGCCGGGTCTACGACTCCGCACCGGGCACCGGGGCGCTGGAGGTCTGCGTCCGGGTGGAGTTCGGCCCGCGCCACCACATGGTCGCCTTCCGCCTGGAGCAGCACCGCCAGACCCTGCAGTGGCAGTGCGCCGCCGTGGAGGCCCGCTGAACGGCCGCCCCGGTACGCGCCAGGGCGCCGCCCCCGCGACAGCGGGAACGGCGCCCTGGTGACAGCGTGCGCCGGGCCGGTCAGACCTTGCGGCGACGGCCGCCCTTGGCCGACTTGGCGGCCTTGCGGCGCTCGGCGCGGGTCAGCCCGTCGCCGTCGTCCGGCACGGCGTCCTCGAAGTCGCCCTCGACCACGCCGCCGCCGATCTGGTCCGAGGGGGCGACGTAGTGCAGCTTCTTGCGCTGCGGCGCCTCCAGGCCCTTGGCCTTGATCTCCGGGCGGGCGTCCTTCTCCAGCGAGAGCGGGGCGTCCGAGTCCGAGTCCGCGACCGGCACCTCCTCGACCTGCTGCTCGACCTGGACCTCCAGGTTGAACAGGTAGCCGATGGACTCCTCCTTGATGCCCTCCATCATGGCGGAGAACAGGTCGAAGCCCTCGCGCTGGTACTCGACCAGCGGGTCGCGCTGGGCGTAGGCCCGCAGCGCGATGCCCTCCTGCAGGTAGTCCATCTCGTACAGGTGCTCGCGCCAGCGGCGGTCCAGCACCGAGAGCACCACGCGGCGCTCCAGCTCGCGCATGATCTGCTCGCCGAGCTGGTCCTCGCGGGCGCCGTACTGGGACTGGACGTCCTCCTGGAGCACCTTGGTCAGGTAGTCCGGGGTCAGCGCGGCCGGGCCGCCGGCCTCCTCCTCCAGCTCCTCCAGGTCGAGGGTGACCGGGTAGAGCTGCTTGAGGGCCGTCCAGAGCTTGTCCAGGTCCCAGTCGTCCTCGAAGCCCTCACCGGTCGCGGCGGCGACGTAGGCCGCCACCGTGTCGTCCATGAAGTGGCCGATCTGCTCCTGCAGGTCCTCGCCCTCCAGGACCCGGCGGCGCTCGGTGTAGATGACCTCGCGCTGGCGGTTGAGCACCTCGTCGTACTTGAGGACGTTCTTGCGGATCTCGAAGTTCTGCTGCTCGACCTGGGTCTGCGCGGAGGCGATCGCCCGGGTGACCATCTTCGACTCGATCGGCACGTCCTCCGGGACGTTCGCCATCGACAGCACGCGCTCGACCATGCCGGCCTTGAACAGCCGCATCAGGTCGTCGCCGAGCGACAGGTAGAACCGGGACTCGCCCGGGTCGCCCTGCCGGCCGGAGCGGCCGCGCAGCTGGTTGTCGATCCGGCGGGACTCGTGCCGCTCGGTGCCGAGGACGTAGAGGCCGCCGGCCTCCTGGACCTCCGCCTCCTCGACCTTGACGGCCTCCTTGGCCTTCTCCAGCGCGCTCGGGTAGGCCGCCGCGTACTCCTCCGGCGTGTCCTCCTCGTTCAGCCCGCGCTGGGCCAGCTCGGCCGCGGCCAGGTACTCGGGGTTGCCGCCGAGCTTGATGTCGGTACCGCGGCCGGCCATGTTGGTGGCCACGGTGACCGCGCCCTTGCGACCGGCCTGCGCGACGATCTGCGCCTCGCGCTCGTGGTGCTTGGCGTTCAGCACCTCGTGCGGGACACCGCGCTTGCGCAGCTCCTGGGACAGGTACTCGGACTTCTCCACCGACACGGTGCCGACCAGCACCGGCTGGCCCTTCTCGTGCCGCTCCGCGATGTCCTCGACCACGGCGGCGAACTTGGCCGGCTCCGACTTGTAGATCAGGTCGGGCTGGTCGATCCGCAGCGGGTTCTTGTTGGTCGGGATCGGCACCACGCCGAGCTTGTAGATCTGGTGGAACTCGGCGGCCTCGGTGGTACCGGTACCGGTCATGCCCGACAGCTTGTCGTACAGGCGGAAGAAGTTCTGCAGGGTGATGGTGGCCAGCGTCTGGTTCTCGTTCTGGACCTCCACCCCCTCCTTCGCCTCGATCGCCTGGTGCATGCCCTCGTTGTACCGGCGGCCGGCCAGCATGCGGCCGGTGTGCTCGTCCACGATCATGACTTCGCCGTTCATGACGACGTAGTCCTTGTCGTTCTTGTAGAGCTCCTTGGCCTTGATGGCGTTGTTGAGGAAGCCCACCAGCGGGGTGTTCACCGACTCGTAGAGGTTGTCGATGCCCAGGTAGTCCTCGACCCGGGTGACACCCTCCTCCAGCACGCCGACGGTGCGCTTCTTCTCGTCCACCTCGTAGTCGCGGTCGCGCTTGAGGCGCTGGACCAGCTTGGCGAAGTCGCTGTACCACTTGGTGGCCTGGTCCGCCGGACCGGAGATGATCAGCGGCGTACGGGCCTCGTCGATCAGGATCGAGTCGACCTCGTCGACGATCGCGAAGTTGTGGCCGCGCTGCACCAATTCGTCCTGCGACCAGGCCATGTTGTCGCGCAGGTAGTCGAAGCCGAACTCGTTGTTGGTGCCGTACGTGATGTCCATCCCGTACTGACGCTGGCGCTCGGCCGGCGACATGTTGGCGAGGATCACGCCGACCTCGAGGCCGAGGAAGCGGTGCACCCGGCCCATCCACTCCGAGTCACGCTCGGCGAGGTAGTCGTTGACCGTGATCAGGTGCACGCCCTTGCCGGTCAGCGCGTTGAGGTACGCCGGCAGGGTGCCCACCAGGGTCTTGCCCTCACCGGTGCGCATCTCCGCGACGTGGCCGAAGTGCAGCGCCGCGCCACCCATCAGCTGGACGTCGTAGTGGCGCTGCCCGAGCACCCGCTTGGACGCCTCGCGGACGGTGGCGAACGCCTCCGGCAGGAGGTCGTCCAGCGACTCGCCGTCCGCCAGCCGGGACTTGTACTCGTCGGTCAGTGCCCGCAGTTCGTCGTCGGTGAGGTTGACGAAGTCCTCTTCGATCGAGTTGACCTGGGCAGCAATCCGCTGCAGCTTGCGAAGGGTCTTACCTTCGCCTGCGCGCAGGATCTTGTCGAAGACGGACACTTGGGCGGGCTCCTTGCCTGGATCGGCTCTGGACTACAGCACGGCGAGACCTACCCCACCGTACGGTCATCGTATGCGAGGAGGACAAGCCGTCGGGAGGTGCGTCAGCACGGTATTCCCGTGTCACCCGCCAGGGCAAAGCACCGATTAGCGTCACCCGCCGGGGCAAAACGGTCACCGTACCGCTCTCCGTGCACTGCTCAACCGCCGAGGGGGCCGAAGGGTTCCCCTCCTTCCTCCTGCCGCTTCGCCCGACTGTCGGTGCCGGGGCCTACCCTGCCCGGCATGACCGCCATGAGCCTCTCCGCCGACCAGGCCCGCCTGATCGCCCTCCGCGCCCAGGGCCTGCTCGGCGCACCGGACCGCCGCGCCGGGGTCCGCGGGCTGCTGCGCCACCTCGGCGCCGTGCAGCTGGACACCATCTCGGTGCTGGCCCGCTCGCACGAGCTGGTGCCGTACGCCCGGCTCGGCGCGGTCGGCCGGCCGGCCGTGGAGAGCGCGTACTGGGGCGGCGCCGGCACCTTCGAGTACTGGTCGCACGCCGCCTGCATCCTGCCGATCGAGGAGTGGCCGCTGTTCGCCTTCCGCCGCCGGGCCTACCGCGCCCGGGGCAACCTCTGGGGCCACCAGGTCACCCCCGCCACCTACCGGCAGGTGCTCGACAAGCTGCGCGCCGAGGGTCCGCTGACCTCCACCGAACTGGGCGGCGCCAAGCGGACGGCGGAGTGGTGGGACTGGTCCGACACCAAGATCGCGGTGGAGCGGGCGCTCTCCTTCGGCGATGTGGTCTGCACCGAGCGCCGCGGCTGGAAGCGGGTCTACCGGCTGGCCGAACAGGCCGTCCCGGACGCGCTGTTCGAGCGCGACCCCACCGACGCCGAGTGCCTGCGGCAGCTGGTCGCCCAGGCCGGCGCGGCGCTCGGGGTGGCCACCCGGGCCGACCTGATGGACTACCACCGGCTCAAGGCCGCGCAGTTCGACGCCGCCGTGCCCGAGTCCGGCCTGGTCCCGGTCGAGGTGGCCGGCTGGGGCGCACCCGCCTGGGCCGATCCGGCCGCCCTGGCCTCCGACCCGCGCGGGCGGCACCGCACCACCCTGCTGTCGCCCTTCGACTCGCTGGTCTGGGACCGCGCCCGCACCGAGCGGATCTTCGGCATGACGCACCGGCTGGAGGCCTACACCCCCAAGCACAAGCGGGTGCACGGGTACTTCGCCATGCCGCTGCTGACCCAGGGGCGGCTGGTCGGCCGGGTCGACCCGGCCCGCGAGGGGCGGACCTTGGTGGCCCGTCAGATCTCGCTGGACGCGCCGAAGCACCTCGGGGCGCTGGCCACGGCGCTGCGCGAGGCGGCCGGCTGGGTGGGCTGCGAGGCCGTCCGGGTCGAGGCCCTGGACGACGAGCGGCTGCGCCCCGCCCTGCAGGCGCTGCTGGACGGCTGAGCGACCGAACGGCCCCCGCGGTCAGCCTATTTCGAGGATCTTCTCCCGCATCGCGTAGACCACGGCCTCCATCCTGGAGTGCAGCTGCAGCTTCTCCAGGATGTTGCGCACGTGGTTCTTCACGGTGTTCTCGCTGATGAACAGCTCCTTGGCGATCTCCCGGTTGTTCATCCCGGTGGCCACCAGCTTGAGCACCTCCAGCTCCCGGTCGGTGAGCCGGGGCACCGGCACCAACTCCCGGTCGTCGGAGCGGCGCTGGATCATCGACTTGAACTCGGTGAGCAGCTTGGAGGCCATCGAGGGGCTGATCTGGGACTGACCGTCCGCCACCGCGCGGATGGCGGTGGCGACCTCGTCGGTGGAGATCTCCTTGAGCAGGTAGCCGGTGGCACCCGCCTTGATCGCCTCGTAGAGGTCGGCCTCCTCGTCGCTTATCGTCAGCATGATGATCTTGGCGCTCGGGACCACGTCCTTGATCGCGGTACAGGCCTCGATCCCGCTGCGGCGCGGCATCCTGACGTCCATCAGGATGATGTCCGGCAGCAGGTCCGCGGCCTTGAGCACGGCCTCGGCGCCGTCGCCGGCCTCACCGATGACCGTGATGTCCTCCTCCTCGGCCAGCACGATCTCCAGGCCTCGGCGGAACAGTGCGTGGTCGTCCACCACCAGGACCCGGATCGGCTCGGTGCGGCGCAGCGCGTACTCGGGCTCCCTACCCTCGCCCTGACCGCCCCCCCGGCCGGCTCCCAAACCCTGGCTGAATGGCTCGCCCATCCGCTCCTCCCCCGGCTGCCGGTCGATGTCGGGCCCATCATTCCACGGCGGGGGCCCGATTGATCACCCTCCGCCGTCGCACCGCCCAGCTGGGTGACCCCGGCGGCCGCAGCCGCCGGGGTCACCGGTGTGTCCTGTCTTCGGTGTTGTACCGGGCCACCGCGGCGGCTCCGGGCCCTACGGGTCGGCGGACGGACCGTCAGTCCTCGTCCGGCCCACCGATCGCGCCACCGGCGCCGCCGGCGTCACCCTGGGCGTTGTGGTCCTCCTTGAGGTGGATCACGCCGTAGTGGTATCCGTGCCGGCGGTAGACCACGCTCGGCAGGCCACTGTCCTTCTCCACGAACAGGTAGAAGTCGTGGCCGACGAGCTCCATCTCGTACAGCGCCTGGTCGAGCGACATCGGCCCGGCGGGGTGCGTCTTCTCCCGGACGACGAGCGGACCGTCGCCCTCCACCTCCAGCGATCCCATCATGGTCTTGCGGGCTGCCCCGTTGCTACCGGCCGCGGGTCGGGCCGTCTCGGGGAGAGCCGCCAGCGCCGCCGTCGCCTCCGCGACGCTGATCGGGGTGCGGCCGCTGCCGCCCTTGTGCACGCGGCGGCGGTCGGCGGACTTGCGCAGTTGCGCGTCCAGCTTCGCCGAGGCCAGGTCGAGGGCCGCGTACGGGTCGGCCGCGGCGGCCTCGGCCCGGATCACGGGGCCACGGGTACGGAGGGTGATCTCGACCCGCTCCGAGCGGTCGGCCTGGCGCGGGTTGTGCTCCTTGGACACCTCGACGTCGAGGCTGATCACCTTGCCGTCAAACTTCTGGACCTTCTCCAGCTTCTCGGCCACGTGCTCGCGGAACCTCTTGGGCACCTCGGTCTTGCGGCCCTTGACGACGATGTCCACGCAGAACTCCGATCCCTTGTGCTGTCGCCGAACCGGAGTGCATACCGGATCGGCCTGAGACCCAGCCGGACCAGCCAATCAGTCACCGGCCCCAGCGTCGCCGGGAACGGCGAGCGCGACTGGCCCTCACCTCACTTCCTCCCCACCAGGAGCGCTTGAAACCCCCTCTGGCCTTATGAGACACCCCACGGGGGGATTCCGCCTCCCCAGTCGAACAACGTAACGAGGGAGAACCGGCGGCACGACTGTTGCCCTCTGTTTACCCTCCTACGGGTGAAAGAAGGGTAAACGGCTGGACAACACCGCCAGGGTGGTCAACCGTATGGCGCAAATCGCCGCTCCGCCACCCCCCGGAAGGCGCCGATATGACCGATCTGCCCACCGCCGTCCGCGAGCTGCTGGAGCTTCTGCTGCCCACCGCCTGCGCCGGCTGCCCGGTCGGCCGGGGCCAGCTCTGCCCGGCCTGCCGGGGCGTGCTCGTGGCCGCCCGCCCGGGCCCGGCCACCCCGAGCCCGGCGCCGCCCGGGCTGCCCCCGGTGCACGCCGCGGGGCCGTACGGCGAGCCGCTGCGCGGGCTGCTGCTCGCGCACAAGGAGCGGGGCGCGCTGCGGCTGGCCCGGCCGCTCGGCACGCTGCTGGCCGGCGCGGTGCGGTCGGCGGCCGACGGCTGCGGGCCGCTGCTGCTGGTGCCGGTGCCCTCCACCCGGCGGTCGGTGCGCGCCCGGGGCCACGATCCGATGCTGCGGCTGGCGCGGGCGGCCGCCGCGGAGCTCCGCCGCTCCGGCCGGGCCGCCCTGGTCGCCCCCGCGCTGCGGCAGACCCGGCGGGTGGCCGATCAGGCCGGCCTGGGCGCGGCCGATCGGCGGCGCAACCTGCACGGCGCCCTCGTGGTGCCGCCCGGGCTGCGCGGCAGGCTGGCCCGGGCCGGGCGGGGCCGGCGGCTGGTGCTGGTGGACGACCTGGTCACCAGTGGCGCGAGTCTGGCCGAGGCCGCCCGGGCGCTGTCCGCCGCCGGCCACCCGCCGGTGGCGGCCGCCACGGTCGCCGCGGTGCCCAGGCGCTCGGGCCGGGCACCCGGAGCAGCCGCACGGGGCGGCCGCAGCGGGCCGGCGCCGCCCCTGCGGCCCGGCCGGGCGGCTCAGCCCGGGTAGCTGAAGGACAGCGCCGGGTGCTCCTGCGGCACCGGCACCTCGCGCCACTGGGTGCCCTGGAGCCGGTAGATCCGGTGGTCCGAGACCGCCAGCACGGTCGGCACGGTGTCGCCGTCGCGGCCTTCGGTGGCCGAGACCGAGGTCATCGAGTCACCGCCCTGCAGCGGCGAGTCACTGCTCTGCGAGCCGTCGGTGCCCAGGTAGTGGAGCTGCTGCAGCTTCCCCTTCTCCTTGCCGAGCACCAGCAGCTGGTCGGTGTCCGCCCAGGAGACCGAGGCGACATCGGTCAGCAGCGGGCCGACCGGCCGCAGCCCGGTGATGTCCGCCTTCGGGTCGGCGACCGTGCCGCGGTGCGTCAGCAGGCCGAGTTCCACGGTCTGGGTGTTGTCCTTGGGGTTGCTGAGCACCAGGGCGATCCGGACGCCGTCCGAGGCCACCTTGAGCGACTTCACGGTACGGCCGCCCAGCCCGGCGACCGGCACCTCGACGACCTTGCCGCCGCGGACCATCAGCACCCGGGAGCCCGCCGGGTCACGGTCGACCAGCCACAGGTCCTGCCGGCCGTCCCAGCTCGGCGAGGCCAGCCCCTGCTCGGGGGTGGGCGCCCGGCTGGTGACCACGTTGGCGCCGGTCTTGTCGCTGTCGCCGGTGCCCACCACCTGCAGGTTCCGGCCGTCGGCCCCGATCACGGCCACCGCCCCGCCGTCACGGCGCACCGCGAAGGTGCCCGGGGTCGCCTTGCCGGGCTGCCCGGCCGGGGCCGGCTGCCCCAGCGGGCCACCCACCGCACGGCCCTGCCCGTCCCCCTGCGCGACCATCATCTGGCCGTTGTCCAGCTGGTAGTACTGGTGCGAGCCGAAGCTCCCGGCGAGGCTGCCGGGCGCGATCCGCGCCGCCGAGTCCTCGCTGATCGCGCAGCCGCCCTTGACGCCGCTCAGCTCCAGCCGCTGGATCGGCGCCTTGCCCTGCTGGTCGGCCAGCGTGTGGTAGAGCTGCCCGGCCATCTGCTGGCAGAGCTCGCTGCGGCCGCCGAAGTCCGGCACGTCGACCTTGACCGTGGCCACCTTGCTGTCGCTGACGGCCACCGGAGCCGTGATCCGGACCCCGTCCAGCGGCGAGTACACCGCGGGGGCCAGCCAGGTCGACGGCCCGGCCGCCAGCGCCTTGGCCGCCGCCGTCAGCGGGTCCACCCGGCGCCGCAGGTAGATCGGGTCCGGGATCAGCACGGACCCGGCCTGCGGGTGCTCGGCCGACGGGTCGGTGAGCGCGAAGAAGTAGCGGTGAACGGCCCGGTAGCCGTTCTTGAAGGTGGTCTGGTCGGCGATCAGCCCGTCCGGCAGCCGGTCGATCCGCCACTCGCCCTTGTCCGGGCCGTCGCTCTCCTTGACGAAGGTGAAGGTCTGGCGGAACTGCTCGCCGTCGGCCGCCGCCTGGTACGAGTGCTTGGCGTCCAGCGTGCCGACCAGGCCGCCGGTGACGGTGATCTCCGTGGAGGCGGCCCCCTCCGGCGGCGGGGCGCTGTTCTGGCCCTGGCTGTCCAGGACGGACACCCCGGCCTCCGGCTGCCAGTGGTCGCCGGCCGTCGAGGTGAGGTACTTCTTCGCGGTGCGGTAGGTCGGCTCGTCCGCGTTGGAGGCGTTCAGGAAGCCGGCCAGCAGGTCCCGCGGGGACTCCCCCTTGTAGGGGGCCACCGGGTAGACCCGGACCTGGAGGTTCTCGGCACCCGCGCCCTGGGGTATCTCCACCCGCTCGGGCGGCCCGCCCTCGGGCATCCCCACGCAACCGGTGGCCAGGAAGGCGACCAGGGTGCCCCAGACCGCCGCGGTGGCGGGCCGGACTCCGGTCCTACCGCTGCCTGTCCGTCGCACCGTCGGTCCCCTCCTCGTCGTTCTCCGGCGCCTGGGCCCCGGTGGCCTGCTGCGTGCTCGGCCGACCGGCCGGCCGGTCGACCACGACCTGGGCGCCGATGGCACCGTACCCCCCGGCCGCCGACCGGACGTCCGACGGGTCGGCGAGCGGCGCCGCGGGGGCCCGGCCGAGCCCGGGGCCGATGCTGAGCACCCCGCCCAGGCCGCTGCCGAAGCCGGTCACCGCGCCCTCCGGCGTCTCCGGGGTGTCCGGCTGCGCCGCACCCGGCTCGTCGGCCGAGGTCAGCGCGGTGGCGCCGGCCGGCCGCTGGGAGCGCCGGTAGGGCGCACCGGTGGAGGCCAGCCCGCGGTTGTGCCGGGAGTCCTCGGGTTCGAGTCGGAACGGCGCCCGGACCAGCTCGCCACCGCGGGTCCGCGGCAGGGTGAGCCGGAAGTGCGACCCACCGCCGGGCTCGCCCCAGGCCTGCAGCCAGCCGCCGTGCAGATGGGCGTCCTCGACCGCGATGGACAGGCCGAGGCCGGTGCCGCCGGTGGTCCGGACCCGGGACGGGTCGGCCCGCCAGAAGCGGTGGAACACCCGGGAGGCCTCGCCCGGCTTGAGTCCGATGCCGTAGTCACGGACGCCGACGGCGACCGCGCCCTCGCCGGAGCCGAGCCGGATGACCACGTCGCGGCCCTCGCCGTGCTCCAGCGCGTTGACCACCAGGTTGCGCAGGATGCGCTCGATCCGCCGGGCGTCGACCTCGGTCACCACCGGGTCCTCGCCACCGCGGATGATCACGGCGCTGCCCTTGGCCTGCGCCAGCGGGTCGGCCGCCTCGACCACCCGGGTCACGATGTCCCGCAGGTCCACCGGCTCGGCGTCCAGGATCGCGGCGCCGGCGTCGAACCGGCTGATCTCCAGCAGGTCGGCGAGCAGCGACTCGAAGCGGTCCAGCTGCTCCTGGAGCAGCTCGGCCGAGCGGGCGGCCATCGGGTCCAGGTCGTCCCGGCTGTCGTAGATGAGGTCGGCGGCCATCCGGACGGTGGTGAGCGGGGTGCGCAGCTCGTGCGAGACGTCCGAGACGAACCGGCGCTGCACCCGGGAGAGCTCCTCCAGCTGCCGGATCTGTGCCTGGAGCCCGTTCGCCATCCGGTTGAACGAGTCGCCGAGCCGGGCGATGTCGTCGGACCCGGTGACCTTCATCCGCTCTTCCAGGTGCCCGGCAGCCAGCCGCTCGGAGATGCCGGCGGCCATCCGCACCGGGGTGACCACCTGGCGGACCACCACCCAGGCGATCCCGCCGAGCAGCATCACCAGGAAGACCCCGGCGGTGGCGAGGGTGCCGACCACCAGTCCGAGGGTGTCGGTCTCCTGGCCGAGCGAGAAGACGTAGTAGAGCTGGTACTCGGTGCCGAGCGCGTCGGGCCCCTTGAACTGCTTCCCGATCACCAGACCCTTCTCGTCCGAGGTCTGGCCGCCGTTGCCGTCGCCCCGGTGGATCATCGTGGTCTGCTCGTGCAGGATCTCCGGCTGCGCGGCGACGTCGTCCCGCAGCTGTCGGGTGATGCTGATCGGCAGGATGTCGCCGGAGTACCAGGCGCCCCGGAACACCGTCTCCGAGCCGCCCTCGGTCTGCGGGGCGGGCAGGATGGCGATCACCGAGTAGACCCCGGCGCCACCGCTGGACAGGTCGGTGACCTGCTTGTTCAGCCAGGCCCCGATCTCGTCCCGGGCCGGATCGGCGTTGGCCCCGGCCTTGGCCTGGAGCTTCATCGCCTCGTTGATCTTGTCCTGTTCGATCTGGAAGCCGCCGATGGCCTGGCCCTGCGCGGCGTGCCGCTTGGTGTCCAGCAGCCCGTTGCGGACCTGGGCCACCACCACCACGCCCAGCACCAGCACCACGGCCACCGAGAGCAACAGCGTGGTGGCGACCACCCGCAGCTGGATCGACCGCCGGTACACGGCTATCAGCCGGTTGAACGGGCGCCGGAACTGACGGGCCACCAGCGCGAGCAGCCCCGCCACCCCACGCCGGGGCCGCCGGCCCTGGGTGGTCGAGCTCAGCACGTCACCGCGCACAGCAGCATCCCCGCCGGGTCCGATGCCCGACGGGGACTCGTCAGCTTCCTGGTCCCGCATGCTCAGCTGGGCCCCGCCTTGTAACCGACCCCGCGGACCGTCACGACGATCTCCGGGCGCTCCGGGTCCTTCTCGATCTTGGACCGGAGTCGCTGCACGTGGACGTTGACCAGCCGGGTGTCGGCCGCGTGCCGGTAGCCCCAGACCTGCTCCAGCAGCACCTCGCGGGTGAACACCTGCCAGGGCTTGCGGGCCAGCGCGACCAGCAGGTCGAACTCCAGCGGGGTCAGCGGGATGCCCCGGCCGTCCCGCTTGACCGAGTGGCCGGCCACGTCGATGACCAGGTCACCGATGGTCAGCTGCTCCGGGGTGGGCTCCTCGGCCCGGCGCAGGCGCGCCCGGACCCGGGCCACCAGCTCCTTGGGCTTGAACGGCTTGGTGACGTAGTCGTCGGCCCCGGACTCCAGGCCCACCACGATGTCGACCGTGTCGGTCTTCGCGGTGAGCATCACGATCGGAATGCCCGACTCGGCCCGGATCTGCCGGCAGACGTCGATGCCGTCCCGCCCCGGCAGCATCAGGTCGAGGAGGACGAGATCCGGCTTCGTCTCCCGGAACGCGGCTAGCGCCTTGTCCCCATCCGCGACGAAAAACGGCTCAAAACCCTCACCACGCAGCACGATGCCGAGCATCTCGGCAAGTGCGGTGTCGTCATCAACGACGAGGACGCGTCCCTTCATGGCTCCATCTTCTCATTACCGGATTGTGACCTGGCGCACAGCAGCGCCGGTCGGTGGCCTCCGGTCCGCCGCAGGACCGGGCATAACACCTCAAATCTCGCAGCTCACGGGCGTCGGGGAGGCCGTTGTCGATCAGCAACGGGATACCCCTGGGGTGACCAGGCCCACCATGGCACGATGGGCGGCGCAGGAACAGTTTCCGGCCGGTAGCCGACCACCCGCCTGCCCACCAGGACCGCAGGACCACCTCACAAGGAGCAGTGATGACCGACAACCCGGGCTGGACCTCGCCCGGCTCGCCCGAGCCGGCCGACGGGGCCCCGCCGCAGGCGGCAGGCCCAGCCGCAGCACCGGGTACGTCGGCGACATCCACCCCCGAGGGTGGCGCTCCGCAGCAGCCGCAAGCCCCCCAGGACACCCCGCACGCCCCGCAGGACGTCCCGCCGGCCACCCAGTGGGGCGCCCCCGGCCAACCGTCGTACGGCGGCTACGGCGCCCCCGGTGGCGCCCCCGGCTGGGGCCCGCCGCCCCCGTACGGCGGCCACCCGGGCTGGGGCGTGCCGCCGAGCCCGAAGCCCGGGGTCATCCCGCTCCGGCCACTGGGCGTCGGCGAGCTGCTGGACGGCGCCTTCACCACCGTGCGCAAGTACTGGCGCACCACGCTCTCGCTGTCGCTCGGCTTCGCCGCGCTGACCCAGACCGTGAAGACCGTGCTGGAGTGGTGGGCGCGGCAGAGCGGCGGCGTCGGGGCGGAGCTCACCGCGGCGCTGGTGCCGACCGTGCTGCAGGCCCTGCTCGGGATCCTGGTCGGCGGCCTGCTCACCATCGTGGTCAGCAAGGGCGTGCTCGGCGAGCAGGTCACCCTGCGTGAGGCCTGGCAGTCCGCCCGCGGCCAGCTGGGCCGGCTGACCGGCCTCACCTTCCTGCTGTTCCTGATCATCCTCGGCGTGTTCCTGGTGGCCGCCGTGCCGCCGGTCCTGCTGGGCATCTCCGCGGGCTTCACCCCCGGGGTGGCGGTGCTCGCCGTGCTGATGATGCTGGTCGCGCTGGGCGTGGCCTGCTGGCTCGGCGTCCTGCTCAGCCTGGCGAGCCCCGCGCTGATGCTGGAGCGCCAGGGCGTGCTCACCTCGCTCAGCCGCTCCCGCCGGCTGGTCAAGGGCTCCTGGTGGCGGATCCTCGGCGTCAACCTGCTGACCACCATCATCCTCGGCATCGTCGCCACCGTGGCCGCGCTGCCCTTCGTCTTCCTGGCGACCCTGTTCGGCAACCCCGAGGCCTTCGACCAGCTCGCCGGTGAGAACACCACCGGCCTCAACCTGCTGGGCATGGTGATCATGGCCGTCGGCGGCACCCTGGTCTCCACCATCACCATCCCGGTCAACGCCGCCATGACGGTGCTGCTCTACATCGACCGCCGGATCCGCCGCGAGGCCCTCGACATCGAACTCGCCCGCGCCGCCGGCGTGAGCACCCCGCAGCCCACCGGCTGGGCCGGCCCGGCCGTGCCCCACCAGAGCACCCCACCGGGAGCCTGATCCCGATGCCGAACTGGGGGGAGGGTGCGCTGCTGGCCGGCGGCACCCCCGTCACCGTCCCGCGCGACCAGGCCCGGGACGCCGCACACGACGAACTGCTCAACCCGGTCTACCACCAGCACGACCCGAGCCTGCTGGAGCGGATCGAGACCTGGATCTCGGACCGGATCTCCGAGCTGTTCTCCGGTCTGGGCACGGCGACCGGTAGCACCACCGGGACGATCCTGCTGCTGCTGGTGGCGGCCGCCGTGGTCGCCGCCGTCTGGTGGCGGCTCGGCGCGCCCGGCCGACAGGCCCGCAGCACCGGCGGGCTGTTCGAGGTCGACGGCCCGCGCAGCTCCGCCCAGCACCGCTCGGCAGCCCGGGCCCACGCGGCCGCGGGCGACTGGGCCGAGGCCGTCCGGGAGCAGATGCGGGCCGTGGTCCGGGCCCTGGAGGAGCGCACCGTGCTCGACGTCCGCCCCGGCCGGACCGCCGACGAGGCGGCCGCCGAGGCCGGCCGCGCCCTGCCCGCCCACGCCCCGGCACTGGCCGCGGCCGCCCGGACCTTCGACGACATCGCCTACGGCGACCGCACCGCCGAAGCGGGCGACTACCAGTCCCTGGCCGAGCTCGACCGGGCCCTGCAGGCGGCCCGCCCGGCCCTCGCCCCGGCCGCCGGAGGCACCGCATGACCACCGCACCCCCGATACCCCCGCCGGCCCCGGCCGCTGCGACCCCGCCACCGGCCACTCCGGAGTCGCCCACCCCGACCAGCCTGGCCCCGGGCGGACGGCGGCTGTGGCTGCGCTCACGCTGGTACCTGCTCACCGCCGTCCTCCTGCTGGTGCTCGGCCTGCTCCTCGGCGGCCTGACCGGCCGCAGCAGCTGGCCCCCGCTGGACCCGCGCTCGCCCGACCCGGAGGGAGCTCGGGCCGCCGTCGTCCTGCTCCAGCGCGAGGGCGTCGACGTGCGCACCGTCGAGGACGACAAGGCGCTGGCCACCGCCCTGCGCGAGCCCGGCACCACGGTCGTCCTGCCCCGGCCGGACCTGCTCAGCCACGCCCAGCTCAGCCGGCTCGGCGCCGTCCCCCGCGGCAGCGCCAACCGGCTGATCCTGATCTCCCCCGAGCAGAGCGCGCTGGACGCCCTCGCCCCCGGCATCACCCTGGTCACCGCACCGGACGGGTTCCCCGACATCGCCGAGCCGCTCAGCACCCCGCCCGCCTGCCAGCTGCCTGAGGCCGTCCGCGCCGACACCGCCGAGCTCGGCGGGCTGCTCTACGACGCCGGCTCCGGCGACACCGGTTGCTACCCGCGGCACGGCCACCGGAGCCTGGTCCGGCACGCCGAGAACGCCGACCGCGAGACGGTCGTGCTCGGCACCGGCCGACCGCTCACCAACAGCCGGCTCGACGACGACGGCAACGCCGCACTCACCCTCGGCCTGCTCGGCAGCCACCAGCACCTGGTCTGGTACCTGCCCGACTACGAGGCCGGCGTGCCGCTGGCCCACCGCAAGCAGTTCACCGACTTCATCCCCGCGGGCTGGAACTGGGCCGCCCTCCAGCTGACCATCGCCGCCGCGCTGGCCGCCCTGTGGCGCGGCCGACGGCTCGGCCCGGTGGTCGCCGAGCAACTGCCCGTCGTGGTCCGGGCCACCGAGACCACCGAGGGCCGGGCCCGGCTGTACCACCGCGCCAAGGCCCGCGGCCGCGCCGCCGACGCGCTGCGCCGGGCCGCCGTCCACCGGCTCGCCCCCGCACTCGGGGTGCCGACCGCCGCCGGGCAGCCCGAGCCGATCGCGCTCTGCACCGCCGTCGCCGACCGCGTGGCGCGCTCGGCCGACGACATCCGGGCCCTGCTCTACGGCGGCCCGCCCACCGACGACGCCGCACTGCTGCGGCTCACCGACGACCTCGACGCCCTGGAAAGGCAGGTACGACAGCCGTGACCGAGCAGCCCGCTGCCAGCACGTCCCTCAGCAAGGCCGACATCCCCGGTCCGGTGCACTCCCCCGAGGCCCCGGCGGCCGCCCCCGCGGACGCCCGCGCCGCCCTCACCGCCCTGCGCGCCGAGATCGGCAAGGCGGTGGTCGGCCAGGACGCGGCCGTCACCGGCCTGGTGGTCGCCCTGCTCTGCGGTGGCCACGTCCTGCTCGAAGGCGTCCCCGGCGTCGCCAAGACGCTGCTGGTGCGCACCCTCTCCACCGCGCTGAGCCTGGACACCAAGCGGATCCAGTTCACCCCCGACCTGATGCCCGGCGACGTCACCGGTTCGCTGGTCTACGACGCCCGCACCGCCGAGTTCTCCTTCCAGCCCGGCCCGGTCTTCACCAACCTGCTGCTCGCGGACGAGATCAACCGCACCCCGCCGAAGACCCAGGCCTCGCTCCTGGAGGCCATGGAGGAGCGCCAGGTCACGGTCGACGGCCACCCGCGCGCCCTGCCCGAGCCCTTCCTGGTCGCCGCCACCCAGAACCCGGTGGAGTACGAGGGCACCTACCCGCTGCCCGAGGCCCAGCTCGACCGCTTCCTGCTCAAGCTGGTCCTCCCGCTGCCCACCCGCGACCAGGAGTTCCAGGTGCTGTCCCGGCACGCCAACGGCTTCGACCCGCGCGACCTCGCCGCCGCCGGCGTCCGCCCGGTCGCCGGCCCCGCCGACCTGGCCGCCGCCCGCGCGGAGATCGCCAAGCTGACCGTCTCCCCCGAGGTGCTGGCGTACATAGTCGACCTCTGCCGGGCCACCCGGCAGTCCCCGTCGCTGTCCATCGGGGTCTCCCCCCGTGGCGCCACCGCGCTGCTCAACGCCTCCCGCGCCTGGGCCTGGCTGGCCGGCCGCGACTACGTCACCCCCGACGACGTCAAGGCGCTCGCGCTGCCCGCGCTGCGGCACCGGGTGCAGCTGCGCGCCGAGGCCGAGATGGAAGGCGTCACCGCCGACTCGGTGGTCCAGGCGGTCCTCGCCCAGACCCCCGCCCCGCGCTGACCCTGCCGTTCCACCCAGGATCCCCCGAAGGAGTCCCGTCCATGGCCCTGACCGGCCGAACCGCCCTGCTGGCCGCGCTCGGCGCGCTCGTCGTGGGCCTCCTGCTGCCTTCCTGGGCCGGCATCGGCGCGGTCACCCTGCCCGTGCTCCTCGCGGTCCTCGTCGACCTGGTGCTCGCCGCTCCGGTCCGCACCCTGCGGTTCTCCCGGAGCGGCGACACCGCCGTCCGGCTCGGCGAGAGCGCCACCGTCGAACTGACCCTCACCAACCCGTCCGGGCGCCCGCTGCGCGCCCTGCTCCGGGACGCCTGGGCGCCGTCCGCGTGGCGCCCCGGCACCGCCGAGACCGGCTCCCGGCACAGCCTCACCGTCCCGGCCGGCGAACGACGCCGGCTGACCACGGTGCTGGCCCCGACCCGGCGCGGCGACCACCACGCGCACCGGGTGACGGTCCGTTCACTCGGCCCGCTGGGCCTGGCGGCCCGTCAGGGCTCGCACCAGGTGCCGTGGACCCTGCGCGCTCTGCCCCCTTTCACCAGCCGCAAGCACCTGCCGTCACGGCTCGCCCGGCTGCGTGAACTCGACGGCCGGACCGCCGTCCTGATCCGCGGCCAGGGCACCGAGTTCGACTCGCTGCGCGAGTACCTGCCGGGCGACGACGTCCGGTCGATCGACTGGCGGGCCAGCGCCCGCCGCAACACCGTCGCCGTCCGCACCTGGCGCCCGGAGCGCGACCGGCACGTCCTGCTCGTCCTCGACACCGGCCGCACCGCGGCCGGGCGGGTCGGCGACGCCCCCCGGCTGGACGCGGCCCTCGACGCGGCACTGCTGCTCACCGCCCTCGCCACCAAGGCGGGCGACCGGGTCGACCTGCTCGCCCACGACCTGCGCAAGCGCGGTAGCGTGCTGGGCCGTTCGCCCTCCGACGTGCTGCCCGCCTTCACCTCGGCGATGGCCACCCTGGAACCGGCCCTGCTGGAGACCGACATGCGCGCCCTGGTCTCCAACTCGCTGCGCCTGGCCCCGCACCGCTCGCTGATCGTGCTGTTCACCGGTCTCGACGCCCGCCCCGTCGAAGAGGGCCTGCTCCCGGTGCTGCCGCTGCTGACCAAGCGCCACGAGGTGGTCCTCGCCTCCGTCGCCGACCCCCGGCTGGACGAACTCGCCACCGCCAGGGGCAGCGTGAAGGAGGTCTACGGCGCCGCGGCCGCCGAGCAGACCCGCGCGGACCGTCGCCGCACCGCGGACCGCCTGACCCGCCTCGGCGTCACCGTCCTCGACGCCCCGCCGGCCGCCCTGCCGCCCGCACTCGCCGACACCTACCTCGCCCTCAAGGCCGCCGGCCGGCTCTGACCCCCGGTCACCCCTGCGGCCGCCCCCGGCCGTCACACTTGCCCGAGAAGCGGTAGCGCGCGGGCAGCCAGCCGCACATCTCGCTCGCGGCCATCCTCGGCGAGGCTCCGCCAAGCACCGTCCGGCATCCCGGCCCTGGCACCGGCGACCAGGGCGATCACGGCCCTCAGGCGGACCTCCCGGTCCGGGTACGAGAGCGCCCGCAGCAGGACCGGCTCGCCACTGCGGAACTCGGTGAGAACGGTGACCACGTGGGGCCGGCGCGCACCGGGCCCGCCCCTGGAACCAGGTAAGCGCCCGCCGGATGCCCACATCGCGGCCTCCCGCCGCCACGGCAGGTGCGGCTCCAGCCCCGGGACGGGCAGTGCGAGGCTCCCCGCCTGCCCAGTCGCCTGTTCCTCGGACTGTGGCCGGGAATGCGAAAAGCCCCTCCGGGTGACCCGGAGGGGCTTCTCTGAAAGATTGTTCGGCGGCGTCCTACTCTCCCACAGGGTCCCCCCTGC